>JBIKWU010000358.1:0-3376 GCA_044356115.1 Burkholderiaceae bacterium
CATCGTCGATACCCCGGGCCACGCCGACTTCGGCGGTGAGGTCGAGCGTGCCCTGTCGATGGTCGATGGCGTGCTGCTGCTGGTCGATGCGGTGGAGGGACCCATGCCGCAGACCCGCTTCGTCACCCGCAAGGCGCTGGCGCTGGGCCTGCGCCCGATCGTGGTGATCAACAAGATCGACCGCCCGGGCGCCCGACCCGACTGGGTGGTGAGCCAGACCTTCGATCTCTTCGACAAGCTCGGCGCCACCGAGGATCAGCTCGACTTTCCGGTGGTCTACGCCTCGGCGGTCAACGGGTTCGCGCTGTCGGCGATGCGCGAACTGCCCGCCGGCGGGGTCGACGGGCCCGTCGCCGCGCAGGCGCTCGGCCTGAGCATGGCGCCGCTCTTCGAGGCGGTGCTCGCGCATGTGCCGGCCCGTGCCGACGATGTCGAGGGCGCGCTGCAACTGCAGATCTCGGCGCTCGACTACTCCAGCTATGTCGGCAAGATCGGCATCGGTCGGGTCGCACGCGGGCGGGTGCGTGCCGGCCAGCAGGTGCTGGTGATGTTCGGCGATCCGGCGGTCACGGGGCGCGCCCCGGTGGCCGGCAAGGTCAACCAGGTGCTGCGCTTCAAGGGGCTGGAACGCGAGGTGGTCGAGGAGGCTCAGGCCGGCGACATCATCGCCATCAATGGCATCGAGGATCTCGACATCGGCTGCACCGTGGCCGATCCGCAGCAGCCTCAGCCGCTGCCCATGCTCGAGGTCGACGAGCCCACGATGACCATGGAGTTCCTGGTCAACGCCTCGCCCATGGCCGGTCGCGAAGGCCGTTTCGTCACCAGCCGGCAGATCCGCGAGCGCCTGGAGCGCGAGCTGAAGAGCAATGTCGCGCTGCGGGTGGATTTCGCCGCCGACTCCGACACCTTCGTGGTCTCGGGCCGGGGCGAACTGCACCTGACCATCCTGCTCGAGAACATGCGGCGTGAAGGCTACGAGCTCGCGGTGTCGCGGCCCAAGCCGCGGCTGCGCACCGTCGATGGCGAGCGCCAGGAGCCCTACGAGATGCTCACCATGGATCTCGAGGACGCCAACCAGGGGGCGGTCATGGAACTGCTCGGGCGGCGTCGTGGCGAACTGCGCAACATGGAGTCCGACGGCAAGGGCCGAACCCGCCTCGACTACCGGGTGCCGGCGCGCGGCCTGATCGGCTTCCACAACGAGTTCCTCAACCTCACCCGCGGCACGGGCATCATGAGTCACGTGTTCGACGATTACGGGCCGTGGGCGGGCGAGATCGAGGACCGCCGCAATGGCGTGCTCATCTCCCAGGACGACGGCGCGGCCGTGGCCTACGCGCTCTGGAAGCTGCAGGAGCGCGGCCGGATGTTCGTCAAGCCCGGTGACCCGCTCTACGAGGGCATGATCATCGGCATTCACAGCCGCGACAATGACCTGGTGGTGAACCCGGTCAAGGAAAAGAAACTCACCAACGTGCGGGCTTCGGGCAAGGACGAGCACATCGTGCTCACCCCCCCGATCGAGCTCACCCTCGAGAAGGCCGTGGAATTCATCGCCGAGGACGAGCTCGTCGAACTCACGCCACGCAGCATCCGCCTGCGCAAGCGTCTGCTCAAGGAGCATGAGCGCAAGCGCGCCCAGCGTGAGACCGAGAGCGCCTGAGTCCGCCAAGCAACATTGGCGCGATTGCGCCCGATCTTTTTGCACGTGGCCTATTGGCGAGCGCCCAAAGAAGCGTCATTCTTGCGTCTGCGTGAATTACCCGGTCCGGTCGGGCCGGCGTGCTGATAGCGCACACATTCCAACCCACTGACGGAGGCAAACACATGGCAACAGCCAAGAGTGGCGCCAAGAAAGCTGCCAAGGCGCCTGCCAAGGCACCGGCGAAGAAACCCGCTGCCAAGAAGCCGGCGGCCAAGAAGGCGGCCGCGCCGGCCAAGAAGGCCGCAGCGCCCGCCAAGAAAGCGGCTGCGCCGGCCAAGAAGGCGGCGGCTGCGCCCGCCAAGAAAGCGGCGGCCAAGAAGCCCGCGCGCAAGCCCAACGCGGCGTTCATGAAGCCCCTCACGCCCAGCGCTGCGCTCGCCTCCATCGTCGGCGACAAGCCCCTGCCGCGTACCGAGGTGGTCAAGAAGATGTGGGACTACATCAAGAAGGGCGGCCTGCAGGACGCCGTCAACAAGCGCATGATCAACGCTGACGCCAAGCTCAAGGAAGTCTTCGGCAAGGCCCAGGTCAGCATGTTCGAGATGACCGGCCTGGTGGGCAAGCATCTGAAGTGATCCTGCCACGCTAAGGCGGCCGCCCCGCGGGGCGGTGCTTCCGGAGGGCGGCCCGCGGGCCGCCCTTGTCGTTTTCAGGCGGCCTGCGAGCCGCCCTCGTCCTGGAGGAGCGCCCGTCCTCAGTGTGCGCCCGGCCAGTAGCCCGGGCTGGCGTAGGTCTGCTTCAGATAATCGATCAGCAGGCGCATGCGCAGCGCCAGGTGGCGCCGCTGCGCGAACACCGCGTGGATCGCATTGTCGGGCGCCTCGAAGGCATCGAGCACGCTCACCAGCCGCCCGGCACGCAGTTCGTCGGCCACCTCCCACATCGATCGCCAGGCCAGCCCGTGCCCGGCCAGTGCCCATTCATGCAGGACCGCGCCGTCGTTGCATTCCAGGGCGCCGCTCACCCTGACTGCCTCGACCTTGCCGTTCAGCGTGAACAGCCAGCCGCGCGCCTGGTTGCCGTGACGGCCGAAGGTGAGGCACTGGTGGCCTGCCAGGTCTGCCGGGGTGGCGGGCGCGCCGTGCCGGGCGAGATACCCGGGGCTGGCCACCACCACCCGGCGATTGGCGGCAAGGCGCACCGCGACCAGGCTCGAGTCCTCGAGATGGCCGATGCGGATCGCCAGGTCGATGCCCTCGGTGACGATGTCGGCCAGGCGGTCCGAAAGCTCCAGCGAGATCGTCACCTGCGGATGGGCCGCCAGGAAGGCCGGCAGCAGCGGCGCCACATGCCGTCGGCCGAAGCCGGCCGGGGCGCTCAGCCGCAGGTGACCGCTGGCCTGCCGGCCGCCGAGCGAGACCGCGCTCTCGGCGTTGTGGAAGTCCTCGAGGATGCGCTGGCAGTCCTCCAGGAAGGCGGTTCCCTCCTGCGTGAGACTCACCTTGCGGGTGGTGCGCACCAGCAGCTTGACGCCCAGACGCGCCTCCAGCGCATCGATGCGTCGGCCGATGATCGCCGGCGCCACGCCCTCGAGGGCCGCAGCGGCCGACAGGCTGCCGCGCTGGGCCACGGCGGCAAAGGTTTCGATCTGCTTGAATCTGTCCATGACGATGGGCGCTTGGCGGCCGGATTGCCCCGCTATGGTATGCCGCGCCGGCCCGGGCCGGG
>JBIKWU010000359.1:0-3360 GCA_044356115.1 Burkholderiaceae bacterium
CCATGGGCGCGGGCGTGCTGCTCTTCCTGATGGGAGCGCTGCGGCTGGGCGGCATGATCCGCTTCATCCCGCTGCCGATCATCATCGGCTTCACCAACGGCATCGCGGTCATCATCGCCCTGCAGCAGGTCAAGGACTTCCTCGGGCTGGCCATCCCGCGCATGCCGGCGCACTTCTTCGGTCAGCTCGATGCCATCGCCAGCCACCTCGGCAGCCTCAACCCCCGAGCGCTCATCATGGGTCTGGTGGCGCTGGCGATCATCGTGCTGTGGCCCAAGTCCTACCACCCCAACGCGGCGCGCTGGCGGCGCTGGATGGCCGCGGTACCGGGCACCGTGGTGGTCCTGGTGCTGGGCACCGCGGTGGTGGCCCTCACCGGCATGCCGGTGGAGACCGTGGGCAGCCGCTTCGGGGGCATCCCGCGCGAACTGCCCGGGCTCGCGCTGCCGCACTTCGAGTGGGACACCGTGCGCAGCCTGGCCGGCCCGGTGATGTCGATCGCGCTGCTTGGCGCGATCGAGTCGCTGCTGTGCGCGCGCGTGGCCGACGGCATGATCAACGACCGCCACGACCCCAACCAGGAACTCATGGCCCAGGGCATCGCCAACGTGGTCAGTCCGTTGATGGGGGGCATCGCGGCCACCGGGACCATCGCGCGCACCGTCACCAACGTGCGCAGCGGGGCGCGCTCGCCGGTGGCCGGCATGGTGCATGCGCTGTGCCTGCTGCTGATCGTGCTGCTGGCGGCCCCGCTCGCGCACCACCTGCCCATGGCGGTGC
Source organism: Burkholderiaceae bacterium (assembly GCA_044356115.1). Classification (GTDB taxonomy): domain Bacteria; phylum Pseudomonadota; class Gammaproteobacteria; order Burkholderiales; family Burkholderiaceae_E; genus Quisquiliibacterium. Next base: position 781 of record JBIKWU010000359.1, read on the forward strand.
TCGCGGCCATCCTGCTCTTCGTGGCCTTCAACATGGGCGACTGGCATGCCTTCCGCCAGCTGCGGCAGTTCAGCCTCAACTACCGGATCGTGCTGGTCTCCACCTTCCTGCTCACCGTGATCTTCGACCTCACGGTGGCGATCGAGGTCGGCCTGGTGCTGGCCAGCCTGTTCTTCATCATGCGCATCTCCTCGCTCACGCGCCTCGAGCCGGTGCGCCTGCCCACCGATCTCGGCCAGCTTCCCGATGGCCGGCGGGTGCGGGCCTTCCGGCTCTTCGGGTCGCTCTTTTTCGGCACGGCGACCCGCATCGAGCAGCTCGACGATCCGGCCGGCCCCGCCGGCGAGATCGTGGTGCTCGACCTGCATCAGCTGATCAGCATGGACACCACCGGCCTGGAGGCCCTGCAGGGGTTGCTGCGCTCGCTGCGCCGCCGCGGTGGCAGGCTGATCCTGGCCGAGGCCACCGAGCAGCCACTGTCGCTGATCCGGCGGGGCGGACTGCTCGACGAGCTCGGCCGCGAGAACCTGTTCGCCGATCTCGAGTCGGCCCTGGAGGCCGCCCGCCGGACCCCGGCCCCCGAGCTGGCGTAACATCGCGCATCTGGAGTGCACCATGGCCATCTACCAATCCGACATCACCCGCTTTCTGCAGCAGCTCAAGCAGGACAAGCCCCACCTCGAAGAAGACCAGCGCAAGGGCCGGGCCATCTGGTGGGACCACCCCCAGGACCTCGACACCACCGCCCGCGACCAGCAGTCGCGGGTGCGCCAGCAGGCCTACGTCTACCAGACCCGGGGATGACCCAGCCTGCCGGCGATGGGCTGCAGGCGCCGGACGACCAGCTCGAGCTCAAGGTGCTGGCCCGGCTCTACGGCGAGCCGGTGCTGCAGCTGCCGCTCGACCTCTACATCCCGCCCGATGCGCTGGAGGTGTTCCTCGAGTCCTTCGAGGGGCCGCTTGACCTGCTGCTCTACCTGATCCGCAAGCAGAACTTCAACATCCTCGACATCCCCATGGCCGAGGTCACCCGCCAGTACCTCGCCTACGTGGAGCAGATTCGCGAGCACAACCTCGAGCTGGCGGCCGAATACCTGCTGATGGCGGCCATGCTGATCGACATCAAGTCGCGCATGCTGCTGCCGGTGCGCAAGGCCGACACCGGCGAGGAAGTGGAAGACCCCCGCGCCGAGCTCGCCCGTCGGCTGCTCGAGTACGAGCGCATCAAGCAGGGCGCCCAGCAGATCGACCAGCAGCCGCAGATCGGACGCGACTTCCTGGCTGCCCGGGTGCTGCTCGACCAGACCATCAGCGCGCAGCTGCCCGATGTCACGCTGCCCGATCTTCGCAACGCCTGGGCCGATGTGCTTCGCCGCGCCCGCCTCACCCAGCATCACCGCATCACCCGTGAGGAACTCTCGGTGCGCGAGTTCATGACCACGGTGCTGCGCGCGCTGCAGCACCGCCGCTTCGCCGAATTCCAGGAGCTCTTCGAGCCGGGGCGCGGCGTGCCGGTGGCGGTGGTGACCTTCATCGCCCTGCTCGAGCTGGCTCGCGAGTCGCTGGTCGAGATCACCCAGGCCGAGGCCTACGCGCCCATCTACGTGCGCCTGGCCTACCGGCCGAGCTGAGCGGCGCGCCAGCCTCGATGGCGCTGCGCATCACCGACAACGCGCCGCTCGACGCGCTGAACACCTTCGGGGTCAGCGCGCGCGCGCGGCGCCTGATCGAGCTCGACCATCTTGCCGACCTGCCCGCCGCGCTCGACGCGCTGGCCGGCGAACCCGCCCGTCTGGTGCTCGGAGGCGGCAGCAACCTCCTGCTGGCGGCTGACGTCGACGGCACCGTGCTGCGCATGCGCACCCGCGGCCGGCACTGGCAGCCCGCGGCCATCGGCGCCGAGGTTAGCCTCCAGGCCGGCGAATCCTGGGACGAGGCCGTGCGCTGGACGCTCGCGCAGGGTCTGTCCGGCCTGGAGAATCTCGCGATGATCCCCGGCACCTGCGGGGCCGCCGCCATCCAGAACATCGGCGCCTATGGCGTGGAACTGGCCGAGCGCTTCGCTGGCCTGACGGCGGTCGACCTCGATACCGGCCGGCAGCAGGACTTCACCGCCGAGGCCTGCCGATTCGGCTACCGCGACAGCATCTTCAAGCAGCCCGGCGGCGAGCGCTGGCTGATCCTCAGCCTGCGCCTGCGGGCCGGGCCGCAGTTTGCGCCGGTGCTGAGCTACGCGCCGCTGGCCGCCGCCTTCGCCGGGCATGCCGGCACGCCAAGTGCCGCGGCGGTGGCCGCCGAGGTCTGCCGCATCCGTGCGGCGCGACTGCCCGACCCGGCGCGCATCGGCAATGCCGGCAGCTTCTTCAAGAACCCGATCGTGAGCCGCGAGAAGCGTGCCGAACTGATCGCGCGGTTTCCGTCGCTGGTCAGCTACCCGCTCGCCGGGGGGCGCTTCAAGCTCGCCGCTGGGTGGCTCATCGACGCGGCCGGCCTGAAGGGCGCCACCCGCGGCCGCGCCGGCGTCTACGAAAAGCAGGCTTTGGTGCTGGTCAATCGGGGCGGCGCCACCGGCGGCGAGAT
>JBIKWU010000109.1:0-11783 GCA_044356115.1 Burkholderiaceae bacterium
CCAGGCGGTGATCGGAACATCCTCCAGGATGTGGCGGGCCTGCTCGGCCAGGGTGTCGGGGTCCAGGCTCTCGTGCTCGAACACCTCGGCGGTGTCGCGCAGCACCACGGCGGTGACCACCGGCAGGCAATGCGCGCCCATCGCGGCGACGGTGGCCACGTCACCGGCCAGACCGCCGGCGCCGGAGGCATCACTGGCGTTGAAGCACAGCACGCAGGCCGGCGGTGGGCTCTCTTGCTCGTCGGGGGCTTGTTCGACCTCGGGGTCGGCGGGATGGGATGTTGGGCTCATGGGTGGTGGTGGCGGATGCGGGCAAGGTGCTGCCGCAAAGCGTGGAGTCTGCCGCTAAATCTGCGCGTCTGCGCCCGCGGGCACCGGCATTTGCCCTCAGCATTCCGCTTTGGAGCCCTGGCTAGAATGAATCGATTGTAGTGAGCAAACATTGAGCACCGTGACCGAACCCAGCACCTGGATGTGCCTGATCTGCGGATGGATCTATGACGAGGCGGCAGGCCTGCCCGACGAGGGCATCGCGCCGGGCACCCGTTGGGAGGACATCCCCATGAACTGGACCTGCCCGGAGTGCGGCGCCCGCAAGGAAGACTTCGAGATGGTCGAGGTCTGAGGCCGGGTCTGCGGCGCTCAGGCGCCTGGCGGCTTCCATCCGTCAGGGCGGGCTTGTCCGGGGCCGCGGCGATGGGTTCAGATCGGGAGGCTGTGTCTCCCCGGAATCCTTGCCATGGCGAACACCCTGCCCGATGCCGCCGGGCCTTCGGCCCCCGTGAATCTCCCCTCGTCTGCGCTGGCAGACCGCGCCCGCGCGGCCGGCCTGCATCTGCTGATCAGTGTCGGCGTCACCGCGGCGGTGTTCGCGATCATGATCGCGCTCTGGTACCCGTGGCCGATCTTCGTGGCGGCAGGGGCGCCGCAACTGCTGCTGCTGGTCAGCGCCTGCGATGTCATCCTGGGGCCGGCGCTCACCTTCGTGGTGTACCGCAAGGGCAAGCGCAGCCTGGTCTTCGACCTCGCGGTGATCGCGGCACTGCAGATCGGTGCGCTCGCCTATGGCGTGCACGCGGTGCATCTGGCGCGGCCGGTGTTCATGGTTTTCGCGGTCGATCGCTTCGAGCTGGTCAGCGATGCCGACATCGATCCCGAGCAGCTGGCGATGGCGCCCGAGCGTTTTCGGGTGTTGAGCCAGACCGGTCCGAGGGTGGTGGGCGCGAAGCTGCCTGAAGACCCTCAGGAGCGAAGCACCCTCCTGCTGGCGGCAGCCACGAAGGGCATCGATCTGCGACTGCTGCCGCGCTACTACACCGACTACGCGTCGGTGCGCCGCCAGGGGCTGGCCAAGGCCCAGACCGTCGCGCGGCTGCGTGCGTTCAATCCCGCGGCCGATGTCGATGCGGCACTGAAGTCGGTCGACCGGGCCGAGGACACGGTGCGCTGGTATCCGGTGCGGGGCGGCAAGCGCGATCTGGTCGCGCTGGTCGATGCCGGCAGTGGCGAGCTGCTGCGTCTGGTGCGATTGCTGCCTTGGGCGCCCTGAGCCGGCAGGCCGCGCCCTCGCAGCCTGCAGCCCGCGTTGCAACGGTCGCGGCGGGCCCCGCGGCTCGCTCGTCGCGGCTCCCATGCCTTCGGTCGGTGGCACGGCGTGCCGGGATCACGGCGGCGTACCATGGCCTTCCCCCCTCCGAACCGCGGCGCTGTGGCGCTGCCCGAGTCGCCCCATGAGCCAGGCCCGCGACATCGCCGGATTGACGGTGATGGTGATCGATGACAGCAACACCATCCGGCGCAGCGCCGAGATCTTCCTCGGGCAGGCCGGCTGCCGCGTGGTGCTGGCCGAAGACGGTTTCGATGCCCTGGCCAAGGTGGCCGACCACGCCCCTGACCTGATCTTCTGCGACATCCTCATGCCGCGTCTCGACGGCTACCAGACCTGCGCGCTGATCCGCCGCAGCCCGAGGTTCGGCCGCACGCCGCTGGTGATGCTCTCGTCCAAGGACGGGCTGTTCGACCGGGCGCGTGGCCGCATCGTCGGCTCCCAGCAGTACCTCACCAAGCCGTTCACCAAGGACACGCTGCTCAAGGCCGTGGCCGAGCACGCGCGGCCGGCCTCGCCCGAGACCGCGTCGGCCGACGCGGCGGATCCGGCATGAGCCGAAAGATCCTGATCATCGATGACTCCCCCACGCAGCGGCAATTCCTCTCGGAGTTGCTGCTCGGTCGCGGCTACGCGGTGATCACCGCCGACAACGGCGCCGATGGCCTGGTCCGTGCCCGCGCCGAGCGCCCCGACCTGATCCTGATGGATGTGGTCATGCCGGGCGCCAGCGGCTTTCGCGCCACCCGTGACCTCAGCCGTGATCCCGATACCAGCGGCATCCCGGTGGTGGTGTGCTCCACCAAGGCCGAGCCCACCGACCGGATCTGGGCGCTGCGCCAGGGCGCGCGTGACTATCTCGTCAAGCCCGTCCAGCCCGACGAACTCCTGGCCTGCGTGGCCGGGCTGGTGAACTGAGCTGCCCCATGGCCTTCGACGGCGAAACCAAGACCCACCTTCGGGAGTTCCAGGAACGGCTCGCCGAGCGGCTGCGCAATGCCAGCGCCTCGCCCCGGGTGGCGCGGCTGGGCATGGCCATCGACGAGCGCCGCTGGCTGGTCGATCTGGCCGAGGCCGGCGAGATCGTGCCCGTGCCGGCGCAGATCAGTCCGGTGCCCAATACCCGCGACTGGTTCCGGGGCCTGGTCAACCTGCGCGGCACCCTGTTCGGCGTGTCGGATCTGCTGCGATTCAGTGGTGGCGGGTTCACGCCGCTGGTCAAGGAGTCGCGCTTGCTGGCGATCTCGGCCAGCCTCAATCTGAACGCGGCGCTGGTGGTCAGCCGCATGCTGGGTCTGAACGATGCCTCGGGCTGGCGCCACGAGCCCTCGTCCGATCTGCCGCTTGCCTGGGCGGGGCGCTGCCTGGTCGACCCGGATGGTCGCGCGTGGCATGAACTCAGTCTCGCCCGGCTGGCGGCCGACGAGCGATTCCTGACGGTGGCCCGCTAGCATGCGCGCGCATCCGCTCGCCCGGTTTGATCAGGCTTTCCGCGGGAGATGCTGGTGAGGCTGGGCACCTTCTTCCAGAACACCGCGGTGACCCGGCATCGGCCCGAGCCCGACACCATCTTCGGTGACACCGCCATCGCCGATGACGATCCCGCCTTCGCGGTCGATCGTCTGGCGCCGGACTCCCGCTTCGGCGCGCCTCGGCCCGAGGTGCCGGGTTCGCGGCAGACCGCCCCGGAGCCGCCGGCGGCCGCGCGCCCGGTGGTGGCTGGCCGTCCGGCGGCCTCGCCACGGCCGGCCGGTGGCGCGGCCGCGGCGGCGATGCCGCCGCCCCCCGCCGCGGACCGTGCCCCTGACGTCACGCCTCTGCCGGGCAGGGCGCCGGCCGCGGGCAAGGCGCCTGCGGCCGCTCGCGCGCCGACACCGCGGCGAGGCGAACTCGCCGGTCTGCTCGCGTTGCTGGTCGTGGGGCTGGCGATCGCGGTGGCCGTGGCCGGATTCGATCGCTGGCAGGCGGGCCGCGAGGCGCTCATGGTGGCCGCGCTGGCCGATGGCACCATCGAATCGCAGAAGCTCGGTCGTGCCGCGTTGCTGGCGCCCGCCTCGGGCGAGACCGCGCTGGTCGCGCTGCGCCGATCCCGCCAGGCACTGGCCGGGCTGGTCGCGCGTCTCGAGGCACCGTCGGCCGGGCCGCAGGGGGAGCCGATCGCGTTGTCCGAAGCCGTGGCCCCCGGGCTCGAGTCGCTGCGCGCGGCGTGGAAGCGGGTCGACGATCTCGCCGGTCGCTTCGTCATGCTCGATCCGGCTGCCGGCGAGGCGCTCACCGGTCAGGCGCAGGCGCTCGATCGCGAGACCGAGGCCTTGCGCCTGCGCTTTGACGAGATGCGCGCGCGCGCCGTGGTCGACCCGGATGACCACCTCTGGCGACTGTGGCTGGCGCTCGGCGGCGTGATGCTGGCCGCCTCGGCCGGCCTGGGCCTGCTGCGGGCCTGGCGCGTCGAGGCCCGGGCCCGGGCAGGCGAGGTGGAGCATCGGCTGCGCGAGGCCGAGCGTCTGGAGCAGGATGCCAAGCAGGCCAATGACCAGAACCAGGCTGCGATCCTGCGCCTCATGAACGAACTGCAGGGGGTGGCCGACGGCGATCTCACCGTGCAGGCGACGGTGTCCGAGGACATCACCGGCGCCATCGCCGATTCGGTCAACTACACCGTCGAGGAACTGCGCAGCCTGGTGTCACGGATCAACGCCACCGCCGAGATGGTCAACGAGGCCTCGTCGCAGGCGCAGATGATCGCCTCCAGCCTGCAGACCGCCTCGGAGCAGCAGAGCCGCGAGATCCGCGACACCGGCGAGTCGGTGCTGCGCATGGCCCAGCAGATCAACGAGGTCTCCGCCCGCGCGGCCGAGTCGGCCAACGTGGCGAGGCATTCGCTGAGCGCCTCGCAGGAGGGCGCGCGCGCGGTGCACACCGCGATCGCCGGCATGAACGGCATCCGCGATCACATCCAGGAGACTGCCAAGCGCATCAAGCGGCTGGGCGAGTCCTCGCAGGAGATCGGCGAGATCGTCGAGCTCATCTCGGACCTCACCGAGCAGACCAACGTGCTGGCCCTCAATGCCGCCATCCAGGCCGCGTCGGCCGGCGAGGCCGGGCGCGGCTTCACGGTGGTGGCCGAGGAGGTGCAGCGGCTGGCCGAGCGCAGCGCCGAGGCCACCCGCCAGATCGCGGGCCTGATCAAGACCATCCAGACCGACACCCAGAATGCGGTGGCGGCCATGGAACGCAGCACCCAGGGCGTGGTGGAGGGGACGCGCCTGTCCGATGACGCCGGCCGCGCGCTGGGCGAGATCGGCCGGGTCTCCACCCATCTGGCCGAGCTGATCGAGGACTTCTCCAACACCACCTCGCGGCAGGCCGCCTCGGCCGGCACCGTGGCCCAGTCGATCCAGCGCATCCTGCTGGTCACCGAACAGACCAGCGAAGGCACGCTGCAGACCGCGGGCTCGATCCGCCAGCTGGCTGAACTCGCGCAGGAACTGAAGAGTTCCGTCTCGCGCTTCAAGGTTGCCTGAGCACCGCCATGGCCTGCGATCCCGTCAGCGTCTCCTGGTGCCTGCCCGAGATTCGCGCCACCCTCACGCGCATCGAGGACACCCTGGAGCGCCAGCTCAGCCTCGAGGCGGTCGACCTCTCCGGGCTGCAGCAGGCCCGTCGGCTGCTCGGCCAACTCGACGGAGTGCTCGCCTTCATCGGCGTCGAGGCCTCCAAGCCGGTGATCCGCGAGGCGCAGGCCCTGCTCTCGGCCTGCGAGAGCGGCGATCCGGTGTTCACGCCGGCGATCGCCAGTCTGCTGATGAATGCCCTGCAGACCCTGGTGGAGTACCTCGACGGGCTCGCTGCCGGCATGCCTGATCGGCCGGTGCGCCTGTTCCCGGTCTACGAGCAGTTGCTGCAGGCCCGCAAGGCGGGGCCCGCCAACCCGGCCGATCTGTTCAGTCCCAGTCTCGCCGCGCTCGCCGATGCGCCCCTGCCGCCCGCGCCTGCCGAGGGAGCACCGGCGGTCGCGGCCATGCGCACCGCCTTTGAAAAGGGTCTGCTGCAGGCGATCCGCGAGCCTGGCTCGCCGGTCGGTCCGCGCCTGATGCGGCGCGCGGTCAGTGCCGTCCGCGCCGCGGCACCCGGTGTGAATGACCTGGGGTTCTGGTGGGTGGCCGATGCCTATTTCAGCGGCCTTCATGGCGGGCGGGTACCGCTCGATGCGACGGCCAAGCGGCTGCTTGCCCGTTTCAACCTGCACCTGCGCAGCACGCTCGAGTCGCGCCCGGTTCCCGGCGAGCGTCTGCTGGCCGAGATGCTGTTCGCGATCAGTCTCGCGGTGCCGGGTGATGCCGCGGTCGACGATGTGCGTGTCGCCTTCGGTCTGGGCGAGGCGCCCTCCGAGGATGCCGATCTCGCTCCGGCCGGTCGCATCGATGCCCGCGCGATGCGTCAGGCCCGCGAGGCCCTGGGACGCGCCCGCGGCGCGCTGGACCGACTGTCCCGCGGCAGCCTCAGCGATGCGCCGGTGCTGCTCGAGGCCCTGGAAGCGCTGCGCGCGCCGCTCGACGCCTTGCCGGCAGTCGGCCTGCAGACGCTGGCCCGCACGCTTGCGCAGGTGCGTCGGGTGCCCGGGGTCGAGCAGGGACAGATGCCCGACGCGGTCGCGCTCGAGGTGGCCACCACCATCCTTTTCCTCGAGCAGGCGCTGGAGCAGGGCGGTCGCCCCGACCCGGCGCATGACCGTCGCGGGGTCGAGACCAGCGACCGGCTCAGCGCCGCGCTCGGTGGCAGGGACTACCCCGCGGCGCTTCCCGCCTGGATGCGTGAACTCGGACAGGCTGCGCAGGAGCGTGCGACCACCGCGGCTTTCGTGGCCGAGGCTCAGGCCAGCCTGCGGGTGATCGAGAAGACGCTCGAGGAGGCCCTGGCCGACCCGACCGGGGGTCATTCCCTGGGCGAGTCGGTGGCCGGGCTGCGCCAGATCGCGGGCGCGCTGCGCCTGTTCGGGCATGCTCCGGCGGCGCAGGGCGCCGACCGGGCGGCCGACCAGCTCGGCGCGTTCTCGCCCGCAGCGCCGGAGACCGGCGCTGCCGACGCGGCGGAACAACCCGTCGATCCCGCCTGGCAGATCGCGTCCAGCCTCGGGGCCCTGGGCTTCTTCATCGCCTCGCTCGGTCAGGCCGGAAGGGGCGGCGCGCGCTTCTGGGTTGACGAGGCAACCGGCGAGTTCCGGGCTGACCTCAGCGCGGGCACCGCCGGTCCCGACGCCACCCGACCCGCGACTTCGCCACCCCGGGTGGACGTATCGCCGCCTCAGGCCTCGACGCCGGCCGATGCCCTCGCGCCGGCGACGCGTGACGATGCCCCGGCCGTGGCCGTGAAGGACGCCGGCAGGACCGACCCGCAACTCGATCTCCTGCCGGTATTCGCCAAGGCAGTCGATGCCCTGCCCGAGCTCGATACCCCGGTCCAGCGGCTGGAGCCCGACGTCGAGGCGATCGAGTTCGACGGCGATCTGATCCACACCGGTATCACCAGCGGCCCCGACTGGCTCGGCCCGCCGGCGGCCCGCGAGGGGCCGGCCGAGGGTCTGCTCGAGCCGTCGGCATCCGATCCGCTCGCCGCGCTCGAGCAGGCCGACTGGACCCTCTCCGATCTCGCGCCGGTCGCCTCGCCGGGGGGTGCCCGGGTATCGGACGGCCCCGGCCAGCCGCCGCAGTCGTCGTACCCGCGGTCGCCGGCGCTTCCGATCGCGACCCCTGCGCCGCCCCCGCCCGCCGAGCCCATGGCTGCGGCCGATGACGAGCTGATCGGGATCTTCCTGGACGAGGCCGACGAGGTGCTCGCGACCATCGCCGAGCAGGCGGCCTGCGCCGAGGCGATGCCACAGGATCAGGCACCGCTGGGTGCCTTGCGCAGAGCCTTCCATACCCTCAAGGGCTCCAGTCGGATGGTCGGGCTGGAGGCGTTCGGCGCCGCGGCCTGGGCCATGGAGGAACTGTTCAATGACCGCATGGCGCTCGGCGGCCGGCCCGACGATCCCGATCTTCTTGACCTGGTGGGTCGCGCGCATGGCGAGATGATCGGCTGGGTGGCCGGCCTTCGGGCGGGGCAGCATCCGGCGATCGACCCCGCGCCTCTGGTTCGCGCGGCCCGCGCCCTGCGCGAGGGTCAACCCTTGCCGCCGCCCCACGAGGCAGCGCGTGCGCCCGTCGCCGTGATCGCCGATGAAGGCGACAGCACCGTGGTTGATCCGATGGTCGCCTCCCCCGAGCGGGAGCCGGCTGCGCTGCTCCAGGATGAGCCCGAGGCGGAGCGGCTGGATGAGCCCGAGGCGGTGCTGCTGGATGAGCCCGAGGCGGTGCTGCTGGATGAGCCCGAGGCGGTGCTGCTGGACGAGCCGGAGGCGGTGCTTCTGGACGAGCCGGAGGCGGTGCTTCTGGACGAGCCGGAGGCGGTGCTTCTGGACGAGCCCGAGGCGGTGCTCCTCGATGAGCCCGAGGCGGTGCGGCTGGATGAACCCGAGGCGATGCCGGCACCGGCCGCCGCCCCGCCAGCGGCGCCGGACACCGTCCGGATCGGCGACCGCGTCCTCAGTCGCCCTCTCTACCTGATCTTCCTCTCCGAGGCCGACGAGCTGATCGCGGCCTTGCGGGCCGATGTCGAGAACTGGCGGGCAGATCCCGGCCGTGACGTGTCCGCGGACGCCTTGCGCGCGGCGCATTCGCTGAGCGGTGGCGCGGCGGTGATGCAACTCGACACCGTTCACCGGCTGGCGCACGCCCTGGAGCGGGCCTATCGCCGTCAGTCGCAGTCGAGGCAGGGCGTCACGTCTGACGAACTCGCGCGGGTCGCGATGGTGATCGACCGCATCCACGGTATGCTCCACCGGTTTGCCGGTGGCGACTGGCCCCTGGAGGATCCCGGCCTGCTCGCCGAACTGGAGGAGCTGTCGGCGCGGTGGTCGGGTGAGGTGATGGCGCCGTCCGCCGATGATCCGGATGCCGCCGAGGGAGTCGCGGCCGAACTGGCCGAGCCGCCCCCGGCCGACGAGATCGATCCCGAACTGCTGCCGATTTTCCTCGAGGAGGCTGCCGACGACCTGCCGCGCATCGGCGAAAGCCTGCGCGCCTGGGCGGCCGCGCCGCACGATGCCGGTCTGCCGCAGCGGCTGATGCGGATTCTGCATACCGTGAAGGGCAGCGCCCGCATGGCCGGAGCCATGCACCTGGGCCAGCTGCTGCACGATGCCGAGACCCGTGTCGACGAGCTTGCCGCGCTGGCCGATCCCGATCTGGCCCGGATCGAGGAGCTCATCGCGCACACCGACAAGGCGATGGCCCTGTTCGACGCCTTGCGTCGGCCGGTGGCGCAGGCATCCGCCGCGCCGGTACCGGCGACGGCCACCGCCACCGCCGCTGCCGATGCGCCATCCGCTGTTCCGAGCAGTCCGTCGGCGGAGTCGGCGCTGGCGCTGCCGCTGGCCGATCCCTCGGGTTCGGGCAGCCCGCCGGCATCCGAGGCCTTGCCGGGTCCTGCGGTCGCCCTGCCGCCCCTGTCGCCGGCCGCGCCGGCCCTGCCGCCCGCCGCCGCGGCCGCACCCGCGCCCCTGGTGCGGGTGCGCGCCGACCTGCTCGACCGTCTGGTCAACGAGGCGGGCGAGGTGTCGATCTCGCGCTCGCGCCTGGACAACGAGCTGTCGGTGCTGCGGCAGTCGCTGCTCGAGCTCACCGAGAACGTCGGCCGTCTGCGGGCGCAGCTTCGCGAGATCGAGATCCAGGCCGACACTCAGATCCAGGCGCGGATTGCCCAGCAGAAGGACCATGAACGCACCTTCGACCCGCTGGAGTTCGATCGCTACACCCGGTTCCAGGAACTCACCCGCATGCTGGCCGAATCGGTCAATGACGTGGCCACCGTGCAGGGCCATGCCATGCGCAGCCTCGACGGCGCCGGCCAGGACCTGCACCGCCAGGGTCAGGTGCTGCGCGATCTGCAGCAGGACCTCATGCGGGCACGCATGGTCCAGTTCGGCTCGATCGCCGACCGGCTCTATCGCGTGGTGCGACGCGCCGCCAAGGAGACCGACAAGCGCGTGAACCTCGACATCCGCGGCGCCACGGTCGAGGTCGATCGCGGCGTGCTCGAGCGCATGGCCGGTCCCATCGAACACCTGCTGCGCAACTCGGTCGCCCACGGCATCGAGCTGCCCGCCGTTCGCCAGGCGCGCGGCAAGCCCGAGACCGGCGAGATCCGGGTCGAGGTCCGCCAGGAAGGTCGCGAGATCGTGCTCTCGTTCGCCGATGACGGCGGCGGGCTCGATCTCGCCCGGATCCGCCAGCGGGCGCGCGCGCAATCGCTGATCGCCGAGAACGCGAAGCTGTCCGATCGCGAACTGGCCGACCTGATCTTCGTGCAGGGCTTCTCCACCGCCGCCAGCGTCACCGAGCTGTCGGGCCGCGGCGTGGGCATGGACGTGGTCCGCGCCGAGGTGGCCTCGCTCGGCGGACGCATCGAGACCGAGACCGAGACTGGCCGCGGCACCCGCTTCACGGTGCACCTGCCCCTCACCCTGGCGGTCTCGCAGGTGGTGCTGCTGTCGGCCGGGCGCTCGCGTTTCGCCGTGCCCTCGTCCAGCGTGGAGCAGGTGCTGCAGCTCAAGCCGCAGGCGCTGGCCGATGCCTATGCGCAGCACGCGCTGCCCTGGCAGGAACAGGTGGTGCCGCTCTTCTACCTCGGCGGCCTGGCCGGGCTGCCGGATCTGGTGCCGCTCGCCCAGCACCTCTCGCCGGTGGTGATCATCCGCGCCGGCCACCAGCGCATCGCGGTGCATGCCGACGAGGTGACCCGCAACCAGGAGGTGGTGGTCAAGAGCGTGGGCGCGCAGGCCGCCCGGGTGCCCGGGCTCACCGGTGCCACGGTCCTCGGCAATGGCGACATCGTGCTGATCGTCAATCTGGTGGTGCTTGCCAAGATGGCGGCCGGCGAGAGCCTGGAGCGCAGCCTGCCGGCGCCCGCCATCGAGGCGGTGATGCCCGAGGCCCTGCCGCCGCTGGTGATGGTGGTCGACGACTCGCTCACCGTGCGCAAGGTCACCCAGCGGCTGCTCAGCCGCGAGGGCTATCAGGTGCTGCTCGCCCGCGACGGCGTGGACGCGCTGCGTCAGCTCGAGGAGGTGGTGCCCGATGCCATGCTGCTCGACATCGAGATGCCGCGCATGGACGGCTTCGAGCTGCTTCGCCACCTGCGCGCCGATGCGCGGCTGGCCCGCATCCCGATCGTGATGATCACCTCGCGCACCGCTGACAAGCACCGCAATCACGCCCTCGAGCTGGGCGTCGATGCCTACCTGGGCAAGCCCTACCCGGAGGACGAGCTGCTGGCGCTGCTCGCCCGCTTCACCCGCCCGGTGCCGCGTCAGGCGAATTCGGGCTGAGGCCCGCGGGCGCCTTCACCACCGCGTAGCGGGCGAGCGTGGCCTCGCGCGCCACGTCGTGAGCCACCACGGGGCGCGGATAGTGCTCGCCCAGACGGATGCCGGCCGCCGCGAGCTCCAGCGGCGCGGCCAGCCAGGGCGCGTGGATCGCCCGGTCGGGCAGGTTCGCGAGCGCCGGCAGGTAGCGACGGATGAACCGGCCCTGCGGGTCGAAGCGCTGCGACTGCGTCACCGGGTTGAAGATGCGGAACCAGGGCTGGGCATCGCAGCCGGTGGAGGCGGCCCACTGCCAGCCGCCGTTGTTGGCGGCCAGATCGAAGTCGATCAGCTCGCGCGCGAACCAGCGCTCGCCCTCGCGCCAGTCGATGCCCAGGTCCTTGACCAGGAACGAGGCGGTCACCATCCGCAGCCGGTTGTGCATGTAGCCGCTGTGGCTCAGCTGGCGCATCGCGGCATCCACCAGCGGGTAGCCGGTGCGGCCCTCCTGCCACGCGCGCAGCAGCTGCTCGGCCCCCGGGCCGCCGGCCCAGGTGATGCGGTCGTACTCGGGCCGGAAGGCGGCGTTCACCACCCTGGGGTGATGGTGCAGGATCTGGAAGTAGAAGTCGCGCCAGATCAGTTCAGAGAGCCAGGTGCGCGCGCCCTCGGCGGCGGGTGCGTCGATGCCATTGTGAAGCGCGCTTTGCTCGGCGTGCCGTGCCTCGCGCACCAGGCGGCGAATCGGCACCGTGCCAAAGCGCAGATGGACCG
>JBIKWU010000360.1:0-3322 GCA_044356115.1 Burkholderiaceae bacterium
GAGGTGCTGGAGGGCAAGGTCAAGGCGGGCATCGGCGCGGGCGCCATCGTGGGCGACCCCAAGATCGCCAAGGTCTCGGTGGTGGGCATCGGCATGCGCTCGCACGTGGGCATCGCCAGCCTGATGTTCCGCACGCTCTCGGAGGAGGGCATCAACATCCAGATGATCAGCACCAGCGAGATCAAGATCTCGGTGGTCATCGAGGACAAGTACATGGAGCTCGCCGTGCGCGCCCTGCACAAGGCCTTCGGCCTGGAGCAGGCCTGAGGGCGGCCCCGCCGGTTTGGGGTAGAATCCGCTCCGAGCCGGCATCGAGAGCAGATCTGCACTTGAAGCCAGGAGACGTGGCCGAGAGGTCGAAGGCACTCCCCTGCTAAGGGAGCATGCGGGCCAAAACCTGCATCGAGGGTTCGAATCCCTCCGTCTCCGCCAAGGCCTAGTCCAAAGGGGTCCAGCAAGGTCCCGAGAAGATACCTAAAGCCCTGATAAATCAGGGCTTTTGTTTTTCTACGTCCAGTACGATCTATTGACAGCCAGCTCAAGGTGGGGGCATTTTTGGGGGCATGCGGCGAGCCTGGCAGGGGGCATTTTCCCTAGGGGCATCTGACCGCTGGGAGATGCCCCCATGCCACTGACCGATCTGGCCTGCCGCAACGCCCGCTGTCCTGAGGGCGTTTCCTACGTCCGCCTCGCCGATGGCGGAGGGTTGTACCTGGAGGTCACTGCCGCCGGCGGCAAGTTGTGGCGCTGGAAGTACCGCTTTGGCGGCAAGGAGAAGCGCCTGGCATTGGGCAAGTATCCCGAGGTGCCGCTGGCGCGTCGCGTGGAGCGTGACCGCGACACCGGCACGCAGCGGATCATCAAGGGGGCACGCGAACTGCGCGATGAGGCCCGCGAGCGCTTGCAGGCGGGGGAGGACCCCGGCGCCGAGCGCAAGCTTCTCAAGCGCGCCTCCCAGGTCTCCATGGAGCGCGCCTTCGAGGCCGTGGCGCGGCGCTGGTGGGAGGGCTGGCGCATCAACAAGACGGCGCGCTACGCGGACTACGTGATCGGGCGTCTGGTGGCCGATGCGTTTCCGTTGATCGGTCATGTGCCGGTGGATGAACTGCGCGTCTCGCACTTCGTCGCCATGGCTCGCCGGCTGGAGGAGCGCGAGGTGCCGGAACTGGCTCGACGGGTGCTACAGACTTGCGGTGTGGTGATGCGCTGGGCGGTTGCCCACGGGCTGGCCGATCGCAACCCGGTCGCTGATCTGAAGCCATCGGACTTTCTCAAGCCGCGCATTGTCACCAACTTCGCGAGGGTTGGTGCCACCGAGCTGCCGGGGCTGCTGCGCGCGATCAACGCCTACCAGGGCAGTGTGTACACGCGGGTGGCTATCCAGCTGATGGCGCTGACCTTCGTGCGGACATCTGAATTGATCCAGGCTCGTTGGGATGAGTTCGACCTCGAGCGGGCGGAGTGGACGATTCCGCCTGATCGGATCGGGCGCAAGGGGGTGATGGGCAAGCGGCGGGCGCACCTGGTGCCGCTAAGCCATCAGGCGCTGGAGTGGCTACGAACGCTGCGGGTGGCGCGTGGTGAGGATCGCTGCCAGGGCAACGCGCTGCTTTTTCCGGGCGAACGTGACCATGAGCGCCCGATGAGCAACGGCACGATCCTGATGGCTTTGCAGCGAATGGGCTACAGGGGCCGGATGACCGGGCACGGGTTCCGAGGCATCGCCTCCACGGCGCTCAACGAGATGGGGTACCGGGTTGACGTCATCGAGGCGCAGCTATCGCATGTGGAGCGCGATCGGACCCGCGCGGCCTACAACCACGCGCAGTACCTGGACGAGCGCCGCGAGATGATGCAGGGCTGGGCTGATTACCTGGACCGAGTGCGATCGGGAGGGAAGGTGATCCCGTTCAGGCAGGGCAGGGGGCGGGAGCTGTTGTCCGCCTGATTCAGGCGCTTGCAGGGCATGCGCGCGCCCGACGATGTCTGCTCCAGACTGATCTCGGTCGTTGGACGACTGGGCTCCAAGTGACCGCTGTTGCCAGAAGCGGTCGAGCGATGCGGCACGGCCTGGCCGGCTGCTTCACCCCCGGGACCGGCCTTTGGGCCGGACGCTTGCATTCGGACTGGTCGTGCGACCGCCATCGCGTCCCGCGACCGTCGCAGATCGACCCGGTGCTGCCATTCGCGGCCCCGCCGAAAACCCTGCTGCGCTGGCAAACCTCGTCTTGGCGTGAAACATTCGCCTACTGCACTCTTAAGCGGCGGCCGGCCTTCCCTCGGCTCGTGCCTGTCACCCTTCGGTAGGTCAAGCCGCTCACCAGCGAGGAGCGTGCGCCAGATGGAACGTTCGGGCTCAAAACGAACGATCCTAAAGCTCAATGATTCCGAACAGCGGTGCCTCTTCCTCGTAGTCACCGTAGCCGTGTTCCCGTTTTAGCCTGCTGAAGCGCCAAAGGTAGAAGTGGCCATCGGGAGCCGCCTCGTCTTCACCTCGAGGCCAGTCCGCTCGCCCAATCAAGGCAGTGCCAACGAGACCGCTGCTTGCTGATGGATGACCGGGCGACCACCCTGCGTTCCAGTACTGCTGACTGGCAACCTCGACGTCCGAAGACTTGATGGCAAGCTTTCCTCCCGACGGCTCTGCAATAAGGTCGTCCGCCTGTCCCGTCACCACCGGCACATAGAGTCGCTCAGGGTAAAGCTCGCGTTGAAGATAGCCTATGACCTCTGTGCCCAAAAGTGCTGCCATGGGCGCCGCATCGACTTCTTCGTCGATGACCTCCTCAAGAGGCAAGCTTGATATCAGACTCTGAAGACCCCACTCGTCTGCGTCAAAGTCACCGTACGCACGATGCTGACGAGACGCATAACGCTCCCAAAGCTCACTCGGTTCGACGGCCTTCGAACCCCAGCGCCTCCAGCGCACCACAGTCAGCACGGTCACTTCGTGGTTGGAGACATGCAGGGGTGTCGCAAGCGCAATGAGTGCTGCTTGCGGGTCCATTGCTCTCAGAGCCGCGTCAGCGCCCCCGATGAATCCACTGATGGAATCGGCGTCGGCCCCCGCCTCTGGAACAAGCGCTGGCAACCAGGTCGGACGCTCAGGCCTGAGGAAAGCAAGCGTAGGAACCAGAGGAAGCGCCCTAAGAACAACCCCAAACGCCATTTGAGCCGGCGCCTGCCATAGCGCCTTCGCGACCTCTAGGGTTCTGATAAAGGCGGTCAACATTCGCAGCGAGGTCCTATCTGCAAAGCACCCCGCACCACCTGTTGGCCGCGCAAAGTGGGCCAAGTCTCCCTGGAGTGGGGCATCCGGATA
>JBIKWU010000110.1:0-11648 GCA_044356115.1 Burkholderiaceae bacterium
CGTGGTGAAGGGATAGTCGGCGATCTTGGGCCGGGCGTTGCTCACCGCCGCGATCAGGGTCGACTTGCCGGCATTGGGCAGACCGAGCAGGCCGACATCGGCCAGCACCTTGAGTTCGAGCCGCAGGCGGCGGTGCTCGCCCTGCCCGCCCGGGGTGAACTGGCGCGGCGCGCGGTTGGTGCTCGACTTGAAGTGGATGTTGCCCAGGCCACCCTCGCCGGCGCGCGCGAGCAGTTCGCGCTGGCCATGCGCCGCCAGGTCGAAGAGCAGCTCGCCGCTGTCCTCGTCGAACACCATGGTGCCCACCGGCATGCGCAGCGTGATGTCCTCGGCGGCCTTGCCGTACTGGTCCGAGCCGCGCCCGCGCTCGCCACCGCGCGCGACGTGCTTGCGGGCATAGCGGAAGTCGACCAGGGTGTTGATGTTGCGATCGGCCAGCGCATACACGCTGCCGCCGCGGCCGCCGTCGCCGCCATCGGGGCCGCCGCGGGGGATGAACTTCTCGCGCCGGAACGACACGATGCCGGTGCCGCCGTCGCCGGCGGTGACCTCGATGTGCGCTTCGTCGATGAACTTCATGGCATCCCCGTCGGCCGCTTCGGCAAACAAAAAAGCCCCGCGAGGCGGGGCTGGTGGTGCGACCTGCCCGGCCTTACTGGGCCTGGGCGGGCTCGGGCAGCGGCAGGATGCTCACGGTGTGACGCCCGAGCGGGCCCTTGACCGCGAACTTCACCGAGCCGTCGATCAGCGCGAACAGGGTGAAGTCCTTGCCCACGCCCACGTTCACGCCGGGATGGAACCGGGTGCCACGCTGGCGCACGATGATGGAACCGGCCGAGACCGTCTGGCCGCCGTAGGCCTTGACCCCGAGCATCTTGGGCTGGGAATCACGGCCGTTGCGCGTGGAGCCGCCGCCTTTCTTCTGTGCCATGGTGGCTTCTCCTTAGACGGCCGCCGGCGCGAGCGACTCGCCCAGCGCCGAGGCGATCCGGCTGACCAGGACCTCGGTGTAGTTCTGCCGATGGCCCTGCTGTTTGCGATAGTGCTTGCGACGGCGCATCTTGAAGATCTTCACCTTGTCGTGACGACCCTGGGAGAGCACCGTGACCGAAACCGTGGCCCCGGCCACCAGCGGCGCGCCCACGACGATGTTCTCGCCGCTGCCCACTGCCAGGACCTGATCCAGGGTGATTTCGGTTCCGATGTCCGCCGGCATCTGTTCTATCTTGATCTTGTCGCCGGCTGCAACCTTGTACTGCTTGCCGCCGGTTTTTATGACCGCGTACATGGAAAACCTCGATGAGGGTGGATTGACTGAACCCGCGAGTATCGCATCGGCCTGCGCTCAGGGCAAGTTCCGGCTGTCGCCCCTATAATGCGGCCACCCATGAAACCGCTCGAGATGTTCCCGGCGCTGGCGGCCGACCTCGGCGAGGTCGACCGCGTCATCCGCTCGCGCCTGGCGTCCGAGGTGGTGCTGATCAACACCGTGGCCGAGTACATCATCGCCGCGGGCGGCAAGCGCATGCGTCCGGCGCTGCTGCTGCTGGTGGCCCGTGCCCTGGGCGACACCAGCGGGCACCGCCACCTGCTCGCCGCGGTGGTCGAGTTCATCCACACCGCCACGCTGCTGCACGATGACGTGGTCGACGAGTCCTCGCTGCGCCGCGGGCGCCAGACCGCCAACGCCGCCTTCGGCAATGCCGCCAGCGTGCTGGTGGGCGACTTCCTCTACTCGCGGGCCTTCCAGATGATGGTCGAGGCCGACGACATGCGGGTGATGCGGGTGCTGTCCGATGCCACCAATGTGATCGCCGAGGGCGAGGTGCTGCAGCTCATCAACTGCAACGACCCCGAGGTCGACGAGGAGCGCTACCTCACCGTCATCCGCTACAAGACCGCCAAGCTCTTCGAGGCTGCGGCGCAACTCGGCGCCATCCTGGCCGGGGCGCCGGCAGCCATCGAGACCGGCGCGGCCGAGTACGGCCGGCGCCTGGGCACGGCCTTCCAGCTGATCGACGACGTGCTCGACTACTCCGGCGTCACCAGCGACATCGGCAAGAACGTGGGCGATGACCTGCGCGAGGGCAAGCCCACCCTGCCGCTCATCCACGTGATGGCCACCGGCACCGCCGCCGAGCGTGACCTGGTCCGCGAGGCGATCACCAACGGCCGCACCGAGCACTTCGAGGCCATCATGGCAGCCATCGCGCGCACCGGCGCGCTCGACTATGCCCGCGCCCGCGCCCGCGAGGAGGCGCAGGCCGCCAGTGCCGCGATCGACTGTCTGCCGGCTTCCGAGTTCAAGCAGGCTCTGCTATACTTTTCTGCTTACTCGATTCAGCGAGACCGCTGAAACGCCGGCCCGGCTCTCCCGACACTGGCCGCCGGCGCGCATCGGGCGAGGGCTGGCGGCAAGCGCCGCGGGCCGTCAGCACTGTCCGCCGATACCCACCGGCGAGACCCACGGGGTGTAGCTTAGCCTGGTAGAGCGCTACGTTCGGGACGTAGAGGCCGGAGGTTCGAATCCTCTCACCCCGACCAGCCTTCCCTCACCGCCGCCCGGCGCCCTCGGCGTCAACGCACCGCCAGCGCCGTCTCGATCGCACTCACCAGCCGGGCATCGTTCGGCGCCACGCCGCTGCCGAAGTGCGCGATCGCTCGCCCGTCGCGGCCCACCAGGTACTTGTTGAAGTTCCAGGCCGGCGCCTGGCCGGTGGCCCGCGCCAGCTCGGCGAAGAGCGCATGGGCCTGCGCGCCGCGCACCCGGGTCTCGGCAGCCATGGGGAACTTCACGCCGTAGGTGTTGAAGCACACCGCCGCGGTCTTGCGCGCATCGGGGTCTTCCTGGCGGAAGTCGTTCGACGGCACGCCGATCACCACCAGGCCGCGGCGGGCATAGCGGGCATTGAGCGCCTCGAGGCCTTCGAACTGCCCCGTGAAGCCGCAGTAGCTCGCGGTGTTGACCACCAGCAGCACCTTGCCCGCGAACGGACACAGCGGCAGCGGCTGGTCGTCCTGCAGGCGTCGCAGGCCATGCTGCAGCAAGGCCGGGCAGGCGCCGGCCGCCCCTGACGCGGGGCTTGCCGCAGGGGTTGCGGCGACGGGGGTTGCGGCGGCGGGGGTTGCCGCCACGGACGCCGCCGCCAGCGCGGCCAGCCAGCCCAGGCCGGCTGCGCCGACGAGCCCGAACGCGACCCGCCGGCGACGCGGCGCGCGCGCGCGGCTCATTCCGGCTTGATGCCGGCCTGACGCACCACGGTGCCCCATTTATCGATCTCGGCGCGCACGAAGGCGCCGAACTGCGCCGGGCTGAGCGGCATGGTGTAGCCGCCCATCTCGGCGACGCGCTGCTTCACCTGCGGCATGGCGAGCACGCGGCTGATCTCGCGGTGCAGGGCATCGACCACCGGCGCGGGCGTGCGCGAAGGCGCCATGAAGCCGACCCACACCGTCACCTCGAAGCCCGGGTAGCCGGACTCGGCCACGGT
Source organism: Burkholderiaceae bacterium (assembly GCA_044356115.1). GTDB lineage: Bacteria > Pseudomonadota > Gammaproteobacteria > Burkholderiales > Burkholderiaceae_E > Quisquiliibacterium. Next base: position 3,492 of record JBIKWU010000110.1, read on the forward strand.
GGGCACCGTGGACTGCTCGGCCGTGCGCTGGGCGCTGGTGACCGCGAGCGCCTTCACCCGCCCTGCCTTGATCTGCGGCAGTGCCGTGACCTGGTTGTCGACCATGACCTGCACCTGGCCGCCGATCAGGTCGGTGAGCGCCGGGGTGGACCCCTTGTAGGGCACATGCGTGAACTGGATGCCGGCGCGAGCCTGCAGCAGTTCGGCGGCGAGATGGCCCGAGGTGGCGGTGCCCGAGGAGCCGAGCACGAGCCCGCCCGGCTTCGCCTTGGCCAGGGCCACCAGCTCGGGTACCGTGGCCGCCGGCACCGAGGGGTTGACCAGCAGCACGTTGGGCATGGAGATGGCGTGCACCACCGGTGTGAAGTCGGCCGGGGTGTAGGGCAGCTTGCCGGCGTAGACGCCGTAATGCGCGGCATTCGGGCCGATGCTGCCCATGAGCAGGGTGTAGCCGTCAGGCTCGGCGCGGGCCACCGCCTGCGCGCCGATGATCTGGCTGGCGCCGGCCTTGTTCTCGACCACCACCGGCTGGCCGACCAGCTTGCTGAGCTCGCCGGCCACCAGACGCGCGGTCTGGTCGAGGATGCCGCCCGGGGCGGCCGGCACGACGAAGGTGATGGGACGCGACGGGAATGCCTGCGCGCCCGCCGGCGCGGCCGCCGCGAGGCTGAACAAGGCGCCGAGGATCGAGACGAGTCGGCGCTTGAAGCTGGGAGTTGACACGGACACTCTCCGGAGACGACGCACGCGCGTCGGGTTCGGTGGCAGGATCGACATGGGCCGGGCGGGCAGGCAGCACCATCCGCGCGCCAGGGCGCCTCATCCTCGTCGCAGCCCCGATGGAAGTCAACGCATCCGCTGCCGCCGCCCTTCCAGGAGACAAGCCATGGACACTCCCGAGTTCGCCGCCCTGCTCGAGCGCTTCACCCGCGCGGCCGAGGCCGGCGACGGCGCCGCCTTCGCGGCCTGCTTCACCGAGGACGGCATCTACCACGACTACATCTATGGCCCGCATGTGGGGCGCGAGGCGATCGGCCACATGATGCAGCATGTGTTCCACCGCGATGCCGGGCCCGACTACCGCTGGGAGATGTTCGACCCGGTCTGCGCCGGCAACATCGGCTATGCCTGGTCGCTGTCGAGCTTCAGCTCCACCGTGGCGGAGTTCACCGGCCGGCAGGTGCTCATCGACGGCATGAGCCGCTTCGTGCTGCGCGGCAGCCTCATCGCCGAGTACCACGAGTCGGTCAACGGCTGCGTGGCCATGGCCCAGCTCGGCGTGGCGCCCGAGCGCATGGCCAAGGTGGCGAAGCGCTGGGCCGGGTGGCTGCACGAGCGCCCCACCGCGAAGGAGTACCTCGGTCGCGCCAAGGGCACCCGCCGCGCAGGCTGAGCGGGGCCGATTCCGGAAAGCGCCGGCGGACCGGCGCGCGGGCAATCGCATTCGGTAAGGTCCGGCCATTCCCGATCCCCGCGCCGGAGACCCGCCGTGACCGCACCCGGATTCAGCATCCAGCCCCGCATCCACACCAGCCCCAGCCTGGTGGCGCTCTTCAGCGGTCTGCCCACCTCGATCGTCAGCGACTGCATGAGCCGGCTGGGCGGCACCGCGGCGCTGCTGCCCCGGCATCGTCCGGGCACCGCGGTGCTGGGCTGCGCGCTGACCGTGCGGGTGCGCACGGGCGACAACCTGATGATCCACAAGGCGCTGCAACTGGTGCGACCGGGCGATGTGCTGGTGGTCGACGGCGGCGGCGCCACCGACCGGGCACTGCTCGGCGACATCATGAAGAACGTCGCGCGCTCGCGCGGCGCGGTGGGCGTGGTCATCGACGGCGCCATCCGCGACAGCGCCAGCTTTCGCGACGACGACTTCGGCTGCTACTCGCGCGGCGTGTGCCACCGCGGGCCCTACAAGGAGGGGCCGGGCGAGATCAACCTGCCGGTGTCGATCGACGGCTGCGTGGTCAGCCCGGGCGACATCGTGATCGGCGACGACGACGGCGTGGTGTTCGTGTCGCCGGCGCAGGCCGAGTCGCTCGCCGGCGCCGCGCGCCGCAAGCTCGCCGACGAGGCCAACACCCTGGCAGCCATCGCCGAAGGTCGCTACGATGACCGCTGGATCGACCAGACCCTGCAGGCCCGCGGCCTGAAGGTGTCCTGAGCATGACCCAGGCCCGCGTGGTCCGGTTCGACGCCTGGGTCGATCCGGTGTTCGACCAGACGCTGCGCCGCCACGACGGCCTGGCGCTGTCGGTGCTGCCCACGCCGACCGATGCGGCGGCTGCGCAGGCGGCGCTGCACGAGGCCGTGGTGTTCCATGTCTCGGCCGCCAAGGACGAGCTCCCGGCCCACTGCCATGTGCGCGAATCGCTGCTCGCGCACTGCCCGGCGCTGCTGTGCGTGTCGTCCTACGGCGCAGGCTACGACCCGATCGATGTCGATGCCTGCACCCGCGCCGGCATCGCGGTGGTCAACCAGAGCGGCGGCAATGCGGTCTCGGTGGCCGAGCACACCCTCGGTCTGATCCTCGCGGTCACCCATCGCATCGCCGAGAGCGATCGGCGGCTGCGCGCCGAGCGCGGCTTCTCGCGCGAGTCGCTCACCGGCCGCGAGATCGCCGGCCAGACCCTGGGCCTGATCGGCATCGGTCACATCGGCCGGCGGGTAGCCGCGCTGGGCGCGGCCTTCGGCATGCGGGTGCTGGCCAGCGACCCGCTGCTCACCGAGGCCGAGATCCGCGCCCGCGGTGCGCAGCCGGTGGCGCTGGACACGCTGCTCGCGCAGGCCGACATCGTGTCGGTGCACTGCCCGCGCGATGCCGGCACGCTGCGGCTGATCGACGCCGCCGCCATCGCCCGCATGAAGCCCGGGGCGGTGTTCATCAGCACCGCCCGCGGCGGCATCCACGACGAGCAGGCCCTCGCGCAGGCGCTCGCCGAGGGCCGGCTCGCCGGCGCCGGGCTCGACGTCTGGGACCGCGAGCCGCCGCCGCTCGACCATCCGCTGCTCGCCTTGCCCACGGTGGTGGCCACCTACCATACCGCCGGCGTCACCCATGAGGCACGGCGCAACATGGCCCGCATCTCGGCCGAGCAGATCCTCGCGGTGCTGGCCGGCCAGCGCCCGCCCAGGCTGGTCAACCCCGAGGTCTGGCCGGCCTATGCCGAGCGGTTCGCGGCCGCGTTCGGCCGCCGGCCCGGGCCCGCCTGACCCGGATCTGTCCCCTGTACGCCCCACGCCCCACGCCCCACGCCAAGGAAACACCATGACCTTCCTCGCCCTGCGCCGATTCGCCTGCCTCGCCCTGGCCCTGCTCGCGGTGACCGCCACGCGCCCGGCGCTGGCCTGGCCCGACCGGCCGATCCGCATGATCGTGGCCTACACCGCCGGCGGCGCCACCGACGTCACCGCGCGCGCGATCGCGCCCTTCATCGAGCGCCAGCTCGGCCCCGGCACGCGCATCATCGTCGAGAACCGTACCGGTGCCGGCGGGGCGATCGGCTTCGCCGCCCTGGCCAGCGCGGCGCCCGATGGCTACACCATCGGCTTCATCAACACGCCCACCGTGCTCACCGTGCCGATCGAGCGCAAGGTGAACTTCACCTGGGAAAGCTACGACCTGCTCGGCAACGTGATCGACGACCCGGGCAACTTCGCGGTGCTGACCAGCAGCAGCATCACCAACCTGGATCAACTGGCGGCCTACGCCCGTTCCCGCCCCGGACAGGTCACGGTGGGCACCACCGGCGTAGGCTCCGATGACCATCTGGCCATGCTGATGTTCGAGCGCATCGCCAAGGTCAAGATGGTGCACGTGCCCTTCAAGGGCGCCGCCGACGTGCGCCAGGCCACGCTCGGCCGGCAGATCGACGTGGCGGCGGTGAACATCGGCGAGGCGCAGCAGGCGATCAAGGGCGGTTCGCCCTTCCGCAACCTCGGCCAGATGAGCCCGGTGCGCACCGACATCGCGCCCGATCTGCCCACCTTCCGCGAGCAGGGCTACCCGATCGAGATGTCATCGCTGCGCGGCATCGCGGCGCCCCGCGGCCTGCCCGCCGACATCCGCGAGCGGCTGGTCAACGCGGTGCGGCGGGCCGCCGCCGATCCGGAGTTCATCCGCGCCGCCGGCGCGGTGTTCGCGCCGCTGCGCTACCTCGCCCCGCCGGAGTACGGGGCAGTGCTGCGAGACGCCGACGTCCAGTTCCGCAAGCTCTGGGGCGAGATGCCCTGGGGCGAGCAGTGAGCGCGGCCTGACCCGCCCATGAGGGCTGCCCGGGCGCGCGCGTGCTGAGCTTTCTGGCCGCGGTCTTCCTGCTGCTGATCACCCCCGGCCCGGGGGTACTGTCGATCGCCGGCGTGGGCTCGGGCTTCGGCTGGCGGGCCGGCTCGGGCTTTCTGGCCGGACTGTGCGTGGGCTCGAACCTGGTGGGGGTGATGGTGATCAGCGGCCTGGCTGCGCTGATGCTGTCGGTGCCCTGGCTGCGGGTGACGCTGCTCACCGGGTCGGTGCTCTACCTGATCTGGCTCGCCGCGAAGATCGCGTTCTCCGGGTCGCGGGTGGGCTTTGCCAGCGCCGAATCTGCGCCGGGCTTCATGAACGGCGTGACCCTGCAGCTCATCAACCCGAAGGCCTATGTGGTGAACACCGCGCTGTTCACCGGCTTTCCGTTCTGGCCGGGCAGCCTGCTGGCCGAGACCCTGATCAAGTTCGCGATCATCAACCTGCTCTGGCTGCCGATCCACCTCGCCTGGCTGTGGTTCGGCGTGGCGCTGCGCCGGCTCGATCTGCCCGGCCCCGTGCAGCGCGCGATCAACCTGGCCATGGCCGCCTCGATGCTGGCGGTGGTGGGGCTGGCGATGGGGTCGCAGCGCTGAGCCGCCCGGCCGCGGGCTGGCGGCCGAGCGGATGCAGCGCCGCTGCCGCGCCTCAGGCCTGCTCCCAGATCACCGTGCGCCGAGCCGACACCCAGCCCTCGAAGCGCTCGCCGTAGACCTCCTCGATCCGGTTGCGCTTGACCTTGAAGGTGGGCGTGACGAACCCGTTCTCCACGGTCCAGGGGGTGGTGACCACCACCAGGCAGTCCAGCTGCTCGTGCGGATCGAGGGCCGCGTTCACCGACTTGAGGTGCTCGGCGAGCGAGGACTCGAGCTGCGCGCGCTCGGCCTGCGCGACAGCGCGCTGCGCGGCATCGGGGCTGAGCATCACGATGCCCAGGGGCTGGCCGAGATTGGCGCCGGTGACCACGCAGGCCTCGACGCTGGTGTGCATGACCAGGCGGTCCTCGATGGGCGCGGGCGCCACGTACTTGCCCTTGCTGGTCTTGAACAGGTCCTTGACCCGGCCGGTGATGCGCAGGTTGCCCTCGCCATCGAGCTGGCCCTTGTCGCCGGTGCGCAGCCAGCCGTCGTCGGTGAGGGTCTGGCGGGTGAGCTCGGGTTCCTTGTAGTAGCCCAGCATGAGGCCTGGACTGCGCACCTGGATCTCGCCCGACTGCGCATCGATGCGCGACTCCACGCCCTCGTAGGGCTTGCCCACCGTGCCTGGCCGCGGCACACCCGGCAGGGTGGCATGCGAGACACCGCAGTTCTCGGTCATGCCGTAGACCTCGACGATCGACAGGCCGAGCGACTCGTACCAGCGCAGCAGATCGGGGGGCATGGGCGCTGCGCCACCAGCGGCGAAGCGGCACTGGTCGAGGCCGAGCGCCGACAGGATCTTGCGGCGCACGATCCCGCCGAGGATGGGAATGCGCAACATCCGCTTGAGCTTCTCGGGCGGCATCTTGGCGCTGACGCCCTGCTGGAACTTCACCCACAGTCGGGGCACCGAGAAGAACACCGTGGGACGTGCGCGCTGCAGGTCGGCGGTGAAGGTCTCGAGGGAATCCGCGAAGAACACATGCAGGCCCAGTGCGAGCAGCGAGTGCTCCACCAGCATGCGCTCGGCCACGTGCGACAGCGGCAGGTAGCTGAGCATGCGGGCATTGGCGTCGAGCGGCACGCGCTTGAGACCCGACTGGATCGACCACGCGAAGGTATCGAAGCTGTGCATGACCCCCTTGGGCATGCCGGTGGTGCCCGAGGTGTAGATGATGGTGCTCAGGTCACTGCCCGGCCGGACCGGCTCGCCGGACAGCGGTGCCGTGCGCGCGACGAGGTCATCCCAGGTCGGATAGTCGGTCGGCGGCGACAGCGGGTAGCTGATGCAGGGCAGATCGGCCGGCACGCCGGGCTTCATGCCCTCCCAGCCATCGAGCTTGCCCACGAAGAGCAGCCGGGTTTCGCTATGCGCCAGGATCTGGCGGATGGTGTCGGGGGCCAGCGTGGGGTAGAGCGGCACCGACACATGACCCGCCATCCAGATGGCGAAGTCGCTCATCAGCCAGTGGGCGCAGTTCTTGGACAGGATGCCGATGCGCGAGCCGGGCGGGAAGCCCTGCGCGACGAGATGCGCGGCCATCCGGCGGGTCTGGTCGAGCACCTCTCGCCAGGTGTACTCGCGAACCGCACCGCCCCCCATGGGCTGGGTGAAGACGATCTTGTCGGGGGAGGTCTTTTCCCAGTGATACAGGCGCTGCAGGGCGAGCGCCTGCGGATCGACGGGCGATGAACTCATGGTTGTCTCCTGGCGTGGTCAGGCGGCCGGTCGGCAACGCCTGCGAATCGTTGTGACTTCAGTCTGCCACAGGGCGGGCGGGTCGGGCCAGCATCGGCCCGGTCGACCACAAGGGCAAGAGCAGCAGGAGATACAGCCAGGCCGACAGCTGGAAGACATCGGTCACCGCCATGGTGTGCGCCTGCTGGTCGATCAGCCGGTCGACCAGCCCGAGGGTCTGCGCCTCGGAGAATCCCGCCTCGCGCAGCCGCTGCAGCGCCGGCAGCGCGACCGGCCCGGCGACATCGACGATCTCGGTGAGCCGGGCATGGTGCAGGCTTGCCCGTCGCTCCCAGAGCGTGGTGAACACCGAGGTGCCGACCGCGCCGGCCACGAAGCGCGCGAAGGTGCTCAGGCCGCCGGCGGCCGGCAGCCGGGCCGGCGGCAGCCCCGAGTAGATGATCGCCTGCAGCGGGATGAAATAGAACGCCGTGGCCACGCCCTGCAGCACGGTGGGCATCAGGATGGTGTAGAGATCGGACTCGACCGTGACCTGCGCGCGCAGCCACAGCACCAGCCCGTAACCGAAGAACGAGACCGTGGTCAGCAGGCGCGGCTCGATCTTCGAGATGTGCCGCCCCACCCAGGGCGAGAGCATGATCGCGAACACGCCCACCGGCGCGAGCACCGCGCCGGCCCAGATCGCGGTGTAGCCCATGTGCTGCTGCAGCCACAGCGGCAACAGCACCACGTTGCCGAAGAACAGTCCGTACGACACCGAGAAGGCCACGGTGCCCAGCGTGAAGTTGCGCTGGGTGAACAGGCGCAGGTCGACGATCGGCGAACCCTGGTTGAGCTCCCAGGCCAGGAAGAACACGAAGCCCACGGCGGCGATGACCGACAGGACGATGATCTCGCGCGACTCGAACCAGTCGAGCTCCTTGCCCTGATCGACCATCAGCTGCAGGGAGCCTACCCACACCACCAGCAGGGCCAGGCCGATGACGTCGAGCGGCGTGGGGCCGTGCGCCGACTCGCGCCGGCGGTAGACCGACCAGGTCATCGCGGCCGACAGCAGCCCGACCGGGATGTTGATGTAGAAGATCCACGGCCACGAAATGTTGTCGGTGATCCAGCCCCCAAGCAGCGGCCCCACGACCGGCGCCACCAGCACGGTCATGCCCGAGGCCGCCAGCGCGGTGCCGGCACGCGCCGGCGGGTAGCTCGACAGCAACAGCGTCTGCGACAACGGCACCATCGGACCGGCCGCGAGCCCCTGCAGCACGCGCGCGGCAACCAGTGACTCCAGCGAGGTTGCAAAGCCGCACAACCACGAGAACAGCGTGAACGCGAGCACGCAGACGATCATCAGGCGCACCTGCCCGAAGCGACGGGCCAGCCATCCGGTGAGCGGCACCGAAATGGCGTTGGCGACCCCGAAGGAGGTGATCACCCAGGTGCCCTGCGTCGGGCTCACGCCCATGTCGCCGGCGATCGCCGGCACCGATACGTTGGCGATCGAGCTGTCGAGCACCGTCATGAAGGTGGCCAGCGACACG
>JBIKWU010000111.1:0-11610 GCA_044356115.1 Burkholderiaceae bacterium
GCCAGCATCAGCCGGGTGACGGCCTCGGGCGACTCGTCGGACGAGAAGTGGCCGATGCCCGGCAGCTCGGCGAAGCGGTACGGCGCCTGGATGAATTCGCCGGTGCCTTCGGCCGCGGCCCGGCCCACGGTCTGGTCCCCGTCACCCCAGACATAGAGCGTGGGCACCCGGATCGGGCCCATGGGGGTGCGCAGACCCTCGCGGGCCCGGTACCAGGCCAGGGCTGCCTCCAGCGCCGCGGGTTCGCCGAGCACCGACAGATAGCCCTCGATGGACTCGGCCGGCATGCCGCCTTCGGCCATGCGCGCGCGCAGGCGTCGGGCGCCATCGGCCAGCAGCATGGGGCCGGTGTTGGGGTCGAGGAAAGCGGTGTGGTGCCGCGAGCGGTGCTGCTGGTCGGGATCGGCCTGCAGCGCGCGCAGGAAGGCCGAGGGGTGCGGCCGCGACAGGATGGTGAGCGAGGCCAGCCGGTGCGGATGCCGGTCGGCCACGCCCCAGGACACCTGCCCGCCCCAGTCGTGGCCCACGAGGTGGAAGCGCGCGCCCGGCCCGGCGCAGGCATCGGCGATGTCGATGGCGTCCTGGATGAGCAGCTCGTAGCGGTAGTTCCGGATGTCGGCGGGATCGGGCCGCGCGCCGGGCGAGTAGCCGCGCTGGTCGGGCGCGACCGCGCGGTAGCCCGCCGCGGCCAGCGCCGGCAGCTGGGCTCGCCAGCTGTGGCGCGATTGCGGATAGCCGTGCAGCAGCAGCACGAGCGGACCGTGCGCGGGGCCTTCCATCCAGGCATTGAAGACCAGCCCGTCGCGGGTGGGGATGCGGTGCAGGGCGGGCTCGGCGGGCAGCGGCATGATCGGCTCCGGGGAACGGGTGGCGGTGACGGCAGGACGCTCAGGCCTTGAAGCCCAGCGAGCGGGCGATGATGTTGCGCTGGATCTCGCTGGTGCCCTCGCCGATGACGTAGAGCAGGGCGTCGCGGTGGATGCGACCCACCGGATACTCGCGCATGATGCCAGCGCCGCCCAGCACGCGGATGGCCGCCTCGCTGACCCGGACCGCGGTCTCGCTGGCCACGAGCTTCACCCGGGCGGCGGTGGCCGGGTCGAGCGTGCCCTGATCGACCCGCCAGGCGCCGTGATAGACCAGCCAGCGCGCCGCCTCGATGTCCGCCGACATGTTGGCGATCTGGTGGGCGATCGACTGGTAGTCGCCGATCGGGCGGCCGCCGATCACCCGCTCGCTGGCGTAGCGGCTGGCCGCCTCGAAGGCGGCACGGGCCATGCCCAGCGCGTTGGCCGCCACGCCGACCCGGTTCTCGCTGAGCGACTCGAGGATCACCGGGTAGGTGCCGGTGCGCCCGCCGAGCAGGCAGTCATCGGGCACGAAGGCGTCGGCGATGTGGATGAGACCGGTCTCGGAGCTGCGGATGCTCTCCTTGCGCAGCTTGTGGATGTCGAAGCCGGGGTTGGGCATCTCGACGATGAACAGGCTGATCGCCTCGGCGGTGAGTTCGGCGCCGGTGCGCGCGGCCACCAGCATGAAGTCGGCGATCGGGGCGTTGGTGATGTAGAGCTTGCTGCCGTTCAGGCGCCAGCCGCCCTCGACCTTCTCGGCGCGGGTCTTGAGCGCGCGGATGTTGGAGCCGCCATCGGGCTCGCTCAGGCCGAAGGCGGAGATGCGCTCGCCGGCCAGCGCCGGGCGGAAGAACCGCGCCTTCTGCGCCTCGGTGCCGATCTTCCAGATCGGCCAGATGCCGAGGTGGGTATGCGCCGACCAGCTCGAGGCGAAGGCCTGACAGACCGCGCTCATCTCCTCGCGGATGATGCAGTCGGCGATCTTGTCCATGCCGCTGCCGCCATCGGCCTGCGGGTAGCGCACGCCGAGCAGGCCGAGCTCGCCCCAGCGGGCGAAGAGCTCGCGCGGGAAGGTCTCGGTCTCTTCGGCCTGATGCACCAGCGGAGCCATGTGCTGCCGGGCGAAGCGGCGCACCGTCTCGCGAACCGCCTCGTGTTCGGGCGAGAAGCTGAAGTCGAGGGCCATGCGGTCTCCGGTGGGGAACTCAGGTGACGGGTGTGGTGGCGGCCGCGCGAGCCCGGTCGCGCAGTTCCTCGCCCAGCGCCGCCAGGCTGGCCGGGGTGAACTGGTCGCTGAAGCCGACCGCGCTCAGGGCGAACGCCGGCCGTCCGTCGGCATCGGGCACGACCGCGGCCACCGTGGTGGCGCCGCGCACGAAGTTGCCCTCGTCGGCGGCCCAGCCCTGCTCGGCCGCGAGGCGCACCGAGCGCCAGTACTGCTCGAACGAGGGCGGCGACTCCCAGCGCAGCGGGCGGAAGGCCTCGCGCAGCTGAGCCTTGCGCAGCCCGGCCTGCGCCGCCATGCAGCGGCCGAGCGCGCCGACGTGCAAGGGCAGGCGCTGGCCGATCGGCATGTGCACCTGCATGGCGGCATCGGCCACGGCCCGGTCGATCAGCACCACGCGGTCGTCGCCGACCCGCTGCCAGAGCGTGACCGTGACGCGGTGGCGGCTCGCCACGGCTTCCAGGTGCAGGCGCATCTGTCGTACCCGGGCCGCCGGCTCGAGCGCGCCGCGCGCGAGTTCCACCGCTCCTGGCCCGAGCCGGTAGGTCTTGTCGGCGGGGTCGAAGCTGACCACGCCCTCCCAGGCCAGCGTGCGCAGCAGGTTGAAGCAGGTGCTGGGATTCAGGCCGAGGTCGCGCGCGATGCGGTTGACGCCCGCCCCACCGCCGCTGCGCCCGAGATGACGCAGCACCGCCAGCCCGGCGCTGAGCGCGCCCACCGGCTTGCGCGGCGGCGCGGCGCCGGCGGGCGCGGCGATGTCGGCATGGCGCACCGGTGCGCGCGCGCGCCCGGGCGGGCGCGCGGCCGGGGCGGTGGCGACGGGCTTCACGGCCGGGCCCGGTTCAGTCGCAGGGCAGGCCGAGTTCGCGGGCGATGGCGCGCAGCTGGATCTCCCAGCTGCCCACGGTGACCGGCGCGACCAGCGCATCCATGGCCAGGCGCATGGCCGGCAATTCCTCGGTGAGGCCCCAGCCGCCGCCGACATGCAGTGCGGTCTGGGTCACCCGCACCACCGCCTGCGTGGCGAACAGCTTGGCCGAGGAGACATCGAGGATGAGGTCGCGCACCGGCACGCCGCTGTCCCAGCGCTGGGCGGCGTGGTAGGTGAGGTGTCGCGTGGCCTCGACATCGACATGGGCCTGGGCGAGCTGGAAGGCGATCGACTGGTTGGCGCCGATGGGGCGGCCGAACTGCTGGCGCACGGTGGCGTATTCACGCGCCCAGTCGAGCGCGTGGCTCATGTGACCGAGCCAGCGCGCGGCGACCATCACCCGCTCGCGGTTGAAGCCGGCCATGATCTCGCGAAAGCCCGCGTTGACCCGGCAGGACTCGGGCACCCGCACCTTGTCGAAGTGGATGCGGTAGGTGGGCGCGGGCCGGTTGACATGGGTCTCGATGCGGGTGGCGAGCACCCCGGGGCTGTGGCGGTCGACCGCGAAGAAGCTCATGCCCTGGCGCCCCGCGCCGGGATCGGTGCGGGCCAGGGTGACCAGCACGTCGGCGTCGCCGCCCAGGGTGATGAACGACTTCATGCCGTCGATTACCCAGTGATCGCCCTCGCGCACCGCGGTGGTCTTCAGGCTGGCCACGTCGTTGCCGGCCTCGGGCTCGGTGACGGTGATGGCGACCACGCACTCGCCGGCGATCACGCGGCGGGCGATCTCGCGCTGGTTGGCATCGCCGTGCTCGTAGAGGATGCTGCCAGCGACGTTCTGCACCAGCACCGCCACGGCGAGGTTGGGGTTGACCCGGCTCATCTCCTCCATGGCGATGGCCTCCTCGTAGCAGCCGAGGCCGGCGCCGCCCAGGGACTCGTCGGCCGTGATGCCGATCAGGCCGGCACGGGCCGCGGCCACCAGGAACTCACGCGGGAAGACCCGGGTGCGGTCAGCCTGCTCCCAGCGCGGGCCGATCTCGCGCCGCGCGAACTGCGCGCACATCTCGCGGAAGGCGGTCCGGTCGACGCTGTTGGTCGGGACCGGGCGTGCGTGCTGGTTCATGGAAGGCAGGCCGCGGCGGCGGTGTTGTCCGGGATGCGGCGATGGTGACAGCCGGAAAACCGGCTGTCCATCGGCATTCTCTCGCACGAATGTCCATTTTCAAGAGCGAATGATTGTCGCGTTGGCCGATCAGCCGGTGCCGCTGCTTGCCGCCAGGGCGCCCCGGGTTCGGTTCTCGCGCGCCTGGGCTGCCGCGATGACCCTTGCGAGCGCGTCGATCTCCTCGGCCAGCAGTTGCCAGAGGTTGTCGGCGCTCACGATGCCGCGCAGGCCGCCGTCGCCGCCCACCACCGGCAGGCGGCGCACGCCATGCTGGCGCATGCGGGCGAGCACCTCGAGGAGGTCATCGCTTTCCCGCGCGGTGGCCGGCTGAGGCGACATGATGTCGCCGGCCACCAGGCGCTGCGGATCGATGCCGAAGGCCACCACCTCGATGGTGATGTCGCGGTCGGTGATCATGCCGACCGGCAGACGCCGGCCATCGTGCTCGTCGACCACCACCACGCTGCCCACGTGCTCGTCGTGCATCAGCTGGGCGCATCGCGGCACCGGCGTGTCGCGACTGACGGTCACCACCTCGCGGACGTGGCATCCGGCCAGCGTGGCGCTGGCGGCTCTGTTCATGGTCGTGCTCCCGGGCGAATCAGGACGATTTCACCGCGATGCGCCGCGGCTCCCGGCGCTGCGCCTCGGGGGTCTTGGGCAGTTCCACGCTCAGCACCCCGTGCGAGAAGCTCGCGCTGATGGCGTTCGCATCCACACCCGAGGGCAGCGAGAAGCTGCGCTCGAACAGGCCGTAGGCGCGCTCGCTGAACTCGTAGCCCTTGCGCTTCTCGTCGCGGGCCTGCTTCTTCTCGCCGCGCAGGGTGAGCATCTCGTCGGCCACGGTGACCTCGATGTCCTTCTCGTCCACGCCCGGCATCTCCGCGCTGATCCGATAGGCCTTCTCGGTCTCCTCGATGTCGACGGTGGGCGTGTTGATCTCGAGGGCGTCCTCGCGGCTGCCGCGGGTGTCCCACAGCCGCGGCTCGAACAGGCGCTGGTCGAACAGCCGCCGGCCGAAGGGCCAGGACGCCAGACCGCTGGTAAAGTCCTCGAAGAGACGGTCGACCTCCCTGCGCAAGCTGCTCAGCGGGTGGCGGGCGGCGTCGGCCGGCGTGACGGGCGCGGTGTCACGCTTGACGGGCAACTGGGTCACGGACTGCATGCGGATCTCCTTGTCGATGGCGCGCGCGGGGTGTTCGGCGGCACCGGGGCCTGGGGTCGTCTCGATGCCCGCCTGCCGGTCGCGGCGCGGGCCTCGCATCCATGGTGAGCCCGTCGCATCCGCTCAGGATTGCGCGCGCGCAATCGCGGGGCGGGGTGCGCCGACGGGGTCAGGCCGAGGGCAGGGCCGGCCTGTCCGCTCAAGTCGGGGCCATTGCTGCCGAAAACAGATGGCAGGGAGAAGGGATCCGGCCAGGTTCAGGAGCCGCCATGATGATCGTCAATGCACTGCCAGGCCTCGAGGCCTGGAGCAGGGTCTTCCGTGAGCTGGAGGTGCCCATCCTTCGCGAGAGCGCGGTCGCGCTGGCCGAGTTGATCGCCGATGAGGATCGGGCCTCGCCGATCGCGATCGGTCGGCTTGCAGAGGTTGACCCGCTGCTCACCCTTCGCATCCTGGCGCTCGCGGCCCGGCACCGTTCGCGGCGGGCGGTGACCGACACCGAGACCGCGGTCACCGGCGTGGTGATGATGGGTCTGGGCCGGTTCTTCGATGACTTCCGTTCGCCCGCGGTGGTCGAGGATCTGCTTGCCGATGACCCCGACGCGCTGGCGGGCCTGCAGCAGGTGATCGACCGCGGCTTTCGCGCGGCCGGCTTCGCACTGGGCTTCGCGGTGCACCGCCTGGATACCGATGCGGAGGTGATCCAGGAAGCGGCGATGCTCCATGACTTCGCCGAGATGCTGCTGTGGTGCCGCGCGCCGGCGCTGGCGCGGCGCATCCGCGATCGTCAGGCGGCCGATCCGGGGCTGCGCTCGGCCCAGGCCCAGCTCGAGGTGCTCAACATCCGCCTTCAGGACCTGCAGCGCGCGCTGATGCAGGCCTGGCACCTGCCCGAACTCCTCGCCCAGATCACCGACCGGGAGCACCTCGACAATCCGCAGGTGCGCAATGTGGTGCTCGCGGTGGACATCGCCCGCCACACCCAGTTCGGCTGGGACAATCCGGCGGTGCCCGATGATCTGACCGAGATCGGGCGGCTGCTCAACCTGACCCCGGAGAGCGCCCGCCGCAAGGTCATGGGTCTCGACGCCTGACTCCTTCGCCCACCGATTGCGCGGCGCGGATGGACTCGCTCTCGAAGAACGGGTCGCCGGCGATCTTCGCCAGCACCATCGGGGTTGCCTCGAAGCCCCAGATCAGCTGCCCGTCGAGCGAGCAGGTGGGCACGCCGAACACGCCGGCCTCGATCGCCGCCTGCGTGTCCTCGCGCAGCGCCTGCTTCAGCGCGGGCTGCTCGAGTTCCTCCGGGCGGACATCGAGTTCGGCGAGCAGGGCGTGCCAGTGCTCGGGCTCGTCGGGCAGATGGCCCTCCACCCACACATAGCGGAACAGCCGGCACACCAGGTCTGACGGGCTGTCGAAGAGCACCGCCAGTCGCAGCAGCGGCAGCGGATTGAACGGGTGCATGCGCGGCATGCGCAGCACGAGGCCGTTGCGCTCGGCCAGCCAGGTCACGTGTTCGTAGGTGAAGCGGCGCTTGCCCGGGATCTCCGCCGGCCCCTTGTGCCCGTGATGCGCGAGCAGGCCGGCGAACAGCACCGGATGGCAGCGCACGACCACCTGCTCGGCAAAGTCGTTCAGGCGGGTGCTCTGCAGATAGGCGTAAGGCGAGACGAAGTCGTAGTACCAGTGAAGGGTGCGCATGGGGTTTTCCCGGGGCAGCGGCGGAGTGGCCGCGTGCCGGGATGATAATTGCGCGCCTGTCGCATCCCTGCCGAGTCCCTGCCTTGCCTTCAACCCACGAGATCAAGCTGCCCGTGATCGCGCCGCCGGTGCCGGTCGATGCCGCCCCGGGTCGGCCGCGCCGGCTGGCGCTGTCATGGCAGTTCCTGCGCCGCGACTGGCGCGCCGGGGAAATCGGCCTGCTGCTGGCGGCGCTGGTGGTGGCGGCGGCCGCGGTGGCCTCGGTGGGCTTCTTCGTCGACCGGATGCGTCAGGCGCTCTCGCTGGAGGCGCGGCAACTGCTCGGTGCCGATCTGGTCATCGTCGCTGACCGGGCCCCCGAGCCGGCCGCGCTCGCCGATGCCGCGCGCCGCGGCCTGGCCACGGCGCAGACCGTCACCTTCCCGAGCATGGTCAGCGCCTCGGGCCGGCCGCAGCTCGCCTCGGTGAAGGCGGTGTCGCAGGCCTACCCCTTGCGCGGCCGGTTGCGGGTGGCCGCCGGCCCGGGCCTGCCCGACGAGCCGGCCGCGCAGGCGCCTGCCCGAGGGGCGCTGTGGGCCGATGCCCAGCTGCTGCAGGCACTGGGCATCTCGGTGGGCGAGCGGGTGGCGCTCGGTGAGTCCACCTTCACGGTGGCGCGGCTGATCACGGTCGAGCCCGACCGCGGCGCCAATTTCGTCAACTTCGCGCCGCGGGCCATGATCCGCCTCGAGGACCTCGAGGCCACCGGACTGGTGCAGCCGGCGAGCCGGGTGAGCTGGCGCCTGCTGGTCGCGGGCGACCCGGCCGGGGTGGGCGCCTTCGAGGCGGCCTTCCGGGCCCGGGGCGATCGGGCCGGGCGCATCGAGACCCTCGAGAACGGTCGCCCCGAACTGCGCATCACGCTGGACCGCGCGCAGCGTTTCCTGTCGCTGGTCGCGCTGCTCACCGCGCTGATTGCCGCGGTGGCCATCGGTCTGGCGGCGCGGCGTTTCGCGCAGCGCCACCTCGACGGCTGCGCGGTGATGCGAGCGCTCGGCGTGCGCCAGCGCGATCTCGCCATCCTGCTGCTGCTCGAACTGGCCTGGATCGGGCTGATCGGCGGTCTGCTCGGCGCCGCCCTGGGCTGGGCGGTGCATCTCGGTCTGGCGGCAGCGATCGCACCGCTCATGCCGCTGCCGCTGCCCTCGCCGTCGCTGTGGCCGGCCGCGCAGGCCGTGCTGGCGGCGGGGGTTCTGCTGCTCGGCTTCGGTGCCTGGCCCTTCCTGCGCCTGGCAGGCGTGCCGCCCTTGCGGGTGCTGCGCCGCGAACTCGGCGCATCGGGCGCTTCGCCCTGGGCGGCGGCGGGGCTTGCCGCCCTGGCCTTCGGGCTGCTGCTGCTGTGGCTGGCCGGCGATCGACAGCTCGCGCTGGTGGCGCTTGGCGGGTTCGCCGCGGCCGGGCTGGTGTTCGCGCTCGCGGCATGGGTTGCAATGCGCGCCGCCGGTGGTCTGCGGCGCGCGCCAGCGCTGCTTTCGCGCAGTCCGGCGCTGCGGCTGGCGCTGGCCTCCTGGTCGCGGCGCCGTGGCGCCGCGGTGGTCCAGACCGCCGCGCTGGCGGTGGGCATGATGGCGCTGATGCTGCTCACGGTCACGCGCACCGATCTGCTCGCCAGCTGGCAGAAGGCCAGTCCGCCCGACGCGCCCGACCGCTTCGTGATCAACATCCAGCCCGACCAGCGCGAGCCGGTAAGCGCCGTGCTGCGCGAGGCCGGGGTGCGCGACCCTCAGGTCTGGCCGATGATCCGCGCCCGGCTGGTGGCGGTGAATGACCGGCCGGTGCGCATTGACCAGTACACCGACGAGCGGGCTCAGCGCCTGCTCGATCGCGAATTCAACCTCTCGTACACGGCCGAGCTCCCGACGCACAACCGTCTGATCGCCGGGCGCTGGTTCGACTCGCCCGATGCCCCCGAGGTCTCGGTGGAGTCGGGCATCCTCAAGACCCTGGGTCTGGCGTTGGGCGATCAACTCAGCTTCGATGTCGCCGGCCGGGTCATTCAGGCGCGCATCGGCAGCGTGCGCAAGCTGGCCTGGGACTCCATGCAGGTCAACTTCTTCATGATCGTCTCGCCCGGGCTGGCGGCGCAGGCGCCGCAGACGCTGATCACCGCGGTGCGCCAGCCGCCGGGGGCGCCGCCCCTCGAGCAGACGCTGGTGGCGCGCTTTCCCAACCTCACGGTGTTCGACACCGGCAACATCGTGCGGCAGGTGCAGTCGATGCTCGGTCAGGTGGTCAGCGCGATCGAGCTGCTGTTCCTCCTGACCCTGGCCGCTGGCGTGGTGGTCCTCTACACCGCGCTGGCCGGCTCGCGCGATGAGCGCGTGCGCGAGGCGGCGCTGATGCGCGCCCTGGGCGCCTCGCGGGCCCAGCTCGCGCGGGCCCAGCACTGGGAACTCGGCCTGTCGGGCGGACTCGCCGGTCTGCTCGCCGCCGGCGGCGCGATGGCCACCGGCTGGGCGCTGGCCGCCCAGGCGTTCCAGTTCGACTACCAGCCCCGCTGGGAGACCCTCATCCTGGGGGCTGCCGCGGGCGCGTTCATTGCCATGCTCACCGGCTGGATCGGCCTGCGCGGGGTGTTGCGCACGCCCCCGCTGGCCAGCCTGCGCCAGGCCTGAGGCCCATCCTCTTCACGCATGACGGCTGCCAACACATCCCCCTCCGCCGATGACCGTCCGCCTGGCGGCGACGATCCAGGCACGCCGTTTCGCCTGCTGGGCGGCGAACCCGGCGTGCGCGAACTGGTCGATCGCTTCTACGACCTGATGGCCATCGACGAGCGATTCGTGCACATCCGCGCGCTGCACCCCAACACCCTGGATGACGCTCGCGACAAGCTTTTCTGGTTTCTGTGCGGCTGGCTCGGCGGGCCGCCGCACTACGAGGCGCGGTTCGGTCATCCGCGCCTGCGCGCCCGGCACCTGCCGTTTCCGATCGCCTCGCGCGAGCGTGATGAATGGCTGCTGTGCATGGCTCAGGCCATGAGCGACCGGGGGGTGGTCTCGCCTCTGTTCGAGCGCTTGCTCCAGGCCTTCCATGGCACCGCCGACTGGATGCGTAACCGCCCGGACGTCTGAACGCCTGTCCGGGCGCGATCCGGTATCCCTGAGCCGATCGAGGTTTCACATCGCGGGATTTTGATTTCTCATCATGGGATTTCGCGGTGCACTGCCGCACCAAGATTTTCCATGACGGAATAAGGATTTCCGCGATGTGGAATATGATGCTCAAGATATTGATAAACAAAGATAATTTAGTTGTCGAGTCATGCGCCAGATGGGTGCTGCTATGCACCATGCCGGGTTACTGTCTTGCCATGATGTTTGCCGACGCCGGCGCCAGAACCGGCACGGTCGCGCAGCCAGTCCTCTTCCCGGATACCAACCCCTCAGGAGTGCCTCATGTCCTCACGCGAACTCGAAGCCCAGAAACTGCAGAAGGAATGGTCGGAAAGCCCCCGCTGGCGCGGGATCAAGCGCGGCTACAGCGCCGATGATGTCATCCGCCTGCGCGGCTCGATCGCGGTGGAGCACACGCTGGCCCGGCGCGGCGCCGAGAAGCTCTGGCGGCTGATCAACGACGAGCCCTTCGTCAATTCCCTGGGCGCCCTCACCGGCAATCAGGCCATGCAGCAGGTCAAGGCGGGCCTGAAGGCCATCTACCTGTCGGGCTGGCAGGTCGCGGGCGATGCCAACCTGGCCGGCGAGATGTACCCCGACCAGTCGCTGTATCCCGCCAACTCGGTGCCCTCGGTGGTCCGCCGGATCAACAACACGCTCACCCGTGCCGACCAGATCCAGTGGATGGAAGGCAAGAACCCGAACGACCCCGGGTATGTCGACTACTTCGCGCCGATCGTGGCCGACGCCGAGGCCGGCTTCGGTGGCGTGCTCAACGCCTTCGAACTGATGAAGTCCATGATCGACGCGGGCGCCGCGGGCGTGCACTTCGAGGACCAGCTCGCCTCGGTCAAGAAGTGCGGTCACATGGGCGGCAAGGTGCTCGTGCCCACCCGCGAGAACGTCGCCAAGCTGGTGGCCGCCCGCCTGGCGGCCGACGTGATGGGCGTGCCCACCATCCTGCTCGCCCGTACCGATGCCGAGGCGGCCGACCTGGTCACCTCCGATGTCGACGAGAACGACCGCCCCTTCCTCACCGGCGAGCGCACGATCGAGGGCTTCTACCGCACCCGCAACGGCTTTGACCAGGCGGTCTCGCGCGGTCTGGCCTACGCACCCTACGCTGACCTGATCTGGTGCGAGACCGGCACCCCCGACCTGAAGTTCGCCCGCGATTTCGCCGAGGCGATCCACAAGCAGTTCCCCGGCAAGATGCTGTCGTACAACTGCTCGCCCTCGTTCAACTGGAAGAAGAACCTCGACGAGTCCACCATCGCCAAGTTCCAGCGCGAACTCGGTGCCATGGGCTACAAGTTCCAGTTCATCACGCTGGCCGGCTTCCACAGCCTGAACTACTCGATGTTCAACCTGGCCCACGGCTACGCCCGCAACCAGATGAGCGCCTTCGTCGAGCTGCAGGAAGCCGAGTTCGCGGCTGCCGAACGTGGCTTCACCGCGGTCAAGCACC
>JBIKWU010000112.1:0-11586 GCA_044356115.1 Burkholderiaceae bacterium
CTTCGATCGCTGTCCACCGAAAATCCATCCCATGCGCCCCACCCTGCCCCTGCTCACCGCGACCGATTTCCCGGCCTTGCGCCGCCGCCGCCTGGAAACCCTGCAGGTCAATCTCGGCTACCGCTGCAACCAGAGTTGCCTGCATTGCCATGTGAATGCCGGCCCGAATCGCACCGAAATGATGGATGCGTCCACCATCGCCACGGTGCTGGCCGTGCTGCGTGCGCGCCAGGTCAGCACGCTCGATCTCACCGGCGGCGCGCCGGAACTCAATCCGCATTTCCGCGATCTGGTCAGCGAGGCCCGCGCGCTGGGTGTTCGGGTGATCGATCGTTGCAACCTCACCATCCTGTCGGAACCCGGTCAGGAGTCGCTGGCGCAGTTTCTGGCTGACCAGCAGGTGGAAATCACCGCCTCCCTGCCCTGCTATTCCCCGGCCAATGTCGATCGCCAGCGCGGAACCGGGGTTTTCGATCGCAGCATCGCCGGGCTGCAAGGGCTCAATGCGCTCGGTTACGGCCAGCCCGACACCGGGCTGGTGCTCAACCTCGTCTACAACCCCCAGGGCCCCAGCCTGCCGCCGCCGCAGGGCCCGCTCGAGGCCGATTACAAGCGCGAACTGCGGCAACACTTCGGCATCGAGTTCAATCATCTTTTCGCCCTGGCCAACATGCCCATTCAGCGATTCGGCAGCACGCTGATCAGCCACGGTCAGTTCGATGCCTACATGCAGCTGCTGCGCTCGGCCCATCGCGCCGAGAATCTCGAGACGGTGATGTGCCGCAGCCTGATCAGCGTCGACTGGCAGGGTCATCTGTACGACTGCGACTTCAATCAGATGCTGGGGCTGACCGCGTCGCTGCGTGAACAGGCACGCCCTCACCTGCGCGATCTGCTCGCGTCAGATGCCGACGATTCGCCGATCCGGGTGGCCGCGCACTGCTACGGCTGCACCGCCGGGCAGGGCAGCAGCTGCGGTGGCGCGCTGGTGCCCGAGACGGCCGGCAGCGCCGCGGCGCAAGCCGGGGCCCAAGCCCTGACCGAGGCCGCCGCTCAGGCCCCGGTCCGCCTTGCCTCCTCCCTGGTCGGCGTCGCCTCCTGATGAGCCCGGTCCGCCGCGCCCTGCCCTGGCTGGGCGCGCTGCTCGCCCTGGCCGGGGCCGTGGCCCTCTACCGCCACGGCGAGCTCGCCCGCCTGCTCACCCTGGCCCAGCTGCAGGAAAGCCACGCCGCGCTGCTGGCCACCTACGAGGCCCGGCCGCTGCTCACGCTGCTCGTCTTCTTTGGCGTGTACGTGCTGGCGGCAGCCCTGTCGATTCCGGGCGCGGTGATCCTCACCCTGGCGGCGGGCGCGATCTTCGGACTGGGCATCGGGCTGCTGGTGGTCTCCTTCGCCTCGAGCCTGGGGGCGCTGCTCGCCTTCCTGGCGGCGCGTTACCTGTTGCGCGACCTGGTGCAGGCGCGCCTGGGCAAGTCGCTCGCGCCGATCAACCAGGGCATCGCCCGCGACGGCACGGCCTACCTGCTCACCCTGCGGCTGGTGCCGGTGTTCCCGTTCTGGCTCATCAACCTGCTGATGGGCCTCACCCCCATGGGCGCGGGCCGCTTCTACCTGGTGAGCCAGATCGGCATGCTCGCCGGCACCGCGGTCTACGTGAACGCGGGCACGCAGCTGGCCGCCATCCGCTCGGCCGGTGACATCCTCTCGCCCGGGCTGCTGGGCAGCTTCGTGCTGCTGGGGCTGTTTCCCTTGCTGGCCTCGCGCGCGGTGGCCTGGGCGCAGGCCCGCAAGCAGTACGCGCGCTGGCCGCGGCCGGCCCGATTCGATCGCAACCTGGTGGTGATCGGCGCGGGCGCCGGGGGGCTGGTCACGGCCTACATCGGCGCGGCGGTCAAGGCGAAGGTCACGCTGATCGAAGGTCACCGCATGGGGGGTGACTGCCTGAACTCGGGCTGCGTGCCCAGCAAGGCGCTGATCCGCTCGGCCAGGCTCGCCCATCAGCTGCGCCAGGCCGATGGCCTTGGCATCCGAGGGGCCACCGGCACGGTGGACTTCGCGGCGATCATGCGGCGGGTGGACCAGGTGATCCGCGAGATCGAACCCCATGACTCGGTCGCGCGCTACACCGAGCTTGGCGTCGAGGTGCTGCAGGGTCATGCGCGCATCGTCAGCCCCTGGTGCGTCGAGATCACCATGACCGACGGCACCACGCAGCGCCTCACCACGCGCAGCATCGTGATCGCCGCCGGCGCGAGTCCGGTGGTGCCCGCCATCCCGGGCCTGCGCGAGGCGGGCTTTCTCACCAGCGACAGCCTGTGGTCGCTGACCGAACTGCCGCGCCGGCTGGTGGTGCTGGGCGGCGGGCCGATCGGCTGTGAACTCGCACAAAGCTTCGCCCGGCTCGGGTCGGAGGTGACGCAGGTGGAGATGGCACCACGCGTGCTCGCCCGCGAAGACCCCGAGGTGGCCGAGCGGGTGGCCGCCTCCTTGCGCGCCGACGGCGTCAGGCTGCTCACCGGCCATGAAGCGCTGCGGGTGGAGCACGACGCCCAGGGCCCGCGCCTGATCGTGCGCCACGCCGGGCAGGAGCATGCGCTGCCGTATGACCACATCCTGTGCGCGGTGGGGCGCGCGCCGCGGGTGACGGGCTATGGCCTGGAAGAACTGGGCATCCCGCTCGGCGAGCGCGGCACCATCCAGACCAACGCCTGGCTGCAGACCCTCTACCCGAACATCTACGCGGTGGGTGATGTGGCCGGCCCCTATCAACTCACGCATGTCGCCGCCCATCAGGCCTGGTATGCCGCGGTGAACGCGCTCTTCGGGCGATTCCGCCGGTTCAAGGCCGACTACTCGGTGATCCCCTGGACCACCTTCACCGATCCCGAGGTGGCGCGGGTGGGTCTGTCCGAGACCGAGGCGAAGGCCCAGGGCATCGCCCACGAGGTCACGTGCTACGACCTCGCCGACCTGGACCGCGCGATTGCCGATGGCGTCGCCCACGGTTTCGTGAAGGTGCTCACCGTGCCCGGCAAGGACCGCATCCTGGGCGTGTGCATCGTCGGCGAGCACGCTGGCGAGCTGCTCGCGTCCTGGGTGCTGGCCATGCGCCACGGGCTGGGCCTGAACCGCATCCTGGGCACCATCCACACTTACCCCACCCTGTCCGAGGCGAACAAGTATGCCGCCGGCCAGTGGAAGCGCGCTCATGCGCCGCAGCGGCTGCTGCGCTGGGTGGCGCGCTATCACGACTGGGAGCGCCGATGAACGCCTTGCCCACCGACCACCCGCCGCAGGCGGATGCACCGGGGCGCGCCTGCCCGCTGCATTACCGCTACCGGCCCGAGGCGTTCGCCAGCGCGGCGCCGCCCGATCTGCAGGATCTCGAGGTGCTCTACCTGGTGGGTGGCCTCTACGGCAACCCGCTGGCGCTCGATGCGGTGCTGGCCCGCTTCGCGCGGGAGACCGGTCGCAAGCGGCTGGTCTTCAATGGCGACTTCCACTGGTTCGACACCGACCCGGTGCTCTTCGCCCGGGTGCAGGCGGCCGTGATGGCGCACCGGGCGCTGCGGGGCAATGTCGAGACCGAGCTCGCCGCACCGCCGCCCGACGACGGCGATGACCCGGGCTGCGGCTGTGCCTACCCCGAGTGGGTGGGCGACGCGGTGGTGGCGCGCTCCAACCGCATCCACGCCCGCCTGCGACAGGCGCCAGGTGCCGCCGAGCGCGCGCAACTGCAGGCCCTGCCGATGTGGCTGCGCGCCGACGCGGCGGGCCTGCGGATCGGCATCGTGCATGGCGACGCGCAATCGCTGGCCGGCTGGGGTTTCGCGCAGGAGCATCTGCGCGACGCCGCCCATCGCGAGGTGGTGCGCGACTGGCTCGCGCGCGCGCAGGTGGATGCCTTTACCTGCACCCACACCTGCCTGCCGGTGTTCCAGCAGCTGCGCGTGGGGCACGAGAGCAGGCTGGGCTGGATCCTGAACAACGGCGCAAGCGGCATGCCCAACTTCGCCGGCGATTCCGCCGGGCTGCTCACCCGGATCGCGACCACGCCGGCCCGCGGCGCCGAGCGCCGCTTCGGCGTGCGGGTGGGCGGTGCCTTCATCGATGCGATCGCGGTCGACATCGACCAGGCCCGCTGGCAGGAGACCTTCCTGCGGCAGTGGCCCGCGGGCAGCGACGCGCACGCCTCGTACTTCGAGCGGATCTGCCGCGGCCCGGACTACGCGCTGCCGGCCGCGGTGCGCTACGAGGCCGAGGCGCCGCTCAGTACGGCCAGTTGAAGCGCGGCGGCTTGCGGTCCATGAAGCGCGCCACCGCCTCGAAGAAGTAGTCGCTGTTGAGGCAGGCCGCCTGGCCGGTGCCCTCCAGTCGCGCCATGGTCGCGTAGTCGGACTCGAGCGACTGGTTCGTGAAGAGCTTGGTCATGGCCAGGGCCTGGGGCGAGCCCTGCGCGAAGCTGCGCGCCATGGCCATCGCCCGCTCCAGCACCTCGTCGGACGCCAGCACCGAATGCACGATGCCCAGCTCGCGGGCCTCGTCCACGCTCACCACCCGCGCGCTCATCATGATGTCCTTGGCGCGTCGCTGGCCGATCATGCGCGGCAGCAGGTAGAGCGCCGCCAGATCAGGCAGCGCGCCGATCCGGTTGAAGGCCATGCAGAAGCTGGCCCGCGGCGAGGCGACGATGAAGTCGCAGGCCAGCGCCAGCGAGAACCCGGCGCCGAAGGCCGGCCCATCCACCGCGGCGATCACCGGCATCTCGAGGTTGTAGAGCTTCTCGAACCAGGCATGGCTGCGGCTCATGCGGCGGCGGATGCCCTCGACATCGCGCACCGGCGAGCCATCAGGGTGCCGGCGCGAGGTCAGCGCGCGCAGATCGCCGCCCGCGCAGAACACCCCTGGCGAGCCGGTGATCACCAGCGCGCGCCAGTCGTCGCTGGTGGCGGCAAGCCGCACCACCTCCTCGAGATCGTCCTTGAGGTCCTGGGTCATCGCATTGCGACTGGGCGCGTCGGTCATCGTCAGGCAGGCAATGCCCTCGGACACGCTCAGGGTCGACTTGCGCAGGAGGCGGGAGATCGCGGCCGGGGCCGTGGGCACTTCAGGGTCCATGCGGGGCTCCTTCAGAGGCATCGGCCGGGGCACGCGCCGCGGGCCCGATGCGCGATTCTAGGTGCCCGGGTGCAGGCCAGCGGGGACGGCTGCCGTCAGCGGCGAGCAGATCGGAACAGGCTCGACGCCGGTGGTTGCGGCGTCGGGCAGTCCACCGGGCAGGGCCAACCGCGCGGCGGTGATGCATCCTCGCGCGCAGTCTCGATTTTTCCGGACTTGCCTGTTAACCGGTTAACAGGTAATTTCGGATCCATGCCGATCCAGTCGTTCGCTTGCCCCGAAACGGAGAGTCTGTTCACCACGGGCAAGTGTCGGCGGTTTGTGAATATCAAGCGCGTGGCCGAACGCAAATTGGCCCAGTTCGACGCAGCGCCTTCCGTGAGTTTCATGAAGGCCCCTCCCGGGAACGACCTCAAGGAATACGACGGTGCCTGGCATGTGCGAATCAACGACCAGTGGCGACTGAGCTTCAAGTGGGGCGAGAGCGGTCCCTATGACGTGCTCATCCAGGACCCACACTGAGTCAGGCCCGACTGGCATTTGAATCATGAACAGCAACGGAGTGCACCATGCTCAAGAACGGTATGCGTCCTGTCCACCCAGGCGAAATCCTGCTGGAGGACTACATCAAGCCCATGGGCGTCAGCGTGCGTGCCGTGGCCATCGCCCTGCATGTGCCTTACTCGCGCCTCAGCGAGATCATCAAGGGCGAGCGCGGCGTATCGGCTGATACGGCCCTGCGACTGGAGCGCTACTTCGGCAGCGAGGCCAAGGGCTGGTTGAACCTTCAGGCAGCCTATGAGTTGCGCGTCGCCGAGATCGAGAACGGCAAAGCCATCACCAAGGAGATTCAGCCGCTTGTGCTTGCCGCCTGAGCCACGGCAGCGAACTCAAAAAAGCCCGCTTGCGCGGGCTGTATTTTTGGCGGAAAGGGTGGGATTCGAACCCACGTTACCGGAGACCGGTAAACCGGATTTCGAGTCCGGCGCATTCGACCACTCTGCCACCTTTCCGGGTGTGTCTGTGCGGGCGCTCAAGCGGACTGACCTGCCTGAGCCCCTTGGATCGAAGCCCAGCAGTATAGCAAGAACCACCGCAGACAACGCCCCGCGCGCCCTTCAGGCCGGGGTCAGTCGCTCGAGCCCGCCCAGGTAAGGCCGCAAGGCCGCCGGTACGCTCACCGAGCCATCGGGCTGCTGGCCGTTCTCGAGCACGGCCACCAGCGTGCGGCCCACGGCCAGGCCGGAGCCGTTGAGGGTGTGCACGAACTCGGTCTTGCCCTGGGCGTTGCGGTAGCGCGCCTGCATGCGCCGGGCCTGGAAGGCCTCGCAGTTGGAGCACGACGAGATCTCGCGGTAGGTGTCCTGCGCCGGCAGCCAGACCTCGAGGTCATAGGTGCGGGCGGCCCCGAAGCCCAT
Source organism: Burkholderiaceae bacterium (assembly GCA_044356115.1). Lineage (GTDB taxonomy): Bacteria > Pseudomonadota > Gammaproteobacteria > Burkholderiales > Burkholderiaceae_E > Quisquiliibacterium. The sequence continues at coordinate 6,537 of JBIKWU010000112.1, forward strand.
GTCGCCGGTGCACAGCGCCATCACCCGGTAGGGCAGCTCCAGCGCCTGCAGGATGGCCTCGGCGTGGCCCACCATGGACTCCAGCGCGGCATCGCTGTCTTCCGGGCGTTCGATGCGCACCATCTCGACCTTGTCGAACTGGTGCTGGCGGATCATGCCGCGGGTGTCACGACCATAGGAACCCGCCTCGGAGCGGAAGCACGGGGTGTGCGCGGTGAGCCGCATCGGCAACTGCGCGCTCTCGAGGATCTCGCCCCGAACGATGTTGGTCAGCGAGACCTCGGAGGTGGGGATGAGATAGAGCGGGTCCTCATCCCCCTCCTGGCCGCCCTTCTTCACCGCGAACAGATCCTGCTCGAACTTGGGCAGCTGGCCGGTGCCGCGCAGGGTGGCGGCATTGACGATGTAGGGGGTGTAGCACTCGACATAGCCGTGGCGCTGCGTGTGCATGTCGAGCATGAACTGGGCAAGCGCCCGATGCAGCCTGGCCACCGGCCCGCGCATCAGCGCAAAGCGCGAGCCCGAGAGCTTGCCGGCGGTCTCGAAGTCGAGGCCGAGCGGGGTGCCGATCTCGACATGGTCACGCGGCGGCGCATCGAAACGGCGCGGCTCGCCCCAGCGACGCACCTCCTGGTTGCCGGTCTCGTCGCGCCCGACCGGCACGCCGGGCTGCGGCAGATTGGGCAGGGTCTGCAGCCAATCGGCAAGCCGCGCCTGCACCGCCTCGTTGGCCTGCTGCGCCTCGGCCAGGCCCTGGGCGATGCCCGCCACCTCGGCCATGAGCGCGGTGGTGTCCTCGCCGCGGCCCTTCATGGCGCCGATCTGGCGCGAGAGCGCATTGCGCCGGGACTGCAGCTCCTCGGCACGGGTCTGCGCGGCCTTGCGCTGCGACTCCTGCGCGCGGAACCAGTCGGTGTCGAGCGTGAAGCCACGATCGGCCAGGCGGGCGGCGACCGCATCGAGGTCCTTGCGAAGCAGTTGCGGATCGAGCATGACATGAACAAGGCCCCTGTCGGGGCCTCTTGCCGGTCAGGAAGATCGGCGATGGTAGCAGGCGGCCACGCCCGAGCCCATCGCCGTGCCTCGCTCAGAAACCCGGCGGGGTCATGCCGCGGCCGGCGATCGCCAGCGGCACGGTGGCGTAGGTGGTGGCTCCGAAGACCTTGTCGGCCAGGTTGGTGACCACGGCCGGGTTGGGCGACACCAGCTTGTCATCAACGATGGAGCCATCACCGCTCTTGTCGTAGTAGAAGCTGCCGCCGGCCGAGGCGCAGCTGTTGGTCGGGGCGTAGGTGATGTTCGAGGACGAGGCCGAGTTGTTGGTCGGCAGCCACTTGCCGGCGCTGTCATCGAAGGTGATGTGCTGGCGCTGGAAGTAGTCCTTCAGCGTGCGGCTGTTGCCCGGGCCGGCCCAGTTGCAGATGAAGCCCTGGATCTTGCCGTCGCTGGTGCTGATGTCGGTGCCGTAGCCGAAGTAGGCCTCACCATCGCGACGGCTCGAGGCGCTGTCGAAGTTCAGGCCGATGTTGAAGACCCGGGCATTGCCATCCATGTGACCCGCCTGCCAGCCATAGGCATAGCTGCCCTTCATGGTGGTGGGATCGTAGGTGGCGCCGAAGCGGTTGAAGTTGTTGGCCCAGCCCTTGGTGCCGCTCCACTTGCCGGCCGGATCGAGCTGGCCATCGCTGCTGAAGGACGCGTAGGTGGTGGCCAGCGCCGCGGCGGTGCCGGCGCCGCAGTAGTTGCCTTCGCGGTGCACCAGCGTCATGGCGGTGGTGCTGGTGCGGGTGTACTTCAGGGTGCCCACGTCCACCGTGCCGCCGCTGCTGCCGGGGCAGTTCTGCAGGTCACCGCTGCCACGGGCGAGCGCGTAGGTGAGCAGGCCGGTGTACTCGCTGCGGCTGGCGCCGGGCGTGTGGGTGAGGCTGACCTCCGCCTTGCGCGTGACGCCGCTCACCGTGAACTCGAACTGCACGCTGTAGGTGAAGGTGCCCGCCGTGGGCTGCGATACCGTGGCCGTGGTGAAGCTGGGCGCGGTGGCCGAACCCGAGAAGGCGGTGGTCATGTCGGCCTTCAGATCGAGGCTCGCCCCCACCGCCGGCTTGCTCTTGCCCGCGGCCGATGCCACGTTGATCAGGCTGGCCAGGGTCATGAGGCCGGTGTTCACCCGGCCGCTCACGCCGTCCATGCGCGCATCGAGCTGCGCGCTGGCGCAGGCCCAGCCGGTGGCCGAATCGAGCGTGGTCCACAGGCCAACATCGCCGCTGGGCAGTTCGCCGGCGCTGGGCGTGCCGTCAGGATGGCCCTCGTACTTCACCGTGGGCCCGTAGCAGCCGGCGTTCACCGGCGTGCGCAGGAACACCGCCGCATCGAAGGCGGCACCGGCGCGCGGGGTGGTCGCGCCGGTGAGCAGCGCATTGATCGCATTGGCGGCCTTCAGATACCGCGGCGACCGGGTGGTGGCGGCCTGGGCATCAGCCACCGGCATCAGCCCGAAGGCGATCTGACCGGCGCCGCGAAAATCCGCCGAGGCCAGCGCGGACACCAGCGCGCGCAGGCGCGGCAGGGTGTCGGCGCGCGAGAGGGTGAGCACCTCGTTGGTCATCGACACCGGCGAGGTCATGGCCAGCCCGACCGGGAACATGGTGGTGCCATCAATCGAGGCCGAAGGCGCAGGGGCTGGGGCCGGGGCCGGCGCGGGGCTGCTGGCCGACGAACCGCCACCACCACCGCAAGCCGCCACGGCAAGCGCCACGCTCAGCCCGATGCCCAGCGCCGCGGCGCGTGAGTTCAGACCGCGCGCACGGGCCGGGGCCGTATCGCCCGGCCCGTGCGCGTGCGACGGAACAGGCGGGAGCAGGGACAAGGAAGGGGTCTGGCGTCGGGACATCGGAACTCCCAGTCGAGAGAGATGCTGCGTTGGAGAATCGGCCAGCCCACGGAGGCAAGGGCCCGCCAGCGGAAAAGACCTGCTCGCAAGCAGGGAATCCCGCGAGTATCCTCGACCCCCGGATGCCCCTGCATGGCCGCCGGTCGGCAAGCGGGCGCCCTTGGTCGGGCGCCACCGGCAACCGATCTGTGCCGCGCAGCGCCCTGCCCCCGCCCCATGCCAGAACCCTCCCCCATCGATCCCGCCGGCCTGCGCCGGGTGCTGGTCACCAAGCTGCGTCACCACGGCGATGTGCTGCTCGCCGCGCCGGTGATCGGTGCCCTGTCGCGCATCGCCCCTCAGGCGCAGATCGATGCCCTGGTCTATGCCGAGACCGCGCCGATGCTGGCCGGGCATCCCGGCGTGTCGCAGCTCCACCTGATCGACCGCGCCTGGAAGCGCGCCGGCGTGCGCCGGCAGCTCGCGGCAGAGTGGCGATTGCTGCGGGCGCTGCGCGCCCGGCGTTACGACCTGGTGGTTCATCTGTCGGTCCACCCCCGCGGCGCCTGGCTGGTGCGGCTGCTGAGGCCGCGCTGGTCGGTGGGGCCGGCGTTGAGCAGACCGGACCGCGCCGGCTGGTGGCGACGCAGCTTCAGCCACCGCTACCCCGCCCAGTCCAGTCCGACGCGGCACACCGTCGAGAGCAACCTCGACAGCCTGCGCGCCCTGGGCCTGCCCATCACCGAGCCCGACAAGGCGGTGCACCTCGCGCCCGGCGCGGCGGCGCAAGCCGTCATCGCGCAGCGGCTGTCCGCGCTCGGCCTGCGCGAAGGCGGCTTCATCCATGTGCACCCGATGTCGCGGTGGCGCTTCAAGTGCTGGCCCGCCGACCGGGTGGCGAGCCTGTGCGAGACCCTGGCCGCCCGCGGCTGGCCGGTGGTGCTCAGCGCCGCGCCCGACCCCGCCGAACTGCGGCTGATGGCCGAGGTGCTGGCGCGCTGCCCGTCAGCCTCGGGCGACGCGCCGCGCATCCATGACCTCTCGGGCCAGCTCTCGCTGAAGGAACTGGCCGCGCTCACCGCCGGCGCGCGTCTGTTCGTGGGCGTGGACTCCGCGCCCATGCACATGGCCGCGGCCATGGGCACGCCCACCATCGGCATCTTCGGCCCCTCGCGCGATGCCGAGTGGGGCCCCTGGGGGCAGCCGATGAGCCTGCACCGGGTGGTCGCCTCCACCGACCATCCCTGCCGCCCCTGCGGGCGCGCCGGCTGCCAGGACAGCAAGGTCAGCGACTGCCTGGTGACGCTGCCGGTGGCCTCGGTGATGCGCGCCTGCGACGACCTGCTCGGCAGCGCCACAAGTCCGCTGGCCCCGGCCCGCTGATCACGGCGCGCCGGCGCTTCGTGGCAGCATCGGGGCCTCTGTCACCCGGAGTCGATCCATGGATGTCTCTGCCGCCACGCTCTGGTGGGTGCTCTGCGGCCTGCTGATCATCGCCGAGATGCTCACCGGCACCTTCTACCTGCTGATGCTCTCGCTCGGGGGCGCGGCTGCCGCGCTCGCAGCCCATGCAGGTGCATCGCTCAGCATGCAGGTGATCGCGGCCGCGCTGGTGGCCGCGGGGGCCACCGCGGGCTGGCATCTGCGCCGCGCGCGGCACCCGAGGTCCGCACCCGCCGCGTCCAACCCCGATGTGCTGCTGGACATCGGCCAGCCGGTGCAGGTGGACGCCTGGCAGAGCGACGGCACCGCCAGCGTCCAGTACCGTGGCGCGCGATGGCAGGTGCGGCATGTGGGTGTCACCCCGCCGCAGCCGGGCACCCATACCATCGTGGCCGTGCACGGCACGCGCCTCGATGTCACCCCACAGCAGGCGGGCTGACCTCGTCACCACCCTCGGAGCCCTCATGGAAATCGCCCTCATCCTGGTCATCGTCGCGGTCGTGTTCGTGAGCCGCACCTTCAAGATCGTGCCGCAGCAGCATGCCTGGGTGGTCGAGCGCCTGGGTCGCTATGACCGCACGCTGGCGCCGGGCCTGAAGTTCGTCATCCCCTTCGTCGAGCGCGTGGCCTATCGGCACTCCCTCAAGGAGGTGCCACTCGATGTGCCCAGCCAGGTCTGCATCACCAAGGACAACACGCAGCTGCAGGTGGACGGCATCCTGTTCTTCCAGGTCACCG
>JBIKWU010000361.1:0-3292 GCA_044356115.1 Burkholderiaceae bacterium
GGCCCCTTCGACCAGTGGCCGCTGCAGCGCGGCTTCGACCGCTACTACGGCTTTCTCGAGGGCGAGACCAACCAGTGGCATCCGGAACTGGTGCTCGACAACCACCACATCGAGGCGCCCGATCGCGAGGGCTATCACCTCTCCGAGGACATCGTCGACCAGTCGATCGGGTTCATCCGCGCGCAGCGCACCATCACCCCCGAGAAACCCTTCTTCCTCTACATGTGCCTGGGCGCGCAGCACGCGCCGCACCATGCGCCGCGCGAGTTCATCGACCGCTACGAGTCGGTCTTCGCCAAGGGCTGGGATGCCACCCGCGAGGAGCGCCTGGCCCGGCAGAAGGCGCTGGGCATCGTGCCGCCCGACACCGTGCTGCCCGATCGCAACCCGGGGGTGAAGCCCTGGGCCGAGCTGAGCGATGACGAACGCCGGCTGGCGGTGCGGCTGCAGGCGGCCTTCGCGGGCATGCTCGAGCACGCCGATCTGCAGGTGGGCCGGCTGGTGGCCTGGCTGCGCGAGCAGGGCTGCCTGGAGAACACCCTGATCACCCTGATCTCCGACAACGGCGCGAGCCAGGAGGGCTCGCCCTTCGGCACCGTGAACGCGTTGCGCTACTTCAATGGCGTGCGCGACACGCTGGCCGAGAACCTCGAGCACATCGATGCCATCGGGCAGGCCCACCTCAACAACAACTACCCGCTGGGCTGGGCGATGGCGGGCAACACCCCGCTCAAGCGCTACAAGCAGAACACCCACGGCGGCGGCGTGCGCGACCCGCTGATCGTGCACTGGCCGGCGGGCATCGGGCAGGGTGGCGGCATCCGGCACCAGTTCCACCATGTCAGCGACATCACGCCCACCGTGCTCGAGCTCACCGGCGTGCCGGTGCCGGCGGCGATCAACGGCGTGACCCAGCAGCCGATCGAGGGCACCAGCTTTGCCTACTCCTTCGGCGAGGCCGCCGAGCCCACGCGCAAGCGCACCCAGTACTTCGAGATGCTGGGTCATCGCGGCATCTGGCACGAGGGCTGGAAGGCGGTCACCTGGCACCGCCCGGGTACCGCCTTCGATGCCGATCGCTGGGAGCTCTACCACCTGGAGCGCGACTTCAACGAGATGCACGACCTGGCCGAGCAGGAGCCCGCCCGCCTGCAGGCGATGATCGCGCGCTGGTTCTCCGAGGCCGGGGCCTGCAACGTGCTGCCGCTGGACGACACACTCAACCGCTTCGTGAGCTCCAACCCGCACAGCGTGGCGGCGCGCCGCCACTGGGTGCTGCAGCCGGGTGGCGGGCGCATCCCGCAGGCGGCCGCGCCCGACATCCGCAACCGCTCGTATCGCATCACGGCCCATGTCGAGATCCCGCCGCAGGGCGCCCAGGGCGTGCTGATCGCGCAGGGCGACTGGTGCGGGGGCTATGCCTTCTTCCTGCAGGACGGTCACCTGGTGCACGACTACAACTTCGTCAACCGCCATTACATAGCCCGCTCGCCCGCGCCGGTGCCGCCAGGGTCGCGGGTGCTGAGCTGGGTGGTGCGCAAGACCGGGGAGTACCGCGCCGAGGGCACCCTGCTGATCGACGGCGAGCCCTGCGCCTCGGTGGTGCTGCCGCAGACCTATCGCGCGCAGTCCTCGTTCATCGGCATGGAGGTCGGGCGGGCCCCGAAGCCGGCGGTGGCCGACTTCGAGGCGCCGTTCCCCTTCACCGGCACGCTGCACCGGGTCGAGGTGGAGCTCGGTGACGACCAGCAGACCGACCCGGCGCGCAGCCTGGAGGCGGCCCTGCGGCGTCAGTAGGGCGGCCGCCAGCCCGGTGCATGAACGAGGTCCCCGAGAGCGTCGTCAATCCGCTGGCCATCGCCGACTACCGGCGCTACTGGCTGGCCCGCCTGTGTTCGCAGGTGGCCACCCAGGTGCAGGTGGTGGCGGTGGGCTGGCAGATGTACGAGCTCACCGGCAGCGCGCTGGCGCTCGGTCTGGTGGGTCTGGTGCAGTTCCTGCCGGCGCCTGATGGCGGCGCTGGCCGTGATGGGCGGCGCCGACATGGTGAGCGTGGTGATCCGCAGTTCGCTGGCGCAGCTCGAGACGCCCGACGAGATGCGCGGTCGGGACGGCGCGGTCAACGCGCTGTTCGTGGGCGTCTCCAACCAGATCGGCGAATTCGAATCGGGCCTGCTCGCGGCCTGGCTGGGCGCGGTGCCCGCGGTGGTGCTGGCCGGCATGGGCACGCTGGCGGTCGTGGCCCTCGGGTGGCACTGGTTCCCGGCGATGGTGCAGCGCAACAAACCGCACCAGGCGGACTGAACCGGATCGGTTGCCGCCGAGCCGCTTGATGATTGTCAATGCGCTGCTGCACTGCGGCAGATAGCGTGCTTCCCGTGACGACGCGACGGCGTCGCCGACATCACACACGGGGAGATTCACCATGGGGCAATCGCCTCTCGGCGGCGCCGCCGAGACCTACAACTACCGGGTGGTCAGGCAGTTCGCGCTGATGACCGTGGTCTGGGGGGTGGTGGGCATGCTGGTCGGCGTGATCATCGCCGCCCAGCTCGCCTGGCCGGCCCTCAATTTCGATGTGCCCTGGCTCAGCTATGGCCGCCTGCGGCCCCTGCACACCAACGCGGTGATCTTTGCCTTTGGCGGCTCGGCGCTGTTCGCCACCTCGTACTACGTGGTGCAGCGAACCTGCCAGACCCGGCTGTTCGCCGCGCCGCTGGCCGGCTTCACCTTCTGGGGCTGGCAGCTGGTGATCGTGGCGGCGGCCATCACGCTGCCCCTGGGCATCACCTCGGGCAAGGAATACGCCGAGCTGGAATGGCCGATCGACCTGCTGATCGCGGTGGTCTGGGTGAGCTACGCGATCGTGTTCTTCGGGACCATCCTGAAGCGGCGCACGCCCCACATCTACGTGGCCAACTGGTTCTTCGGCGCGTTCATCCTGACCGTGGCGCTGCTGCACATCGTGAACAGCGCGGCGATCCCGGTGAGCCTCACCAAGAGCTACTCGGCCTACGCCGGCGTGCAGGACGCGATGGTGCAGTGGTGGTACGGGCACAACGCGGTGGGATTCTTCCTGACCGCGGGCTTCCTGGGGATGATGTACTACTTCATCCCCAAGCAGGCCGAGCGCCCGGTGTACTCGTACCGGCTGTCGATCGTGCACTTCTGGGCGCTGATCTTCACCTACATGTGGGCGGGCCCGCACCACCTGCACTACACCGCGCTGCCCGACTGGGCCCAGAGCCTGGGCATGGTGTTCTCGCTGGTGCTGCTGGCGCCCTCGTGGGGC
>JBIKWU010000362.1:0-3283 GCA_044356115.1 Burkholderiaceae bacterium
CTGCGGCAGGTCCATCTTGTTGAGCACGGGCACCACCTCGACGCCGAGATCGATGGCGGTGTAGCAGTTGGCCACGGTCTGGGCCTCGACACCCTGGGTGGCATCGACCACCAGCAGCGCGCCCTCGCAGGCCGACAGCGAGCGACTGACCTCGTAGGAGAAGTCGACGTGGCCAGGCGTGTCGATGAGGTTGAAGTGGTAGAGCTTGCCGTCCTGCGCCTGGTATCGAAGGGCCGCGGTCTGGGCCTTGATGGTGATGCCCCGCTCGCGCTCGAGGTCCATGGAGTCGAGCACCTGCTCTTCCATCTCGCGGTCGGACAGGCCGCCGCAGCGCTGGATCAGGCGGTCGGCCAGGGTCGACTTGCCATGGTCGATGTGCGCGATGATGGAGAAGTTGCGGATGTGCTGCATGGGGCCCGAAGACGAACGCGCGCCGGAGAGGCGCGCGGAAGCCGGATTCTACCAGCGGCGGGGGTCGACCCCGCCGCCAGCGCGGCAGGGATCAGCGGGCGGGCGCCGAGGAAGGCAGCGGCTTGATCGGCACGAAGCTCGCGCTGTCGCCGCGCCGCACCAGCAGCACGTGCGTACGGGCCTTGTCGAGTTTCGCCACCAGTTCGTTGAACTGGCGCGCGCCAGTCACATCCTGATTGTTCAGCGACAGGATCAGATCGCCGGCGCGGATGCCGGCGCGGGCACCCAGCCCTTCGGCCGATTCCACCTGCACGCCGCCCTTGACCCGCAGCTGGGTGCGTCGCTCCTCGCTGAGATCGGCCACCACCAGGCCCAGGGCATTGGCGACCGCCGGCGCCGCCTGCCCGCCCTGCCCGCCCTGCCCGGGGCTACCCGGGCGCTGGGCGCGCTGCGCGCGGTCAGGTTCGCTCTCGCCGACCGTCACCTGCAGGTCCCGGGTCGCCCCCTTGCGCCAGACCTGCATGCCGACCTTGGCGCCGGGTCGGGTGGCGCCGACCAGCCTCGGCAGGTCGCTGGACTTCTCGATGGTCTTGCCATCGAAGCGCAGGATGATGTCGCCCTCCTCGACCCCTGCCTTGGCGGCCGGGCCGTTGGCCTCGACATTGCGCACCAGCGCGCCGGCCGCCTTGGGCAGGCCCAGGGGCTCGGCGATCTCCTTGGTGACCTCGGCAATGCCCACGCCGATGCGGCCACGGATCACCCGCCCGGACGCGCGCAGCTGGTCGGCCACCCGCATGGCCTCATCGATGGGGATGGCAAAGGAGATGCCCATGAAACCGCCGGTGCGGCTGTAGATCTGCGAGTTGATGCCGATGACCTCGCCGCGCAGGTTCAGCAGCGGCCCGCCCGAGTTGCCGGGATTGACCGCCACGTCGGTCTGGATGAAGGGCAGATAGTCACCGGTCTCACGCCCCTTGGCCGAGACGATGCCGGCGGTGACGGTATTGTCCAGGCCGAAGGGCGAGCCGATCGCCATCACCCATTCCCCCACCCGCACCTTCGTGGAATCGCCCACCGGCAGCTTGGGCAGGCCGGTCGCGTCGATCTTGACCAGGGCGACATCGGTGCGTCGATCGGAGCCGACCACCCGACCCTTGAACTCGCGCTTGTCGCTCAGCGTGACGTAGATCTCGTCGGCGCCGTCGACCACGTGGTGATTGGTGAGCAGGAAGCCGTCGGACGAGATGAAGAAGCCCGAACCGACCCCGCGCGGGGTCTCCTCGCCACCCCGATTGCGCGGCCCCTGGCCCGGTCCGGGTGACTGGCGCGGCGGGAAGAATCGGCGGAAGAACTCGTAGAACGGATCGTTCTCGTCGAGGCCCTCGGGCACCTGAGGCGACCCGCCGGCGCCCGGCTTGCTGCGTTCGGTGGTCCGGATGTTCACCACCGCCGGACCGGCCTGCTCGGCAAGGTCGGCGAAGTCGGGAAGCCCGCGCGACTGCGCCAGGGCGGGCCCGGACGCGAACAGGGTGGAAACCCCCAACAGGGAGGCCGCTAGGATGACGCGAAAGGCAGGCATGATGAGGTGGACGTTACTCGGACGAGGACGCGGGAAGAATGCCCGCAGGGACCCGGCATTCGCGGCGAGCCACAACGCGGGCCCGGTGGACAATGAGGGCGACGCCCCCGCTTTGCAAGCCCTCGCCGCCGGCCATGCGGCTGTCAGCGCGATCCGCGTGACCGCCAGACCAGCCAGGCGCCAAGTGCCGCGCGATCGGAGTCGGATCGGGGCTGCCGAACTGACAGCCAGCGGCCGGCGTCACCGCGGGGACGGTCGGCCCGTTCCAGGGCAAGCAGCAGGGCGTTCCGATGACCGTTGAGAGGGACGAGCGGCTCGGCGCCGTTCTGCCCCATGAGATGGGCCCGGCCCAGGGGGTCGATGTGCAGGAGACTGTCCTGGGGAAGTCTCGCCCGTCGGGCGCGCGACACGCTGTGCGCCCCGAGCACCAGGATGCCCAGCCACAGAAGGAGCGCCGGCGATCCGGGGTTGGCATCCAAGGGCAGCCACGACCAGACCCAGAGGCCGGTGCCGAGCAGCCCGATCAGGGCACAGGCCACGCTGCCCCCGCGCCAGGCGCCCGCCGGGCGCAGCGCGATCCGGACACCGAAGGCCATGGCCGGCCCGTGAACGTTCGGCGGGCCGCTCAGACCCGGCGCATGACCAGCGACCCGTTGGTGCCGCCGAAGCCGAAGGAGTTCGACATGGCCACCTCGATCTTGAGATCGCGCGCGCTGTTGGCGCAGTAGTCGAGGTCGCAGGCCGGATCCTGGTTGAAGATGTTGATGGTGGGCGGCGAGATCTGGTGATGCACCGCCAGGGCGGTGAACACTGCCTCGATGCCGCCGGCCGCGCCGAGCAGGTGCCCGGTCATGGACTTGGTGGAGTTCACCACCAGCCGGTTGGCCGCTTCGCCGAAGGCGCGCCGGATGGAGCGGGTCTCGGCAATGTCGCCCAGCGGCGTGGACGTGGCATGGCCGTTGAGGTAGCTGACCTGATCGGCATTCACGCCGGCATTGCGCAGCGCGTTGCGCATGCCCCGCGCCGGCCCCTCACCGTCTTCGGAGGGCGCGCTCATGTGGAAGGCGTCGGAGCTCATACCGTACCCGGCCAGTTCGGCGTAGATCCGGGCACCGCGCCGACGGGCATGCTCGTACTCCTCGAGCAGGAGCACGCCCGCGCCCTCGCCGAGCACGAAGCCGTCACGGTCCTTGTCGAACGGACGACTCGCCGTGGCGGGGTCATCGTTGCGGGTGGACAGCGCCCGCATGGAGGCAAACCCGCCCAGCCCCAGCGGGGAGATCGTGGACTCGG
>JBIKWU010000113.1:0-11557 GCA_044356115.1 Burkholderiaceae bacterium
GCGAAGTAGAAGCGCGCAACCGCGAGCTTGCCGCGATGGAAGTCGTCATCGGGATGATCGAGCGCCACGCGCGCGATCCGGGCCCAGAAATAGGCAAAGACCAGATGACCGATCACCCGCAGGTAGTCGACCGCGGCGGCGCCAGCCTCCTCGGGATCGCGCAGGGCGCGGGCGCCAATCTCCATCGTGAGGTTCTCCACCTGCGCGCCGAGCTCGGCCAGCGGCTTGATGAACGCGACCATGTCGGCGCGGCCCGATTCCCGGCGCACCAGCTCGGCGATCAGCGCGCCGAAGGCCCGCAGGCGCGCGCCGCCGTCGCCGAGCACCTTGCGGGCGAGCAGGTCGAGCGACTGGATGGTGTTGGTGCCCTCGTAGATCATGTTGATGCGGGCATCGCGCACGAACTGCTCCATGCCGTTCTCGCGCACGTAGCCGTGGCCGCCGAACACCTGCAGGGCGAGGTTGGTGCACAGGAAGCCGTTGTCGGTGAGGAAGGCCTTGACCACCGGGGTGAGCAGCGCGAGCAGCTCGCGGCTGGCCTCGCGCTGCGCCGGGTCGGGATGGTGGTCGGCGCGGTCGGCCTGCAGCGCCAGCCAGCACGCGAAGGCACGGCCGCCCTCGGTGTAGGCGCGCTGCGTGAGCAGCATGCGGCGCACGTCGGGGTGCACGATGATCGGATCGGCGGCGCTGCCGGGCGCCTTGGCGCCCGACAGCGATCGGCTCTGCAGCCGTTCCCGGGCATAGAAGAGCGCGTTCTGATAGGCCACCTCCGACAGGCCCAGCGACTGCATGCCCACGCCGATGCGGGCCGCGTTCATCATCACGAACATCGCGTTCAGGCCCTTGTTCGGCTCGCCCACCAGATAGCCGGTGGCACCGTCGAAGTCCATCACGCAGGTGGCGTTGGCGTGGATCCCCATCTTCTGCTCGAGCCGCGCGGCACGCACGCCGTTGCGCGCGCCCAGGCTGCCGTCGGCCGCGGGCAGGAACTTGGGCACGATGAAGAGCGAGACGCCGCGGGTGCCGGCCGGCGCGTCGGGCAGCCGGGCCAGCACCAGGTGGACGATGTTCGCGGCAAGGTCGTGCTCGCCCGAGGAGATGAAGATCTTGGTGCCGGTGATGCGGTGGCTGCCGTCGGCCTGCGGTTCGGCGCGGGTGCGCAGCATGCCCAGGTCGGTGCCGCAGTGCGGCTCGGTGAGGCACATGGTGCCGGTCCATTCCCCCGACACCAGGCGCGGCAGGTAGAGCGCCTTCTGCGCCTGGGTGCCGTGGGCGAGCAGGCAGTCGTAGGCGCCGTGGGTGAGGCCGGGGTACATCGAGAACGCCTGGTTGGCGGCGTTCATCATCTCCTGCATGGCGATGCCCACCACCGCCGGCATGCCCTGCCCGCCCCAGGCCGGATCGCAGGTGAGCGTGGGCCAGCCGGCCTCGCAGAAGCGCTGCCAGGCCTCGCGAAAGCCCGCCGGGGTGCGCACCGTGCCATCGGGCAGCAGCTGGCAGCCCTCCTCGTCGCCGCTGCGGTTCAGCGGGTGCAGCACCTCGGCGCAGAAGCGGCCGGCCTGCTCGATCACGGCGTCGATGAGATCGGTGCCGGTGTGCTGGTGCGCCGGCAAGCGGGCGAGCTCGGACCCGACATCGAGGAGCTCGTGCAGCACGAAGCGCAGTTCGCGCAGGGGCGGGGTGTAGTAGGGCATGGGGATCTCCTTGGGTTTTTCGGACGACTGTGCTTTTTTCGGGCGAGCGATGCGGTCGCAGCCTGCGCTCAGCGCGACGGCGCCGCCCGGGGCCGCCGCGATGGCGCGGCCGCCGCGACGAGCAGGCGATCGGCGACCCTGCGCGCCCGCTCCAGCGCGTCGGGGCTGCGCAGCAGCCACCGGTCGTGGTGCAGCACCAGCACCACGCCGAACAGCTCGGCGAGCAGATCGCCGGGCGGCAGGTCGGCGCGCAGCTCGCCGGCCTCGACCGCCTGGGCGATCGCCCGCATCAGCTCACGCTGCCAGCCGCGCACCATGCCGACCAGCACATCGCGCACCGGGCCGGGCCGGTCGTCGAGCTCGCTGGCGCCGCCAATCCACAGGCAACCGCTGCCACCCGCCGTGCCGGTGTGCTCGATCCAGCGCTCGACGATCGCCCGCACCCGCGGCAGGCCGCGCGGCCGCGACAGCGCCGGCAGCAGCACATCATCGGCGAAGCGGCGCTCGTGCGCCTTGAGCACGGCAATCTGGAGCTCTTCCCGGGAGCCGAAATGCGCGAACACGCCGCTCTTGGACATGGCCATGCGCTCGGCCAGCTTGCCCAGGGTGATGCCCTCCAGGCCCTCGAGCCCGGCGAGCTCGAGCGCCGAGGCGACGATGGCATTGCGGGTGAGTTCGCCTTTCTTCATGCGCGGCATCCGGAAACCGTTTATTGCACGATCGTGCTTTTTCAGGATCGCGCAGGCGAGGCCGGCTGTCAAGCCGGCCGGCGTGGCGGCTCAGCCGCGCAGCGAGAGGTCGTCGAACAGGCCGAAGAAAGCGTGCAGCGCCGTCTCGTCGCCGACGTCGATCACGGCCTTGCCGGCGGCGAGCGCCGCCGGCAGCGCCTGCCGGCCCGACAGCAGCAGCGCCCAGGTGGCCCGGTCGCAGGCCAGGCCGACATCGGCGCGGGCCGAGGGCGCGTCGAAGGTCGAGGGCGGCAGAAAGCGGGCCACCCCTCGGTAAACCTGCAGTCCGCAGACATGGTCGGCGTCGGTCTGGCGCAGGCGGAACACCTGGTCGATGTCGGCGCTGGCCATCGGATCGAGCCGGGCGCCGAGCGCGCGCACGAAGCGCTCCGGCGGGGAGTTCAGAATGAGCGCGCGGGCGGGGCGAACCGCGGGTGGCGGGCTCCCGGCGCGACCTGCCTCCAGGCGCCGGGCCTCGTCGAGCATGAAGGCTCGGGTGTTGGTGGCCGGCGTGCGGCGGGCCATCTCGCGCAGCGCCTGCGCCTTGCACTGCGCGGCCAGCGCGTCATGGACATCCAGGCGCAGCAGGTGGCTGCACAGTTCGGCCGCCCAGCCCGGCTCGCCACGCTCGAGAGCCTGCCCGGCCTGCGCGAGCACCGTCTCCCGCCCGCCCAGCCCGGCCACCAGCAGCTCGGCGCGCCGCGCCGGCGCCACCGGGTGGAGAGTGGCGCAATCGCCACCGAACCAGCCGAACAGGCCGTTGTGGATGGCCCGGGCGTGATACGCCGGCTCGCCATAGAAGGTGGGCACCCAGCGGCTGTCCGCCAGACGCGGCGGCAGGCTGATGCGCGCGGCCAGATCGTCGGGGCCGAGGCCGGCATTGATGCCGCGCACGGTCTGATCCCAGAGGTACTGCAGGCTGTCGCGGTGATCGTCCAGGCAGGCCTGGACATCGGCGCGCCCGAGGATGGGCGCACCGTGCGCGCCCACCAGATGCTCGGGCCCGGCCTCGCGGATCGCGTCGATGGCCGCGACCATGACCAGCGGATCGCGGTAGGCCTCGCCGCGCAGCGGATAGACGTTGAAGAGCACCGGCCAGACATGGTTGTTGACCACGGTGCGCAACTGCGGAAAGCCGATGATGATGGTGTCGCGCGAGTCACTGGCGAAGCGGCCGTCGAAGTGCACGTCGAGCCCGGCGATGCGTGCCTGGCTGAGCGCGCGCGGCACGTGCCGGGTAGGCGGCACGAAGCCCTGGGTGCTGGGCCCGGGCCGGAAGAAGATCGGGCCGATGCCGTAGTTGGGCATGGCATCGGGCCCCGTGAGCGGCAGGTCATGGCCGAACTGGATGCGCACCCGGCGGCGATACGCCGGGCCGAACTCGGCGCCGACCTCGGCCATGACCTCCCCGAGATCCTCGTGCGCCCACACCGCCACCGAGGGACCCCAGCGCGCGATCACCTCGGCCGCGCCTCCCACGTAGTGGGAGTGGGTGTAGATCAGCGCGACCACCGGCCGGTCGAGCAGCGGACCGAAGGCGGCCAGCACCTCGGCCATCTCCTCGCGACACTCGCCGGCGTCGATGAGGATCAGGCCCTCGTCGCCGCGCACCAGCGTGACGTTGCTGATGCCGAATCCGACCGCGCACCACACCCGATCGGTCACCGCATGCACGCGCGGCTGGAACATCGCGCTGTGCGCGACCAGGGCGGGATGGGCGACAGCCCCGCTGGGGCTGGTGACGGGATCGGCATCCTGCATGGTCGGGCTCCGGAGGTGGGCCGGGCACGACGGATGCGCACCCGGCAGGGCGACGATCATGCCAGCGATCAGGCGGGCGTCCCGAGGATCCAGCCCTCCACCGGATCGATATCCGGCGGCAGGCCCCAGCCGCGGTCATGGCGTCGCCAGGCCCAGGCCGCCATCGCCAGGCACAGCACGGCGTCGAGCTCGTCGGCCTGCGCCTGGGCGACGAGCTCGTCGCGCGCATCGGCCATCGTCACGCGTGTCTCGAAGGGATGGTCCCCAGCCTGCAGCGCCGCCACCAGCCGCTCGCGCGCGGCCCGGCGCGCCGGGCAGTGGCGGCGCGCCGGATCGTCACTCTTGTACGACTCGCGACCGAGCACCGCGCGCGCGAGCAGCGCCGGATAGCCCTCGAGCGCCACCCGCGCCGGGTCGGCGCCGCGGTAGCGCAGCCCGGGCAGCGTCACGCCGGCCTGCAGCAGGCGCGGCGCGCCCTCGTGCAGCATGAGCGCCACCGGCGGGTTGACCCACTTCATCGACGGGCTGCTGCCCGCCGGTCGATCGGTGGCCCGATGGGCGAACTTGCTGCCCGGCGGACGGGCATCGCACCAGTCCCGGCAGTGCCCGACCAGTTCGGCGCGGCTGAGCGCGGCCAGCCGCTGCGTGACCGGCACCCAGGGCTCGAGGCCGTCCAGCGGCCAGCCCAGACCCGCGGCGAAGTCGCGCGGCAGACCGAAGGGAAAGTCGAAGGCGCCCACCCAGGCCTGCGGCAGGCACAGCCAGCCCAGCCAGTCGTCGAGGCTGCGAAAGCGCGCGATCTGTGTCAGCCGCACCCGCGGCGTGGCGCCGGGCTCCGTGCGGCCGATCGCCACCGTGATCGGCTTGCCAGCGCGTGGCGTGCTCGTGAAGTCGACGCCGATCAGCTGGGGATCGGCCATCGGCGCGGCGCTGGCGGGGGCCGGGGTGATCGGTGTCATCGGTGGGGACCCTGTGGATCCGGGTCGTCCCGAGCGCCGGCCAGCAGCGCGCGCAGGCTGTCCAGGGTATCGGCCTCGCGGATGGGCTTGTCGGTGCGCCAGCGCAGCATCCGCGGAAAGCGCACCGCCACGCCGCTGCGATGGCGCGGCGAGGGCGCGATGCCCTCGAAGCCGAGCTCGAACACGAGGGTGGGCTGCAGGCTGCGCAACGGGCCGAAGCGCTCGACGGTGGTGCGGCGGATCACCGCGTCCACCTGGCGGATCTCCTCGTCGGTAAGGCCGGAGTAGGCCTTGGCGAAGGGCACCAGGGCGGGCGGCTCGCCCTCGCCCGGCGGCTCGGCCCACACCGCGAAGGTGTAGTCGGTGTAGAGACTGGCCCGACGGCCGTGGCCGCGCTGGGCGTAGAGCAGCACCGCGTCGATGCTGAGCGGATCGAGCTTCCACTTCCACCAGCCGCCGCCGGGCACGCGCAGGCGGCCCACGCCATAGGCGCCGTCGCGGTGCTTGAGCATCAGGCCCTCCACGCCGCGCGTGCGCGCGCTGGCGCGCAGCGCGGCCAGGCTCGGCCAGTCGGGGGCCGACAGGCGCGGCGAGCACTGCAGGCGCGGGAGGGCGCCGGGCGGGTCGACTGGCTCTCCCTGCTGCCCGTGCTGCCCGTGCTGCCCCTGCTGCCCCTGCTGCCCCTGCTGCCCGTGCTGCCCGTGCTGCCCGTGCCCGCTCGGCTCGCTCGCCGCCTCCGACGCGACTGCCTCACCCAGCAGTTCCTCGAGCCGTGCGCGCCGCTCGGCCAGGGGCCGTTCGCGCCAGTCACGGCCCTCATCCTCGAGCAGGTCGTAGGCGAGAAAGCGCACCGGCACCTCGCGCAGCAGGGCCGGGCCGGGCTTGAGCCGGGCGATGCGCCGCTGCAGGGCCGCGAAGGGCATGGGTCGCGCCGCAGCCGAGTCCCAGGCGAGCAGTTCGCCATCGAACACCGTGCCCGCGGCCGCCTGCGCAGGATGACGCGCGGCCCATGCCTGCGCGGCCCGGACAACCTCCGGGAACCGCTCGGTGACCAGCTCTTCGCCGCGCGACCACAGCCAGACCTGGCCATCCCGCAGCACCAGCTGGCCGCGCACGCCATCCCACTTCCACTCAACCTGCCAGCCCGCGATGTCGCCCAGGGTGTCCGGCGCGCCGGCCAGCGGATGGGCCAGGAAGAACGGATAAGGCCGACCGTCACGGACCGTCACGCCGGTCTGCGGCGGCGCGAGCAGCGCGGCCAGATGTTGCGCCTCGGGCGAGCGGCGAGCGTCGGTGAAGCCGATCATGCGCTGGGCGATCAGCGCCGCATCCAGGCCCGACACCGCGGCGAGGGCCCGCACCACGAGCTGGCGCGACACCCCCACCCGCAGCCCGCCGGTGATCAGCTTGTTGAGCAGGAATCGGCCGTTCCAGTCCAGCCCGGCCCAGGCCTCACGCAGGCCGCGCGCCGCATCCTCGGGCGCCGCGCCGCGCAGCGGCAGCAGGCGGGTCTGCAGCCACTGCGCCAGCCCGGTGTCGTCGGTGGCGGCCCCCTCGGGCAGCAGGTGGGCGATGGTCTCGGCAAGATCGCCGACCGCGGCATAGCTCTCCTCGAACAGCCAGGGCGCCAGACCGGCGGCCTCGCAGGCAGCCTCGCGCAGCACCCGCGCCGGCACGGTCTGGCGCGGCTTGCCGCCGGCAAGGAAATAGACCGCCCAGGCCGCATCGGCCGGCGGCGCGCTGCGCAGGTACGCGCTCATCACCGCCACCTTGTGGCGGGTGGATGTGGAGGCATCGAGCGCGGCGTAGAGGGCGGCAAAGGCCTTCATGCCGACTGCGCCTCCTCGGCACCGAACTCGGTCTGGAAGGCCTCGGCCTGCAGGCCCTGCTCGCCGAGCCAGCGCACCATCACCGGCACCTGACCGTGGGTGACGATCACCCGCGTGGCGCCGGTGGCGGCGATCGCCTGCTGCAGGCCGGGCCAGTCGGCATGGTCCGAGAGCACGAAGCCGCGGTCCACCCCGCGCCGGCGACGCGCGCCGCGCAGCGCCATCCAGCCCGAGGCGAAGGCGTCGACGGGGTCGATGAAGCGGCGCAGCCATCCCGCCGTGCCGGCCGAGGGCGGCGCGATGACCAGCGCACGCGAAAAATCCGCACGATCGGCCACTTCGCTGACCAGTCGGGTCGGCGGCAGCGAGACGCCGGCCTCCCGGTAGGCGCGATTGAGCGACTCCACCGCGGCGTGGCAGACGATCGGGCCGATCGCGGCATCGACCCCGGCGAGGATGCGCTGCGCCTTGCCCAGCGAGTAGCCGTAGAGCACGCTGGTGCGCCCGGCGGCGGCGTTGTCGGCCCACCAGCGGCTGATCTCGGCCATGAGCACGTGCTGCGGCCGCCAGCGGTAGACCGGCAGACCGAAGGTGGATTCGGTGATGAAGGTGTCGCAACGCACCGGCTCGAAGGCGCGGCAGGTGGGGTCCGGCTCCACGCGATAGTCGCCCGACACCACCCAGACCCGGCCACGATGCGCGATGCGCACCTGCGCCGAACCCAGGATGTGCCCGGCCGGATGCAGCGACACGCTCACGCCCCGGTGCACCACGGTCTGGCCCCAGCCGAGCAGTTGCAGGCTGACGCCGCCCAGGCGGGCGCGCAGCACGGTCTCGCCCTCGGCGGCGGCCAGGCAGTGGCCGTGCCCGGGCCGGGCATGATCGGCATGGGCGTGGGTGATCACCGCGCGCGGCACCGGCCGCCAGGGATCGATATGGAAGTCGCCGGCCGGGCAGTACATGCCCTCTGGCCTGAGCACCACCAGGTCGTCGGCAGACGGCACGCCGGCGCCCCGCGCGCTCACCAGCGACCGGCGCGACCGCTGAGGGCGACGCCGGCGCGCAGCAGCGCGAAAGCCGCCCAGCGCACCGCGCGCAGCCGCAGCGGACCCCGGGCGTGGCGGGCCGCATGGACCTCGCGACCGCCCTGCGCGATGGCCGCGTGGATGCGCGCGGCCAGGTGGGCCGCGAAGCCGGCATCGCGCACGACCACGTTGGCCTCGCGCGCCAGCAGCAGCGAGAAGGGATCGATGTTGGACGAGCCCACGGTGGCCCAGTCGTCGGCGACCGCCACCTTGGCGTGCATGAAGCTGCTCGCGTACTCGACGATGCGCACCCCGGCGCCGAGCAGTTCGTCATAGAGCGCCTGCGAGGCGTAGTGCTGCAGCGCGTACTCCACCCGCCCCTGCAGCAGCAGGGTGACGGGCACGCCGCGCCCAGCGGCCAGCATGAGCGCCCGCCGCATGCGCGCGCCGGGAAAGAAGTAGGCATTGGCGATCAGCACCCGATGGCGGGCGGCACCGATCGCCTGGAGGTACTCGCGCTCGATCGCGCGCCTGAAGCGGAAGTTGTCGCGCAGCAGCAGCATCGCACGCACCGGCGCGAAGGCCGGGGCGCCGGGGAGCGCGTCCTGCGCGGAGACCGCGACGGGGGGCGCATGTGACACCGGGGCCGTGTGCGACGTGTGCGACGTGTGCGACGTGTGCGACGTGTGCGACGTGTGCGACGTGTGCAAGGTGGGCGCGACGGGCGACACAGCATGCGTGGCCGCCCCGCGCGCATGGCGCCCACCCGCGCACGGCCAGCGCGCCGCAGCGCGCTCGCGCACCGGCAGCAGCGACACCCAGAGCTGACGCGCGGCGAGCAGGGCATCGTCCACCAGCGGTCCTCGCACCCGCACCGCGAAATCCAGACGCGGGCGATCGAGCCTGCCGTGTGCCGGATCGACATGGTCATCGAGCAGGTTGATGCCACCAACGAAGGCGAATTCGCGATCGATCACGGCGAGCTTGCGATGCAGGCGCCGCAAGCGACGCCGGTCGAGCGCGTAGGGAGCATGCTCCGGCCGGAACACCCTGAGTTGTGCCGGCACAGCGGCCAGCAGCGCCGCGAGGCGCGGCGGCACCCGCGGCGTGCCGAAACCGTCGACCGCCACCTGCACCGACACGCCGCGCGCGGCGGCCCGGGCCAGGGCCTCGAAGACCGGCCGCGCGGAATCATCGTCGTGCACGATGTAGGTCTCGAGATGGATCTCCGCGCGGGCGCCGTCGATCGCCGCCACCAGGGCAGGGAAGAATGCCGCGCCGCCCTCCAGGAGCTGGACCTCGTGGCCGGCGTGCAGCGCGGGCCGGATCCGCGGCACCCTGGCCACCCGCGAGCTGACCGCCATCAGCCCGACGCGCGCAGGTCGGCCACCAGCGGGCTGTGGTCCGACAGCCGCGCCCACTCGGGCCCGCGCAGCACCTGGGCATCGCGCACCTCGAAGCCGCGCAGGTAGATGCGGTCCATGCGCAGCCAGGGCACCAGCGCCGGGAAGGTGCGGGCCGTGCGCACCCGCCGCGGCGGGCTGGCCGGCGCCGCGCCGCGCCGGGCGCGCGGCCCCTCGGGCGAGGCAGCCTCGAACAGGCGATCGCGCACGAAGTGCACCACCTGCTGGCGCACGCCCGAGGGCGGCCGCGCATCGAAGACCTCGCGCACACCCAGCCGCTGGTAGAGCGTGTCGGAGAGGCGATTGCGCCAGTCGTTGAAGTCGCCGGCGATGATCACCGGCGCCTCGCGCGGGATCTCGCGCTCGATCCAGTCGACCAGCAGGGCGGTCTGACGGGTCCGGCTGGCGGCCAGCAGGCCGAGATGCACCACGAAGCAGTGGAGATCCTGCCCCGGCATGCGCACCACGCAATGCAGGATGCCGCGCTTCTCGAGGGCGTGATCGGAGACATCGCGGTTCTCGCGCCGCAGGATCGGAAAGCGCGAGAGCAGCGCGTTGCCGTGATGCCCGTGCATGTAGGAGGCGTTGCGCCCGTACGCGGTCTCGAAGGGATTGCGCCGGCCGCCCTCGCCGGCCAGGAACTCGTGCTGTGACTCCTTGGGCCAGTGCGGAAAGCGCGTGGCATGCCGCTCATGGCGCCCCTGCACCTCCTGCAGGAAGACCAGGTCGGCATCGAGCTCATGGAGGCGGGCGCGCAGCTCATGGATGCGGCTGACATGGCGCAGGCCGAAGAGCTCGCGGCTCACGCCCTTGTGGATGTTGTAGGTAGCCACCCGCAACTGCAGCGGCGGGGGCGCGGCCCGTCGCGACGCGGCCGGCTTTCGCGGCGCGGACGCGGGGCGCGGGCTCATGCCGGCGGCCCGCCCGGTGCGGCATCGCCACCGGCGCGCGCGGGCAGCTCCCGGATGGCCTGCGCGTTCGACCATGAGAAGCAGCGCTCGGCCGCCTGCTCCCAGGGCAGCCAGGCGTGGCCGAGATGCTCGCGCGGCGACAGGCGCACCGGCACGGCCTGCGGCACCCGCAGCGCGAACACGTGCTCGGTGTTGTGCGTGACGCCCTCCGGATAGCGGTGCCGCCAGTGCGGGAAGATCTCGTAGCGGTTGGTCAGCGACCAGTCGCTCAGGCGGTGCTCGGCCACGCGGATGCCGGTCTCCTCGAACACCTCGCGAGCGCAGGTGAGCGACAGCGGCTCGTCGGCGCTGTCCTTGCTGCCGGTGACCGACTGCCAGAAGCCGGGATGGTCGGCGCGCTCGAGCAGCAGCACCCGCAGGTCAGGGGTGTGGATCACCACCAGCACGGACTCGGGGATCTTGCTGCCCATGCTGGCGCTCCGGGCCGGGGGATCTCAGGCCTTGGCCGGCTCGGCCGAGCGCAGGCGGATGTGCAGCTCGCGCAACTGCTTCTCGTCGACCGAGGACGGCGCCTGGGTGAGCAGGCACTGCGCGCGCTGGGTCTTGGGGAAGGCGATGACGTCGCGGATGGACTCGGCGCCGGTCATCATGGTGACGATGCGGTCCAGGCCGAAGGCGATGCCGCCATGCGGCGGCGCGCCGTACTGCAAGGCATCGAGCAGGAAGCCGAACTTGGCGCGAGCCTCCTCGGGGCCGATCTTCAAAGCGCGGAACACCTTGCTCTGCACCTCCTCGCGGTGGATCCGCACCGAGCCGCCGCCGAGCTCCCAGCCGTTGAGGACCAGGTCATAGGCCTTGGCCAGGCAACGGCCCGGATCGGTGGCCATGTAGTCCTCGTGGCCGTCCTTGGGCGAGGTGAAGGGGTGATGCACCGCCGCCCAGCGAGCGTTCTCCTCGTCGTGCTCGAACATCGGGAAGTCGATCACCCAGAGCGGGCGCCACTGCCCCTCGACCAGCCCGGCCTTGCGGCCGAAGTCGGAGTGGCCGATGCGGTTGCGCAGCGCGCCGATCGCGTCGTTGACCACCTTGGCCTTGTCGGCGCCGAAGAAGATGATGTCGCCGTTGCGCGCGCCGGTGCGCGAGAGCACGGCGTCGAGCGCGTTGTCGTGCAGGTTCTTGACGATGGGCGACTGCAGGCCCTCGCGGCCCTTGGCCGCGTCATTGACCTTGATGTACGCCAGGCCGCG
>JBIKWU010000363.1:0-3265 GCA_044356115.1 Burkholderiaceae bacterium
ACCGCGGCGTCATCTGCGAGAAGTGCGGCGTCGAGGTCACCCTGGCCAAGGTGCGCCGCGAGCGCATGGGCCACATCGAGCTCGCCTCGCCCACCGCCCACATCTGGTTCCTGAAGTCGCTGCCGTCGCGCCTGGGCATGGTCCTCGACATGACGCTGCGCGACATCGAGCGCGTGCTGTACTTCGAAGCCTATGTGGTCATCGAGAGCGGCACCACGCCGCTCAAGCGCGCGCAGATCATGACCGAGGACGATTTCCTCGCGAAGACCGAGGAATACGGCGACGAGTTCCGCGCCATGATGGGCGCCGAGGGCATCCGCGAACTGCTGCGCTCGATCGACATCGACCGTGACATCGAGACCCTGCACAAGGAACTCGAGGCCACCGGCTCCGAGGCCAAGATCAAGAAGATCGCCAAGCGGCTCAAGGTGCTCGAGGGCTTCCAGCGCTCGGGCATCAAGCCCGACTGGATGGTCATGGAGGTGCTGCCGGTGCTGCCGCCCGAGCTGCGCCCGCTGGTGCCGCTCGACGGCGGCCGCTTCGCCACCTCCGACCTCAACGACCTCTATCGCCGGGTCATCAACCGCAACAACCGCCTGAAGCGGCTGCTCGAGCTCAAGGCGCCCGAGATCATCGTGCGCAACGAGAAGCGCATGCTGCAGGAGGCCGTCGACTCGCTGCTCGACAACGGTCGCCGCGGCAAGGCCATGACCGGCGCGAACAAGCGTGCGCTGAAGTCGCTGGCCGACATGATCAAGGGCAAGGGCGGGCGTTTCCGCCAGAACCTGCTGGGCAAGCGGGTCGACTACTCCGGCCGTTCGGTGATCGTGGTGGGCCCGCAACTCAAGCTGCACCAGTGCGGCCTGCCCAAGCTGATGGCGCTCGAGCTGTTCAAGCCGTTCATCTTCAACAAGCTCGAGACGATGGGGATCGCCACCACCATCAAGCAGGCGAAGAAGTACGTCGAGACCCAGGAACCCATCGTCTGGGACATTCTCGAGGACGTCATTCGCCAGCATCCGGTGATGCTCAACCGGGCGCCCACCCTGCATCGTCTGGGCATCCAGGCCTTCGAGCCGGTGCTGATCGAAGGCAAGGCCATCCAGCTGCATCCGCTGGTGTGCGCGGCCTTCAACGCCGACTTCGACGGCGACCAGATGGCCGTGCACGTGCCGCTGTCCATCGAGGCCCAGCTCGAGGCGCGCTCGCTGATGCTCGCCTCCAACAACGTGCTGTTCCCGTCCAACGGCGAGCCCTCGATCGTCCCCTCGCAGGACATCGTGCTCGGCCTTTACTACACCACCCGCGAGAAGATCAACGCCAAGGGCGAAGGCATGTTCTTCAGCGACCTCGGCGAGGTGCTGCGCGCCTACGACAACCGCCAGGTCGAGCTCGGCACCCGCATCACCGTGCGCTTGCCCGAGTTCGTGCGCGAGCCGGGCTCCGAGGAGTTCGTGCAGCGCATCAGCCGGGTCGAGACCACCGTGGGCCGGGCGCTGCTTTCCGAGATCCTGCCCAAGGGCCTGCCCTTCGAGTTCATCAACAAGGCGCTCAAGAAGAAGGAGATCAGCAAGCTGATCAACGCCTCCTTCCGGCGCTGCGGCCTGCGTGACACGGTGATCTTCGCCGACCAGCTGATGCAGAACGGCTTCCGGCTGGCCACCCGCGCCGGCATCTCCATCGCCATCGACGACATGCTGGTCCCGCCTCAGAAGACCCGCCTGCTCGCCGACGCCGAGAAGGAGGTCAAGGAGATCGAGCAGCAGTACACCTCGGGCCTGGTCACCCAGGGCGAGCGCTACAACAAGGTGGTCGACATCTGGGGCCGCGCCGGTGACGAGGTCGGCAAGGCCATGATGGACCAGCTGCGGGTGCAGAAGGTCACCGATCGCCACGGCAAGGAAGTCGACCAGGAGTCGTTCAACGCCATCTACATGATGGCCGACTCGGGCGCCCGCGGTTCGGCGGCGCAGATCCGTCAGCTCGCCGGCATGCGCGGCCTGATGGCCAAGCCCGACGGCTCGATCATCGAGACCCCCATCACCGCGAATTTCCGCGAGGGTCTCAACGTGCTGCAGTACTTCATCTCCACGCACGGCGCGCGCAAGGGCCTGGCCGACACCGCCCTGAAGACCGCGAACTCCGGCTACCTCACCCGCCGGCTGGTCGACGTCACCCAGGACCTGGTGGTCACCGAGGATGACTGCGGCACCACCAACGGCGTGGCCATGAAGGCCCTGATCGAGGGCGGCGAGGTCATCGAGGCCCTGCGCGACCGGATCCTCGGCCGCGTGGCCACCCATGACGTGGTCGTGCCCGAGACCCAGGCCACCCTCTACGAGGCCGGCACCCTGCTCGACGAGGACAAGGTCGACGAGATCGAGCGCCTGGGCATCGACGAGGTGCGGGTCCGCACCCCGCTCACCTGCGCCACGCGCTACGGCCTGTGCGCCAAGTGCTACGGCCGCGACCTCGGTCGTGGCTCGCTGGTGAACTCCGGCGAGGCGGTGGGCGTGATCGCCGCGCAATCCATCGGCGAGCCGGGTACCCAGCTCACCATGCGCACCTTCCACATCGGTGGCGCGGCCTCCCGCGCGGCGGTCGACAGTTCGGTCGAGGCCAAGTCCAACGGCCGGGTGAGCTTCACACCCACCATGCGCCACGTGACCAACGCCCGCGGCGAGCTGATCGTCATCTCGCGTTCCGGCGAGATCGTCATCGGCGACGACTTCGGGCGCGAGCGCGAGCGTCACAAGATCCCCTACGGCGCCACCCTGCTGGTGGAAGACCGTCGCGAGGTCAAGGCCGGCACGCCGCTGGCCACCTGGGATCCCATGACCCGGCCGATCATCACCGAGTACGCCGGTCGCATCAAGTTCGAGAACGTCGAGGAAGGCGCCACCGTCGCCAAGCAGATCGACGAGGTCACCGGCCTGTCCACCCTGGTGGTCATCGACGCCAAGCGCCGCGGCACCGCGGCGCGCAACGTCCGCCCGCAGGTCAAGCTGATCAACGAGGCTGGCGAGGAGGTCCGCATCGCCGGCACCGACCACGCGGTGACCATCAGCTTCCCGGTCGGGGCGCTGATCACCGTGCGCGACGGTCAGGAGATCGGCGTGGGCGAGACCCTGGCCCGCATCCCGCTCGAGTCGCAGAAGACCCGCGACATCACCGGCGGTCTGCCGCGGGTGGCCGAACTCTTCGAGGCCCGCTCGCCCAAGGACGCCGGCATGCTCGCCGAGGTCACCGGCACGGTCTCGTTCGG
>JBIKWU010000364.1:0-3262 GCA_044356115.1 Burkholderiaceae bacterium
CGCGCCAGTCGCGCCAGTTCGCGCACCGACACCGTGCCGAATCGCAGGTGCACCGAGAGGTACGAGGGGCCGCGCACCGCCGGATAGTCGCGATCGCGCCCGTAACCGCCGATGCGCCGGGCGAAGTCGGTGAGCAGCGCCTCGCCGCCCGGGCTGCCCGGCCGGATGTTCAGCGCGGTCAGGTCCACCGGCTCGAAGCCGATGTCGGCCAGGCTCGGCATGCGCTCGCCGGGCGGTGGCGGCGCAAGCCGCTGCCCGCCGCGCACCACGCGCTCGGCGATGGCCTCGGGCTCGGCGGCGAGCCGGCGCTCCCAGGCGCGCCGGTAGGGGGTGAACACCGAGAAGGGCGTGCCCGCGCCGGTGAGCACCTCGTCGCGCTCGAACACCACCTGATCCTTCAGGCTCACCAGCCGACGGCCCTCGGCCGCGAGCAGCGCCTCGACCGCCTGGTCGCGCGCCACCGCGGCGGGCTCGTAGTCGCGGTTCAGGTACACCGCCGCGACGCCCAGTTCCGCCGCCAGCCCGGCGATCACCGCCGCGCCCTGACCCTGTCGCACGATCAGGCCGCCGCCGTCGCGGCGCAGCCGCTCGTCCAGCGCGACCAGGCTGTCGTGGATGAAGGCCACCCGGCGGTCGGCGCGCTGCGGCAGTGGCGCCAGGATGTCGGTGTCGAAGACGAAGGCGCACCACACCTGGCGATGGGCGGCGAGTGCCGCGGCGAGCGCGGCGTGGTCGTGGGCGCGCAGGTCACGGCGGAACCACACCAGGGCCCGGTCGGGGTGGGGCGGGCGGCGGGCGCCAGCGTCGGCGGCAGGGTTCATGCGGGCTCCGTGCAGGGCGGCGGATTGTGCCAACCCGGGGGCGTCTTTACAATTTCGGCACAGTGCCGCCAGGGGTCGTCCGCAGGCGGCGCGCGCTGCCTTGCCTCCCCATGCCCTCTGCGCTGTCGCCCGACTTCACCCACCAGTTCCTGCTGGCCATGCCCGGCATGGCCGACCCCAATTTCGCCGGCGCGGTGGTGTACGTGGCCGAGCACAACGCGCGCGGCGCGCTTGGCCTGGTCATCAACCGCACCACCGAGATCACCCTGGGCACGCTGTTCGAGCGCATCCAGCTGCCGCTCGCCTCCCAGCCGCTGGGCGCCAGCCCGGTGTTCCTGGGCGGCCCGGTCCAGACCGACCGCGGCTTCGTGCTGCATCAGCCTCTGGGCCACTGGAACGCCACGGTGGCAGTGGCCGATGGCGTGGGCCTCACCTCCTCGCGCGACATCCTCGAGGCGGTGTCGCGCGGCGAGGGCCCGGGCGAGCTGCTGGTGGCGCTGGGCTATGCCGGCTGGAGCGCCGGCCAGCTCGAGGACGAGATCGCGCGCAACGCCTGGCTCAGCCTGCCGGCCGATGCCGAGCTGATCTTTCGCACGCCGGTCGAGCAGCGGCTGGCGCGCGCCTTCCGCCGGCTGGGCATCGATCCCGCCTTCCTCTCGATGTCCGCCGGGCACGCCTGAGCCGGTGAGCCCGGTCCGCTCGCTGCTGGCCTTCGACTTCGGTGAGCGGCGCATCGGCGTGGCGGTGGGCAACACGCTCACCGGCTCGGCCGAACCGCTCACCGTGCTGGCCTCGGTGCCGGTGGCGGCGCGCTTCGAGGCCATCGGCCAGCTGCTTGCCCGCTGGGAGCCCTCGGCGCTGGTGGTCGGCCGGCCGCTGCACCCGGATGGCACGCCGCATGCCATGACCGCGCGCTGCGAGCGCTTCGCGCGGCAGCTGGCCGGCCGCTTCGGCCTGCCGGTACACCTCACCGACGAGCGCTGGAGCTCCACCGAGGCGCTGGCCGAAGGGGCTGACCCGGACGCACCCGATGCCCAGGCCGCGGCGATAATCCTGCGACAATACCTTGGCGAGGGCGCTTCGCCTGCCGCCTGAACCCCGTCCCGCGCCCGTCCCCATGAGCACCCTGCCTGCCGCCCCCGACGCCGAAGCCGCCTATCAGGCGCTGCGTGACGCACTTCGTGACACCCTGCGCGCCGCCGCCACGCCGCCGCGCCTGGTGGGCATCCACAGCGGTGGTGCCTGGATCGCGCAGCGCCTGCATGCCGAGCTCGCGCCGGGCACGCCGCTGGGCCTGCTGTCCTCGGCCTTCCACCGCGACGACTACGGCCGGCGCGTGGGCCGTGGCCTGCCGGCGGGCAAGCCGGCCACCGAGCTGCCGCTGCCCATCGACGGTGCGCACCTCATCCTGGTCGACGACATCCTGTTCACCGGGCGCACCGTGCGCGCCGCGCTCAACGAGCTCTTCGACTACGGCCGCCCGGCGCGGGTGGAACTGGCGGTGCTCATCGACCGCGGCGGCCGCGAGCTGCCCGTGCAGGCCGGCTACTGCGGGGTGGTGGCCCCGTTGCCGCCGGGCCTCGACTACGTGCTCGCCCGCGACCCCGAGGGCCGCTTCACGCTGCGCACCGAGCAGGCGCCCCGATGAGACATCCGCAACTGAACGAGCACGGCGAGCTCAAGCACCTGCTCACCATCGAAGGCCTGCCGCGCGCGGTGGTCAGCCACATCCTCGACACCGCCGAGGGCTTCGTCGGCGTGGCCGACCGCGAGGTGAAGAAGGTGCCGCTGCTGCGCGGCAAGTCGGTGTTCAACCTGTTCTTCGAGAACTCCACGCGCACCCGCACCACCTTCGAGATCGCGGCCAAGCGCCTGTCGGCCGACGTGCTCAACCTGAACATCAACACCTCGTCGGCCTCCAAGGGCGAGTCGCTGCTCGACACCATCGACAACCTCTCGGCCATGCACGCCGACATGTTCGTGGTCCGGCACGCCACCAGCGGCGCGCCCTTCCTGATCGCGCAGCACCTCGACCGCCTGCGCGGGCCTCATGTGCATGTCATCAATGCCGGTGACGGGCGCCATGCCCATCCCACGCAGGGCCTGCTCGACATGTACACCATCCGCCACTTCAAGAAGGACTTCACCCAGCTGCGGGTGGCGGTGGTGGGTGACATCCTGCATTCGCGGGTGGCGCGCTCCGACATCCACGCGCTCACCACGCTCGGGGTGCCCGAGGTGCGCGCCATCGGCCCCTACACCCTGCTGCCGTCCGGGCTCGAGCAGATGGGCGTGCGCGTCTTCACCGACATGCGCGAGGGGCTCAAGGATGTCGACGTCATCATGATGCTGCGGCTGCAGAACGAGCGCATGCGCGGCGCGCTGCTGCCCTCGGCCCAGGAGTACTTCAAGCACTATGGCCTCACCCAGGAGAAGCTCGC
>JBIKWU010000114.1:0-11491 GCA_044356115.1 Burkholderiaceae bacterium
TCCTGAACGACTCGCTCAGCGAATCCACGGAATCGATCGCACTGGAGGCCACCTTGTCGGCCCCAGGCCGCACCTCAAGAACGGCGACGGGCAATGCGACCTTGCTGGATGACGATACGCCGCTGCCACTCCCCGGCCTGAGCATCACGGGCAACAGCGTAGCGGAGGCCGCGGGCAACTTCGCCCAGTGGACGGTGAACCTGGGGGCCGCCATGCCCGTGGCCGGCAGCCTCGCGCTGAGCTTCGGCTCGGGCAGCGCCGCCGCCGGCTCGGACTTCACCAACGCCCTGCAGGTATCCACCAACGGCGGCAGCACCTGGACCGCCTACAGCTCGGCCCTGGCCATCCCCGCCAACACCACCAGCCTGCTGGTACGCGCTGCGATCCTCGATGACTCGACCTACGAGGCCAGCGAGACCGTGGTGCTCAATGCCACCCTCTCGGCCACCGGACGCACGTCCAGCACCGCCACGGGATCGGTCACCATCACCGAGACCGATCTGCCGGGGCTCAGCATCACCGGCAACAGCGTGACCGAAGCCGCGGGCAATTTTGCTCAGTGGACGGTGAACCTGGGGGCCGCCATGCCTGTGGCCGGCAGCCTCGCCCTGAGCTTCGGCTCGGGCAGCGCCGCCGCGGGCTCGGACTTCAGCAACGCCCTGCAGGTGTCCACCAACGGCGGCAGCACCTGGACCGCCTACAGTTCGGCCCTGGCCGTCCCCGCCAACACCACCAGCCTGCTGGTACGCGCTGCGATCCTCGATGACTCGACCTACGAGGCCAGCGAGACCGTGGTGCTCAATGCCACCCTCTCGGCCACCGGACGCACGTCCAGCACCGCCACGGGATCGGTCACCATCACCGAGACCGATCTGCCGGGGCTCAGCATCACCGGCAACAGCGTCGCGGAAGGCGGCTACGCCCAATGGACCGTGGTCCTGGGCTCGGCCATGCCTGTGGCCGGCAGCCTCGCCCTGAGCTTCGGCTCAGGCACCGCCACCGCCGGCTCGGACTTCACCAACGCCCTGCAGGTATCCACCAACGGCGGCAGCACCTGGACCGCCTACAGCTCGGCCCTGGCCATCCCCGCCAACACCACCAGCCTGCTGGTGCGCGCCGCGACCATCGAGAACACCCGCTTCGAGGGCAACGAGACTATCGTCCTCAATGCCACGCTCTCGGCCACCGGCCGCACCTCGCGCTCTGGCACGGGCACCGCCACCATCCTGGACGATGACCTACCCGGCCTGTGCGTCACTGGCAACAGCGTGCTGGAGGGTGGCTACGCGCAGTGGACGGTCTCTCTCGGCGATGCCATGCCGGTTGCGGGGTATGTGACCCTCGGCCTGGGCGCCGGAACCGCAAATGCCGCGGATCTCCAGTACCCGCAATGGCAGGAGGTTTCGACCGATGGCGGCCGCTCCTGGAGCTGGTACTACAATGGCACGAACATCGCAGTGCCCGCCGGGGCCCGCAGCCTGCTCGTTCGAACGCCCACCAACGACGATTGGGTCATCGAAAACGACGAGACCGTCGTGCTGCAGGCCACCCTTTCGGCCAGCGGCCGAACAGCCTCCTCGGCAAGCGGTGCCGCGGTCATCCTCAACGATGACGTGGTGGGCGTAAGCATCAACAACATCAGCGTCAGGGAGCCTGGCGGATTCGGCAAGCAGAACCCCGACGAGGAGGACTGCACCCAAGCCACCTTCACGGTAAGTCTTTCGCAGGCCACCAATCGGGATGTGGTCATCGCCTGGGAGACGCGGGAGGGCTCGGCCACCGACATCACCAGCGGGACCAACTGGCACGGCGATGGCGGACGTGACTTCATCAGTGACGCCGGAACGGTGACCATCCGGGCCGGGCAGACCACTGCCACCATCACCATCCTGGTCACGCCCGACAACCGCAGCGAGCTGGCAGAGCAATTCTCGGTGGTGCTGACCAGTGCCACGAACGCGCGCATCACTGACAGCACCGGCATTTGCACCATTCAGGCCAATGTCAGCCCGCTGGTACTCGACCTCGACGGCGACGGTGTCGAGACGATCTCCGCATCAGCCGGTGTCTGGTTCGACAATGACGCCACCGGCACCGCTCGGAAGGTCGGCTGGGCAGGCGCCGATGACGGCCTGCTGGTGCGCGACCTCAACCAGGACGGCCGCATCAACGATGGCGCGGAGCTCTTCGGCACCGGAACGTCGGACGGCCGAGGCGGCAAGAGCCAGGACGGATTTGCGGCTCTGGCATTGCTCGATGACAACCGCGACGGGATGATCGACAACCGCGATGCGGCGTGGAGGGAACTCCAGGTCTGGAGGGATGCCGACAGCGACGGTGTCACCGACCAGGGAGAACTGATCTCCCTGGCGGCCCTGGGCACGCGATCCCTGGCGCTGCAGCACGAAACCTCGGATGCGGTGCAGAACGGCAACCAGATGCTCCTGCAAGGACACTACACCGATGCCTCAGGCGCGCGGCGGGAGATGACCGATGTCTTCTGGGGCATTGCCGACGAAGCGGGCGCGACCGAGCTGATCCCTGTCAATCAGGCAGATGGCGCAGCACCGAGTCTGGCCGACTCGGGCGCGCGCGTCTGGGCGCCCGGGGCGGGCGACGGCAAGGTGCTCATCCGCGGTTTCGACGCCGAGCATGACGTGATCGATCTGCGTGGCATCCTGCCCGACGAGACCAGCGATCTGAGCAGCCTGCTCAGCCTGCGCCGTGACGGGAATACCACCGTGATCGACATGCATACCGCGGGCGGCGCAGACGATCGGCAGATCGTGCTCGCCGGCGTGGACCTGCTGGGGGAACGCTCGGCAAGCGAGGCGCTCGATGACCTGCTGCGCAAGCAGCAGTTGATGACCGCCTGAGGACCGCTTCGGGCTGGCCGCTCGGGCAGCGCCCGATCAGGTCCGCCCGAACCGCGCGGCAGCCTCGCGTCCGTTCAGCTCTCGGTGAAGGCCATCTGCCGCGCCCGCAGAATGGGCTTGAGCAGGTAGGTGGCCACCGTGCGCTGGCCGGTCATGACATCGACCGTCGCCATCATCCCGGGCAGGATGGGATGACGCTCCCAGGCGTTCGCCGACGGGCCGGAGTCCCGCCGGGTGCGCACACGAACCAGGTAATAAGGGTTGCCCTTGTCGTCAGCCAGCGTATCGGGGCCGACATGCTCGAGCGTTGCCGGCAGCCCGCCGAACACCGCGTAATCGTAGGCGCTCAGACGCACGGTGGCCGGCATGCCGGGACGAAGCCTCGCGATGTCCTTCGGGGCGATCCGCGCCTCGACCAGCAGCGTGTCATCCGAGGGGACGATCTCCAGCACCTCCTTGCCCGGCTGCACGACCCCGCCTGGCGTGCGCGCATGCAGGACCTTCACGATGCCGGCAACTGGCGCCTTGAGCACCGTCTTGCTCACCCGATCATCCAGGCCCCGGGCGTTTTCCCGCGTGCGGTCGAGATCGGCCGCCACCTCGGCCAGTTCCTGGCGAGCGCGCGACAGAAAGGCCTGCTCGAGTTCCTGCCGGCGGGCCAGCAATTCGCTGCGTGCCCCCGCCAGCCGTTCGAGCGCGGCACCTGCGCCCGCGATCTCACCTCGGGTGCGAACGATCTCCCGCTCGAGCCGCACCATGTCGAATTCCGATACCGCCCCGGTGCGCGACAGCGGTTTGCTCACGTCGTATTCCCGCTGCAGCAAGGCCAGCGCCGCGATCGTGGCTTCTCGCCGACGCGAAGTCTCTTCCGCCTCCGCGCGCCGCTGCTCCATCTGCCCATCGACTACCTGCAACTGCGCGGCAAGCTCCTGACGACGCGCCTCGAAGACCTGCTTCTCGCGGGCCACCGCCATGGGATCCGACGGCGTCCCGTTCTCCCCGAAGCGCGGCGAGGCTTGACCGGAGGCCTCGGCGCGAAGACGCTCGAAGCGCGCGGTGAGCGTGCCACGGCGCGATCGGGTCTCACCCAGCGCCGCGTCGGCACGGACGGCTTCGATATGCACCAGAGGCTGTCCCTGGGCCACCCGCTCGCCCTCCTTGACCAGGATCTTCTCCACCACGCCACCATCCATGCTGTGCACCACATGGACACTGCCGGCCGGCACGATCCGGCCTTCGCCGCGGGCCACCTCGTCGATCTGGGTGATGCTGGCCCAGACCCCGAAGCCCACGATCAGCAGCAAGGCAAGATAGATGATCAGGGTGCCACCGCGCGGCGCCTGTTCCTCGAGAGCGATCTGCGCGTCCCTGGCGAAGCCTTGTCCGGCGTGCCGTTGAGACGCGCGCGGCGATTCGGCGCCGCTCGGGGCGGCCGAGGCATCCGTTGGCTGGCGCGACATGGGTTCCTTCGGAGATGTATGCATGGGCATCAGCCGCGCAGAGCCGCCAGCACTTTCTGCCGCGGTCCATCGAGCACGATCCGGCCATCATCGACGACGATGATCCGATCGACGAGTTCGAGGAGAGTGGTTCGATGGGTGACCAGGATCAGCGAGCGGTTCACGCAAGCCTGCTTGAGCTGGCTCACGACGCGCGCCTCGCTCTCGCTGTCCATCGCCGAGGTAGGCTCATCGAGGAGCAGCACGGGCGGCTCGTTGATCACTGCCCGCGCCAGCGCCACTGCCTGGCGTTGCCCACCTGACAACGACTCGCCACGCTCACTGACCGGCATGTGGATGCCCGAGGGGTGCCGCTCGATGAAGCCGCGCAGGCCGGCGATCTCGGCGGCACGCAGAACCGACGTGTCGTCGGCATGGGGCGCAGCGATCGCGATGTTGTCGCGCAGGGTGCCGTGGAAGAGCGTGGGCTCCTGACCGAGGTAGCCGATCGCGGCACGGACCTCGGCCGGATCGATCTGCCGGCTGTCGATGCCGTCGAACCGGATCGTGCCCGAGGTTGGCCGGTACAGGCCCAGGATGAGTTTCTCGATGGTGGATTTGCCTGACCCGATCCGCCCGATCAGCGCCACCCGCTCGCCCTGGGCGATGCGAAAGCTCACCTTGTCGAGCACGGGTCTGGGGTTGCCGGGATAGGCAAAGCTCACCGCGTCGAATTCGATGTCCCCCCTGGGACGACTGCGCATGACGTAGCGTTCCTGATCGTCACGCTCCTGCGGCAGGGACATCATCCCGTTGACGCTCTCATAGGCACTGCGCGTGCCGTCCATTTGCACGAGCAGCGCTGCGAGTTGAGCAAGCGGGGCCAGGGCCCGACTGGTGAGCTGCGTGCATGCAATGAGCGCACCCATCGACAGGGCACTGTCGGCGATCAGGTACACGCCGAGCAGCACCGTGGTCACCGTCACCATCTGGGTGATCCAGCTCGTGCCCTGGGTGGTCGCGGTGTTGAGGAACTTGATCCGGGCGCCCTCCTGGGCCAGCATCCGCCCGCTCTCCTCCCAGCGAGCCTGCATCCTTCCTTCCACGTTCATGGCCTTGACCGTCTCGAGACCGATGAGCGTCTCGATGAGGGTGGCCTGACGCTGCTGGGACGCCCGCTGACTGGCATCGGTGAGCGGCTTGAGACGCCGCTGAGTGAGCAACGAGATGAGCACCACCAGAACGAACGCGATGGCCGTGGGCAGGGCGAGCCAGCCGCCGATCAGTGCGGTGGCTGCCAGGAACAGCAGCGCGAATGGCAGATCGATCAGCAGGCCGAGCGAGGCTGACGTCAGAAACTCGCGCACGCTCTCGAAGGCTCGCATGTTGGATGCGAAGGCGCCCACCGAGCTTGGCCGGCTTTCCAGCCTGAGGTTCAGTGCCTTGGCCATCACCCGCCCCGACACCTCCAGGTCGACCTGCTTGCCGGCCAGGTCGATGAAGCGGGCGCGCAGCAGTTTCATCGCGAGATCGAAGCCCAGCACCGCGCTTACCCCGATCGCGAAGGTCCAGAGGGTCTCGAAGGCGTTGTTCGGGATGACCCGGTCATAGACCGTCATCGTGAACAGCGGCATGGCCAGCGCGAAGAGATTGATCAGCAGCGACGCCACCAGCACATCCCGGTAGGTCCGCCAGGGCTTGATCAATTCGCCCCAGAACCAGTGCGTCTCGGCCCGGAAACGGCGTTGCGGTGCCCTGTCATCCAGGGCGAATCGGTTCTTCACCGAGATCACGAAGCCGGCCGACTGCAGGTTCAGTTCGGCCAGATCGACCGAGACCAGTTCCCCGGGCGCCTGTGGGTACATCACGCGCGCCGTGGCCGCTTGACGGTCGACGTCCACCACCAGTACCGCCTGTTCGTCGGCCAGCAATGCGATCACCGGGCACAGCGGCGCGAGGCGCTCGTCCACCCCAGCCCGACTGACCCTGGCGACAAATCCCGCCCGGTTGGCCGCGCGTACGCACATCCGTGGCGACATGCCCTGCGGATCGATCGGCAGTCCCGCGATCAGCGCCTCGCGCGACATCGGCCGGCCCAGCACGCGCGTGGCTTCGTAGAGACACATCAGCAGAGGGTCATCGACGATGTCGGCAGGGTCGATGCGCCAGGCGCCTGCCTTTCGCGGCGAGCTCTCGGGATCGCCGGTCGCGATCGGCGGGCCGCCGTCCTTGCGACGCGCAGGCCTGCCCATGGAGGCACCGCTGTCACGAGCCGCCGCCGCGGGCGCCGGATGGTCAACTTCTTCAGGGGCGAGCATGCGCGGCTTTCAGGGGCGGAAGGGGTTCGGCAACCGGGCCGTCGATCTCCTGCCCGTCAGCCGGAGCAAGGACCGGGTCCGCAGGCGTGCGTCCGACCCCGGCGGCCGCAGCGAGCGTGCCGCCGAGGCCTAGCAGTCGCACCCGGGCCAGCACCAGGTCGTGCGCGGCGCCGGCGCGCAAGCGACGGCTCTGGGCGAGTTCGTTCTCGGCATTCAGCAGATCGAGCAAAGAGCGCTGTCCGATCTCGTACTGCATCTGATACAACCCTCGGGCGCGTTCGAGCGCGTCGGCATAGCGTTCGGCGCTGCGAATCGTTGCCAGCTGGCGTTCCCAATCCGACCAGGCCACCCGCACGGACTGCTCGATGGCGGCGCGCCTGTCCTGCTGCGCGAGCCGTGCCGCCTCGAGCCGGGTGGCGGTGTCCCGGGCCCGGAGTTGATCGCCGCCTCCCGCGAACAGGTTGAAATTCACCGTGACCAGAACGCTGGAACTCGCGGCATTGGGCAGCAGCGCCGAGCGCGCATCAAGATCGTGACGCAACTCGACAGCGGTCTTGGGATGGAAGGCGGAGCGCCGGATACGCAGTTCCGCGTCGATCGTCGCCGTGGCCTCGGCGGCCGCCCGAAGGGCAGGTGAATAGGCAAGGGCCACCGTGATCATCCTGCGCAGGTCCGGCGGCAAAAGACGCTCCTCGGCATCGATGTCGGGCAGGACCGGCGGGGCCGCGAGCAGCGCCGCACGCTCGAAACGCGCCGTGGCCTCGCGCAGATTGGCCTCGTCGGCACCCAGGGAAAGCTGTGCCGAAGCCCCACGGGCCAGGGCCTGCTCGAGGTCGACACCCCGAGAAAGACCGGCCTCGACACGCGAGCGCACCAGCGCGGTGAGTCTCTCGAGGTCGTCGAGGCTGCGCCGCGCGATCCCGATCAGGGTTCGCTGCCGCTGCACGTCGATCCATGCTCGTGCGAGGTCCTGCAGCAATTGATCTTCCGCGTCACGCAACTCGAAGTAGCGCTGGTTGCCGATCCGAGCCTGGCGCTCAGCTTCGCCCGTGACCTCACCGCCGTCATAGAGCAACTGCCGCGCCACCAGCGTCGCCCGGCGATTGGATCCCGCCACCTCGATCGCGGCGCCGCCGCCGAGAGCGTTCACCCGCTCGCGTCCCGATTGCCCGGTGAGGTCCACTCGCGGACGCCAGCCGCTTCGAGCGGCCTCCACGGCACGGGCCTGGGCTTCGAGAACGGCACGCCGCTGGGCGATCTCGGGATGCCGCTCGAGCGCCCGGGTCGCCATGGCGCCGAAAGGTCGAAGCCCCTCGGAGCCGACAGACGCCGTGCCCTGGGCAGACACAGGGGCAGCGAGAAGCCCGACAAGGACGGCCGCGCCCGCACGGACGGCGCAACTCAGCACGACGGAATTTCCTCTGGCATCACGGGGACCGGGGACCTGCACAGCGGCGAAGGCCCTGAAGATGCGCCAAGCCTCGTGCCGGA
Source organism: Burkholderiaceae bacterium (assembly GCA_044356115.1). GTDB lineage: Bacteria > Pseudomonadota > Gammaproteobacteria > Burkholderiales > Burkholderiaceae_E > Quisquiliibacterium. The sequence goes on from JBIKWU010000114.1 coordinate 8,125, forward strand.
GCGAGCCCGATCCGCGCAGCGGTCGCCGGGTCTCGGCGAGCGGCGCCAACAGGCCGAAGAACGGCGCCTGGTCAGGCGCCTCGGCGGGTCAGGCCAAGCTCAGCCGCTCGGTGACCGTGCGCTCGAAGTGCGCGAGCGCCGGTTCGTTGCGCCCGAAGATCGCCTCCTGAGGGGCGCCCGCGAGAAAGTTGCGCAGCATGCCCTCGCTCGCCGGGAAGTCCTCCTCGTCCACCGTGCGGATGGTGAGATCGAGATTGCGCTCCCAATGACGCCTGGCCTTGTCGGTGTCGACCGGATTGGGGGTGTAGAAATCCAGGTACATCACGCACTCGTCCACCTTGCCCGGCACCGGGAACACCCGCCAGGTCTCGATATGCCCGGTCTGGCTCACGAAAACCGTGTTCGGGAAGAGCACGTAGACCAGGGTGTGGTGCGCGAAGAAGTCCCACTGCGACTCGGGCAGATCGCGCTGCGTCTCGAGCGAGCGGCGCGGCAGCACCTCGCGCAGGTGCATGCCGATGGGTTCGAACAGGCACATGTTGGGCACCAGCAGCGGGGCCACCGTGGTCCGGTGCAGCACCGCGAAGTGGTAGGGCTCCAGGAAGGTGTCGATCACCATCTTCCAGTTCATCTTGCGCTGGATGACCCGGGTCTCGAAGTGGTGGTGGCCGGCCATGCCATAGCCGGCAAGCTCGGCATCGAGCGCGCCGAGATGCCCCGCGACATCAAGGGTGGTGGTGCCGTCTTCGCGAGGAGTGACCGATACCCAGATCATGCCGTGCCGCTCCTCGCAGGGCAGCGCGATCAGGCCATGCGAAGCCTGGTCGACCGGACCGAACGAGGCCTTGTCCGGCACGCCCACCAGGCGGCCGTCGGCCGCGTAGGCCCAGCCATGGTACGGGCACACGAAGCGGTTGCGGCAGCCCTGCCCCTCGGCCACACGTGCGCCGCGGTGCCGGCAGGCATTGCGAAAGGCGCGCACCACGCCGTCTTCGCCGCGGGCCACAAGGATCGGCACGCCGCAACGTTCTTCGGTGAAGAAATCACCCGGGTTCGGAATCTGGCAGCCCATGCCCATGAGCAGCGGGTAGCGGCCGAAGAGCACCTCCCACTCGCGCTGGGCCTGCACGGCACTGGTCCAGGTGGAGACCGGCTGACGGTGCACCGCGGCGGCCAGATCGGTGTCACCGGTGGCCAGATGGGCCAGCGAGCGGCGCATCAGTGCGCATTGCAGTTCACGATCCATGCCTGGTGTCTCCCCGGGTGGTCCGCGGGCCGGCACCGGCCCGCGCAGGCCTGACCATCGGACCGTGGTCGTCCGACGATAGCTTTCGCTGAACGCAGCGTCAACTTCTTGCGCACCATCGGGCTGCCGCCTGCTTGACAGGCGCACCGGCCATTCGCGAGCATCTGACGCACACCATTCCGAAAGCCGGACTGTTGACGCGTCTCACCTCGTCCAAGCGCCCAGCCCCATCACGGTCTCGCGGCCCAACCGGCCCATCCGGTACACCCGGTACGCCCGCCCGCGCCGGCGCCGCACCCAGGCGAACCCGGGCCGAGCAGCGCGAGGCCACCCGGCGGGCGCTGATCGACGGCGCCACCCAGGTGGTCGGCGAGCAGGGCTACACCGGCGCGACCATCACCGCCATCACCCGCCGCGCCGGGGTGGCGCAGGGCAGTTTCTACAACCACTTCGAGTCGCGCGAAGATCTCTTCGACCGGCTGCTGCCCGAACTCTCCAGCCGGATGTTCGATCACATCAAGGCCGCCGCCGCGCATGCGCGCACCGATGCGCAGCGCGAGGAGGCCAGCCTCGAGGCCTACTTCGACTTCCTGGCCCGCACGCCCGGCTTCTATCGCATCCTTTATGAAGCCGAGACCTTCGCGCCCAAGGCCTATCGCGATCACGTCGACATGATCGCCCGCAACTACGCCCGGGTGCTCATGCGAGCCCATGACCGCGGCGAGATCACCGCCTTCAACCGCCGCGAGATCGAGTCGGTGGTCTTCATGCTGATGGGCGCGCGCCACTACCTCAGCATGCGCCACGAGCGCAACGGCGGCAGCGGGCGTCCGATGCCGCGCTGGGTTGCCCGGGCCTACATGAAGCTCATCCGGGGGCTGTACCTGCCGCAGGCCTGAGTGACGGGTCCGCGCCACGCGCCGGGCTGCGCCGGGCTGCGACGAGCGGCCCAACGGCACGAAGGCCGCAACACGGAATGGCGCCGTCGCCGTCATCCTCTGAAAAGTTGACGCCAGATTCAGCGATCGCTACTGTCGGTCTCAGGAGACAGGCGATCCGCGCATTGCCCTGACGATCCGGAGCCACCGGACGCCCAAGCGCGAATCCCCGCGGCACCTCATGACCGAAGTCCTGCAACTGCTCGTGTCGGGCCTCGCGACCGGCTGTGTCTACGGCCTCGTCGCCCTGGGCTTCGTGCTGATCTACAAGGCCGCCGAGGTGGTCAATTTCGCGCAGGGCGATCTGCTCATGCTCGGCGCCTTCCTCGCGCTCACCTTCATCACCACGCTCGAGCTTGGCTTCTGGCTCGGCACCCTGTGCGCGGTGATCGCCATGGCCGTGGTGGGCTGGCTGCTCGATGCCTTCGTCATCCGCCAGGTGATCGGCCAGCCGCAGTTCTCCACCGTGATGCTCACCATCGGCATCGGCATGGTGATCCGCAGCGTGGCGGCCATCGCCTGGGGCCCCGATACCCGATCGCTCGCCACCCCCTTCAGTACCGGCATGATCTCCGTCGCGGGAGTGCCGGTCTCCAGCACCTACCTGTCCATCATCGGCGGCACGGTGCTGCTGTGCGCGGTGCTGTTCGCGTTCTTCCGGTACACCCGGGTGGGGGTGGCCATGCAGGCCGCCTCGCAGAACCAGCTGGCCGCCTACTTCATGGGCATGCCGGTCAAGACGCTGCTGTCGGCGATCTGGGCGCTGGCGGCAGCGGTGTCCACGCTGGCTGGTGTCCTGGTGGCGCCGGTGAGCCTCATCGACCCCAACATGGGTCACATCGCGCTGCGCGCGCTGGCCGGCGCGGTGCTGGGCGGGTTCGGTTCCATTCCTGGCGCGCTGGTGGGCGGCGCCATCGTCGGCATCGCCGAGCTGTTCGCCGCCGCCTGGGTCGACGAGAAACTGCGCGACATCGTCCCTCACGTCATCCTGCTGCTGGTGCTGGTGCTGCGCCCGCAGGGCCTGTTCGGCGCGGTCGGCCGCAAGAAGGTCTGAGCCGTGCGCATCCTGTTCAAGACCGATTACGACGTCGATATCCGCTGGTACGAGGATCGCTTCGTCGCCCTGTGCTACCTCGCTCTGATCGCGGCCCTGCTGGTCGCGCCGATGGTCCTGTCCGACTTC
>JBIKWU010000365.1:0-3245 GCA_044356115.1 Burkholderiaceae bacterium
TGTACCTGTCCAACGGCAATTTCTACACGCAGTGCGAGGCCGAGGGTTTCCGGCGCATCACCTTCTTTCCCGACCGGCCGGATGTGATGACCCGCTATCGGGTCACGCTGGTGGGTGATCGCGAGCAGTTGCCGGTGCTGCTGTCCAACGGCAATCTCGTCGAGCAGGGCGACTGGCCGCCGGCCGACGATGGCCGGCCGCGGCATTTCGCGCGCTGGGACGACCCTTTCCCCAAGCCGAGCTATCTGTTCGCGGTGGTGGCCGGCCGGCTGGAGGCCGCCGAGCGGCGCCTGCGCACCCGCAGCGGCCGCGAGGTGCTGCTGCAGGTCTGGGTGGAACCCGGCAACCTCGACAAGACCGATCACGCGATGCGCGCGCTCGAGCGCTCGATCCGCTGGGACGAGGAACGCTTCGGTCTCGAGCTCGATCTCGACCGCTTCATGATCGTGGCGGTGGGCGACTTCAACATGGGGGCGATGGAAAACAAGGGCCTGAACATCTTCAACACGAAGTACGTGTTCGCCCAGCCGCGCATCGCCACCGATGCCGATTTCGCCGCGGTCGAGGCGGTGGTCGGCCACGAGTATTTCCACAACTGGACCGGCAACCGCGTGACCTGCCGAGACTGGTTCCAGCTCACGCTCAAGGAAGGCCTCACGGTCTTTCGCGACCAGGAGTTCTCGGCCGACATGCTCGCCGCCGAGGCCGACAGCCCGGCCGCCGCGGCCAGCGCCCGCGCGGTCAAGCGCATCGAGGACGTGCGCGCCCTGCGGGCCTCGCAGTTCCCCGAGGACGCCGGCCCGATGGCCCACCCGATCCGGCCCGACGCATACCAGGAGATCAACAACTTCTACACCATGACGGTCTACGAGAAGGGGGCCGAGGTGGTGCGCATGCTGCAGACCCTGGTGGGCCGCGAAGGTTTCCGCCGGGGCATGGACCTGTACTTCCAGCGGCATGACGGGCAGGCGGTCACCTGCGACGACTTCGTCGCGGCCATCGCCGATGCCAACCAGCGCGACTTCCGTCAATTCAGCCGCTGGTACTCGCAGTCGGGCACGCCACGGCTGCGGGTGCGCGGCACGCATGACCCGGTCACACGACGCTACCGCCTCGAGGTCTCGCAACGGGTGGGCGAGTCCCCGAGCGAACTGCACCTGCCGCTCGCGCTCGCACTGCTCGGGCCCGATGGCCGCGAGCTGCCGCTGCGGCTGAACGGCGAGTCGGCGCCGGGCGCCGGCTCGCGCGTGCTCGAGATCACCCGCTCGGTGGAGCACCTCGAGTTCCTCGACATCGCCGAGCCGCCCACGCCCTCGCTGCTGCGCCACTTCAGCGCGCCGGTGATCGTCGAGCATGACTGGAGCGAGACCCAGCTCGGCTTCCTCGCCGCCCATGACACCGACCCCTTCAATCGCTGGGAGGCCGCGCAGCAGCTCGCGCTGACGGCGCTGATCGCCGCGGTGGCCGGGCGGGCGCCGGCCGCTGACGACGCGCTCACCACGGTCTGGCGGGCCGCGCTCGACGATGCCGCGCTAAGCCCCGCCTTTCGCGAGCTCATGCTCGCGCTGCCCGGCGAGGGCGTGGTGGCCGAGCAGTTGGACGTGGTCGACCCGCAGGCGCTGCGCGCAGCCAGACTGGCGGTGGGCGCCACGCTGGGCCGAGCGCTGGCCCCGCGCTGGCGTGAGCTGTACGAACGGCTCGCGCCGGAGGGTCCCTATCACCCGGGCGCCGCGCCCGCCGGCCGGCGCGCGCTGCGCAACCTGGCGCTGGGCTTTCTCACGCTGGCCGGCGAGCCCGACGCTGGCGAGCTCGCGCTGCGCCAGTTCGAGAGCGCCGACAACATGACCGCGCGCCAGGGCGCGCTGGGCGCCCTGCTGCTCGGGCACGCCCCGCAGGCCGAGCTCGCGCTGGCGCGCTTTGCCAGCGAGCTTGGCGACGAGCCGCTGGCCATGGACAAGTGGTTCTCGATGCAGGCAACCCGCCACCGCAGTCCCTACGGCCGGCCGGTGCTCGACCAGGTACGCGCGCTCATGGCGCACCCTGCCTTCTCGCTGGCCAACCCCAACAAGGTGCGCTCCCTCATCGGCGCGTTCTGCCAGGGCAATCTCGCCGAGTTCCACGCGCCCGACGGCTCGGGCTACCGCTTCTGGGAAGAGATCATCGGCGAGCTCGACCCGCGCAACCCGCAGCTCGCCTCGCGCCTGGCGCGCGCCATGGACCGCTGGCGCAAGTACACGCCCGATCGCCAGGCGCAGGCCCGCGCCAGCCTGCAGCGGGTGCTGGCGCGCCCCGGGCTGTCGCGCGATGTGCGGGAAGTGGTGGGCAAGGCGCTGGGCGAGGACTGAACCGGGGCCGCCACCGGCTGCGCGATAATGCCGGCCAGCCCCCCTCGGAGACTCCCCGGATGAACCGCATCAGCCTCACCCAGTACCTGGTCGAAAAGCAGCGCGAGAAGGGCCTGATCCCGGGCGAGTTGCGGCTGCTCCTCGAGGTGGTGGCGCGCGCCTGCAAGCGGATCAGCTATGCGGTGGGCAAGGGCGCGCTCGCCGATGTGCTCGGCGAGGCGGGCTCCGAGAACGTGCAGGGGGAGTCGCAGAAGAAGCTCGATGTCATCGCCAACGAGACCCTGCTCGAGGCCAACCTCTGGGGCGGGCATCTGGCGGCCATGGCCTCCGAGGAGATGGACCATCCGCACTTCATTCCCAACGAATACCCCATGGGCGGCTTCCTGCTGCTCTTCGATCCGCTCGACGGTTCCTCCAACATCGATGTCAATGTCTCGATCGGCACCATCTTCTCGGTGCTGCGCCTGCCCGAGGGCGTGAACGAGCCCCGCGAGTCGCACTTCCTGCAGCCCGGAGACCGGCAGATCGCCGCCGGCTACGCGGTCTACGGGCCGTCCACGCTGCTGGTGCTCAGCGTGGGCGACGGCGTGGCCTGCTTCACCCTCGAGCGCGAGACCGGCAGCTGGTGGCTCACCGCCGATCGCATCCGCATTCCCGAGCAGACCCGCGAATTCGCGATCAACGCCTCCAACGCGCGCCACTGGGAGCCGCCGGTGCGCCGCTATGTCGACGAACTGCTGGCCGGCCGCACCGGCCCGCGCGAGCGCGACTACAACATGCGCTGGGTCGCCTCCATGGTGGCCGACGTGCACCGCATCATGACCCGCGGCGGCGTGTTCATGTACCCGCGCGACGCCCGCGAGCCCGACAAGCCCGGCAAGCTGCGCCTGCTGTACGAAG
>JBIKWU010000310.1:0-4394 GCA_044356115.1 Burkholderiaceae bacterium
GATGGAGGTGCGGGTCGTCGAGGAGCCGGTGACGGTGATCATCTCGGCGCGCGGCTGGGTTCGTGCCCGGCAGGGTCACGGGCATGACCCTGCGGCCTTCCAGTTCAAGGCAGGCGACGGTCTGTCGGGCGCCTGGGAGGTGAACACCGTGGACTCGGTCTACGGCGTGGGCAGCAACGGGCGGGTGTATTCGGTGGCGGTGTCGCAGCTGCCCTCCGCCCGCGGCGATGGGGTGCCGATCACCACCCTGGTCGAGCTCGAACCCGGCACCCGGCTCGACCATCTGTTCGCGGCTGCCGCCGACACCGGCGTCTGTCTGGCCACGCGGCAGGGGGTGGGGCTGGTCTGCCAGGCCGGCGATCTGGGGGGGCGCAACCGCCAGGGCAAGGCTTTCCTCGCGCTCGACGAGGGCGACGAGCCGCTCGCACCGGCGGTCTTCGCGCCCGAGCACGACCGTGTGCTGTGCCTGTCGGTCGAAGGACGCGCGCTGGTGTTCGATCGGGACCAGCTCAGGCAGTTGCGCAACGGCGGCCGTGGCAGCCAGCTCATGACGCTCGAGGGTGGAGAGACCCTCTGTCAGGCACTGGTTTTCGGGCCGCAGGGTGTGATCATTCACGGCACGGGCCGGGGCGCGAAAGCGATCAGCCGCGAGTTCAGCGCCCGTGAGCTGGAAGCCTGGCGCGGCCAGCGGGCCCGCAAGGGCCGGCTGCTCGAACCGCGCCTGCGCGAGCCGCAGGCGCGTCGACGAGCCGGCGCATAACTCGGGCATAATCGCGCGGCACTGCTCCCTGGCCGGGGCAGACACGACAACAAGGCCCACAAGGGTCCGGAGGAGCGCAATGGCTGCTGTTGCCATCCGCGGGGTGCACAAGCACTTCGGCGAAACCAAGGTCATCAAGGGTGTGGACGTCGCCATCGCCGATGGCGAGTTCTGCGTGCTGGTCGGGCCTTCCGGCTGCGGCAAGTCCACGCTGCTGCGCATGGTGGCCGGTCTCGAGGAGATCTCCTCCGGCACCATCGAGATCGGCGGCAAGGTCGTGAACGATGTCCCCCCCAAGGAGCGCGACATCGCCATGGTCTTCCAGAACTACGCGCTCTATCCGCACATGAAGGTCTACGACAACATGGCCTTCAGCCTGAAGCTGGCCAAGGCCGAGCGTGCCGAGATCGATCGCCGGGTGCAGGAGGCCGCGCGCATCCTGGGCCTGTCGCAACTCCTTGACCGCTACCCCCGCCAGCTCTCGGGCGGCCAGCGCCAGCGGGTGGCCATGGGTCGCGCCATCGTGCGCGATCCGCAGGTCTTCCTGTTCGATGAGCCCCTGTCCAACCTCGACGCCAAGTTGCGCGTCCAGATGCGTACCGAGATCAAGGAACTGCACCAGCGGCTGCGCACCACCTCGGTCTACGTCACCCATGACCAGATCGAGGCCATGACCATGGCTGACAAGATCGTGGTCATGCACGATGGCATCGTCGAGCAGATGGGTTCGCCGCTCGAGCTCTACGACCGGCCGGCCAACACCTTCGTGGCGGGCTTCATCGGCTCGCCGGCCATGAACATGCTCAAGGGCGTGGTCAGCGGGGGCGGCGCCGGCATCGACCTGGAAGGCGGCGGCTCGGTCGCCGTGCCCGGTCTGCAGGCCTCCCCGGGGCAGTCCATCACCTTCGGGGTGCGCCCCGAACACCTCACCCTGGGCAGCAGCGGCATCGCCGCCGAGGTGGTGGTGGTCGAGCCCACCGGCGCCGATACCCAGGTCTACGCCCGCAGCGGGGCCGGCAACATCAGCGCCATCTTCCGCGAGCGGCATACTTTCAGGCCGGGCGACCGGATCCTGCTCGCGCCTGACAGCAACGCCCTGCATGTGTTCGACGCGGCCTCCGGACGCCGGTTGCCCGTCGCCTGAGTCCGCCACCCGTTTCGTTTCACCCCCCGGCAGCGGCCCGCGCGCTGCCAGCCCCTGCGACATCAACGAGGAGACATTCGATGACCCAGAGTCCGCGTCGCGATTTTCTGAAGACCTCTGCCGGCGCCACCGCCGGTGCTGCCATCGTCGGCGCGCCGGCGGTGCATGCCCAGGCCACCTGGAACAACCAGCCCGAGAAGGGTGCCAAGCTGCGCGTGCTGCGCTGGAAGCGTTTCGTCCAGGGTGACGAGGACGTCTACATGGCCAATGTGCGCAAGTTCACCGAGAAGACCGGCATCGAGGTGCGGGTCGACCATGAAAGCTGGGAGGACGTTCGTCCGAAGGCGGCGGTGGCAGCCAACGTCGGCAGCGGTCCGGACATCATCCTGGGCACCAACGACGACGCCAATCTCTACCCTGAAAAGCTGGTCGACGTGACCGACCTGGCCACCTATCTGGGCCGCAAGTACGGTGGCTGGTATCCGGTGTGCGAGCAGTATCTGCGTCCCGACGGCAAGAAGTGGATCGCCATTCCCCTGGGAGCCGCGGGCGGTGCCATGGTGTATCGCGACAGTCAGGTGAAGGCGGCCGGTTTCCAGACCTTCCCCAAGGATACTGACGGCTTCCTGCGTTTGATGAAGGCCCTCAAGGAAAAGGGCACGCCGGGCGGATTCGCGCTGGGCAATGCCACGGGTGACGCCAATGGCTTCTGCCACTGGCTGATCTGGGCCTTCGGCGGCAAGCTCGCCAACGAGAAGAACGAGGTGGTGATCAACAGCCCGGAGACGATCCGTGCGCTCGAGTACGCCAAGGAGCTCTACGGCACTTTCGTGCCCGGTACCCTGTCCTGGCTCGACCCGAACAACAACAAGGCCTTCCTCGACGGCCAGGTCAGCGTCACCAACAACGGCATCTCGGTGTACTACGCCGCCAAGAACTCCAGTGATCCCAAGGTCAAGGAGCTGGTTGCCGACATCCAGCACGCCAACATGCCGATCGGTCCGGTCGGTGTGCCCACCGAGTTCCATCTGTTCTTCAACCAGATGATCTTCCGGCACACCAAGTTCCCGAAGGCGGCCAAGGAGTTCCTGCGCTTCATGATGGAAGAGGAGCAGTTCAGCCCCTGGATGAAGGCCTCGATCGGCTATGTCGCCCAGCCGCTGGTTGCCTACGAGAAGAACCCCATCTGGACCGAGGATCCGAAGCACACGCCTTACCGGGATGTGATGAAGACGATGCGGCCTGCGGGCTTCTCGGGCCGTCTTGGCTATGCCTCGGCTGGCGCCACCGCCGACTTCATCATCGTGAACATGGTGGCCGAGGCGGCCTCCGGCAAGTCCACGGCCAAGGAAGCCGCCGAGCGCGCCCAGAAGCGCGCCGAGCGCTACTACCGGGTCTGATGCCCTTGCGTTGCGTGCCCGGTCGCGGGCACGCCTTCTCCGGTGCGCGGGCCGCAGGCCCGTGCACCGGGTACCCCAACCTTCCTGCCGGATGAGACCGTGTCACTCCTCGCTCGCCTGCAGAACAGCCGCCACGGCCTGGGCATCGCGTTCATGCTGCCCGCAGCCGTTCTGCTGCTGCTGTTCCTGACCTATCCCCTGGGGCTCGGTGTCTGGCTCGGTTTCACCGACGCCAAGATCGGACGGCCGGGCGTGTTCGTCGGGCTGGAAAACTACGCGTTCCTGATCGGTGACTCGGTCACCCTTCTGTCGCTGTTCAACACCCTGTTCTACACCTTCATCGCCAGCATCCTGAAGTTCCTGCTCGGACTCTGGCTGGCCTTGCTGCTCAATCGCGCGCTGCCCTTCAAGACGCTGCTGCGCGCCGTGGTGCTGCTGCCCTGGATCGTGCCCACCGCGCTGTCGGCGATCGCCTTCTGGTGGCTGTACGACGCCCAGTTCTCGGTCTTCAGCTGGATCCTGGTCAAGCTCGGGCTCATCGACCAGTATGTCGATTTCCTGGGAGACCCCTGGAATGCGCGTTTCTCCACCATCGCGGCCAATGTCTGGCGAGGCATTCCGTTCGTGGCCATCTCGCTGCTGGCTGGCCTCCAGACCATCTCGCCCTCGCTCTACGAGGCGGCCGCCATTGACGGCGCCACGCCCTGGCAGCGCTTCCGCTTCGTGACGCTGCCCTTGCTCACGCCGATCATCGCGGTGGTGATGACCTTCTCGGTGCTGTTCACGTTCACCGACTTCCAGCTGATCTACGTGCTTACCCGCGGCGGTCCGCTCAATGCCACCCACCTGATGGCCACGCTGTCCTTCCAGCGCGCGATCTCGGGTGGCGCCATGGGGGAGGGGGCCGCGCTGGCCACGGCGATGGTGCCCTTCCTGCTGGCGGCGATTCTCTTCTCGTATTTCGGCCTGCAGCGTCGGGCCTGGCAACAGGGGTCAGACCGATGAGCAACAGCAAGGACACCGTCGGCATGGATTTCCTGGAGAGCCTGCCGCGGCGCTGGGTGGTCGCCTACATCCCGATCGGGCTGTT
>JBIKWU010000208.1:0-7009 GCA_044356115.1 Burkholderiaceae bacterium
TCACGCTGCTGTTCCCGTTCTACTGGATGGTGATCACCGCTTTCAAGCCGAACAACGAACTGCTGTCTCGCGAAGGCAATCCCTTCTGGGTGGTCGAGCCCACGCTCGCGCACTTTCGCAAGCTCCTGTTCGAGACCGCCTACCCGGAGTGGCTGCTCAACACCATGATCGTGGCGGTGGTGTCGACCTTCCTGTCGCTGCTCGCCTCGGTGTTCGCGGCCTATGCGATCGAGCGCCTGCGTTTCAAGGGCGCCCGTCAGGCGGGGCTGGCGATCTTCATGGCCTACCTGATCCCGCCCTCCATCCTGTTCATCCCGCTCGCGGTGGTGCTGCAGGGCCTGGGGCTGTTCAACACCCGCTGGGCGCTCATCTTCACCTACCCGACCTTCCTGATCCCGTTCTGCACCTGGCTGCTGATGGGCTACTTCCGCTCGATTCCCTACGAGCTCGAGGAGTGCGCGCTCATCGATGGTGCCTCCCGCTGGGAGATCCTCGTCAAGATCATCCTGCCGCTGGCAGTGCCCGGCCTGATCTCCGCAGGCATCTTCGCCTTCACCCTGTCCTGGAACGAGTTCATCTACGCGCTCACCTTCGTGTCCGATTCCGAGATCAAGACCGTGCCCGTGGCGGTGGTCACCGAACTCGTCGAGGGCGACGTCTATCACTGGGGCCCCCTGATGGCGGGTGCGCTGCTCGGGTCGCTGCCGGTGGCGGTCTTCTACTCCTTCTTCGTCGAGTACTACGTTTCCGGCATGACCGGCGCGGTCAAGGAGTGACGTCGGCATGAACGATTCGCCCGTGGTGCTGTTCGAGGAGCGTCCCACCGCTGGCGGGCGCCGGCTGGGCGTGGTCACCCTGAATCGCCCCCGCCAGCTCAATGCCCTCACGCTCGAGATGTGCGAGCGCATGCTGGCCACCCTGCGCACCTGGGCCTCCGACGAGGGCATCGCGCTGGTGATGCTGCAGGGTGCGGGCGATCGCGGCTTTTCGGCCGGCGGCGATGTCGCCGAGGTGGTCCGGCAGGTGCGAGCCGGCGGCGAGCGACGCTTCGTCTACGGCGATGCCTTCTTCGAGGTGGAGTATCAGCTCGACCTGCTGCTGCACACCTACCCCAAGCCCTTGCTGTCCTGGTCGCACGGGGTATGCATGGGTGGCGGCATGGGTCTGGTGGCCGGCGCCAGCCATCGCGTGATCAGCGAAGGCTCCCGGGTGGCCATGCCCGAGATCCACATCGGCCTGTTCCCCGACGTGGGTGGCGGCTTCTTCCTGAATCGGGTGCCCGGGGGCATCGGCCGGGTGATGGCGCTCACCGGCCTGACCCTGAACGAGGCCGATACCCTGTTCGCCGGGCTGGCCGACTACTTCATCGCGCAGGAGTTTCGCGACGCGGTGGTCGCGGAGATCCTGGCCCATGTCTGGACGGGCGATCGGCGCGCCGACGCCCAGGCCCTGTCGCACCTGCTGATGGCCCATCACCGTCGCTGCAAGCCTGGCCTGCCCCTGAACCACCTCGCGCAGTACTTCGACGCGCTGCGTTTCATCGCCATGCAGCCCAGCCTGGTCGGCGTGCGCGATGCCCTGGCGGCTGCGGCCGCCGACGATCCCTGGTTCTCGGCGCCGGCCCGCAGCCTCGCCGAGGGCAGCGCGGTGGCCGCCTGGGTCACCGACGAGTATCTGCGCCGCGCCCGCCACCGCTCGCTGGCCGAGGTGCTGGCCCTCGATCTGGTGCTCGCGCGCCAGTTCCAGCGCCGCCATGATTTCCCGGAGGGGGTTCGGGCGCTGCTGATCGACAAGGACCGCAAGCCGCGCTGGGCTCATCCCGACCTGGCCTCCGTACCGCTGGACGAGGTCGAGGCGCACTTCCGCTGAAGCGTCGGCCCGCCGACGCTTGAAATCGCCGTCGCCGTCCCCATGTGCCTCGGCGGACCCGGCCGCGAAGACGGCCGCCCGCCGGTCCCTTGCCGGCGCTTTCCTGTCTACCCACACCATGGACGCCATGAAGGAAACCCTGGGATTCCAGACCGAGGTGCGTCAGCTGCTGCAGCTGATGATCCACTCCCTGTACAGTCACCGCGAGATCTTCCTGCGCGAGCTGATCTCGAATGCCTCCGACGCCTGCGACAAGCTGCGCTTCGAGGCGATCGACCAGCCCGGGCTGCTGGCCGACGATCCCGAACTCGCGATCCGGCTCGCGTACGATCGTGCGGCCCGCACCATCACCATCGCCGACAACGGCATCGGCATGTCGCGCCAGGAGGCGATCGAGCATCTCGGCACGATCGCGCGCTCGGGTACCCGCGAGTTCTTCGGCAAGCTCTCCGGCGATCAGGCCCGCGACGCCCAGCTGATCGGCCAGTTCGGCGTGGGCTTCTACTCGGCCTTCATCGTGGCTGACCGTGTGACGGTACGCACCCGTCGCGCCGGTCTGGCTGCCCAGGAGGGCGTGTGCTGGGAGTCCGACGGCACCGGCGAGTTCAGCGTCGAATCGATCGAGCTGCCGCAGCGCGGTACCGAAGTCGTCCTGCATCTGCGCCCGGATCCCGAGGACGGCGATGCCGAGTCGTCGTTCTCGACGCTGCTGTCGTCCTGGGAGCTGCGCAGCATCGTGCGCAAGTACTCCGACCATGTCGCCTTGCCCATCCGCATGCGCCGCGAGGAATGGGACAAGGACAGGTCCGAGTACCGAACCCTCGACGCGTGGGAGACGGTCAACCAGGCCAGCGCGCTGTGGGCGCGTCCCAAGGGCGAGATCGACGACGAGCAGTACAAGTCCTTCTACCGGCACCTGTCGCACGGCGATGACGAGCCGCTTGCCTGGACCCACAACCGGGTCGAGGGGCGCAGCGAGTACACGCAGCTGCTCTACCTGCCCGGCAAGGCGCCTTTCGATCTCTTCGATCGCCAGCAGCGGCGCGGGCTCAAGCTCTATGTGCGCCGGGTGTTCATCATGGACGAGGCCGGTGACCTGCTGCCCGCCTATCTGCGCTTCATTCGCGGGGTGGTCGATTCCGCCGACCTGCCGCTCAATGTCTCGCGCGAGCTGCTGCAGGAAAGCCGCGACGTGCGCGCCATCCGCGAGGGCTGTACCCGTCGCGTGCTGAGCATGCTGGAAGACCTCGCCACCAATCAGCCCGAGCGCTACGCGCAGTTCTGGCGCGAATTCGGCCAGGTGCTCAAGGAAGGCATCGGCGAGGATGTGGGGCAGCAGGAGCGGCTCTCGGCGCTGCTGCGGTTCGCGTCCACCAGGCATGACGCCGATGATCAGGACGTGTCGCTCGCCGATTACGCGAGCCGCATGAAGGAAGGCCAGAAGGCGATCTACTACGTCACCGGCGAGAATCCGGCCGCGGCGCGCAACAGCCCGCACCTGGAGGTATTCCGCAAGAAGGGCATCGAGGTGCTGCTGCTCACCGACCGGGTCGACGAGTGGATGCTCTCCTTCCTGCAGGCCTGGCAGGAGAAGCCGCTGGTCTCGGTCTCGCGCGGCGGGCTCGATCTCGGTGAACTCGCCGACGAGGCCGAGAAGAAGCAGGCCGAGCAGGCGGCCGATGCCCTCAAGCCGCTGCTCGAGAAACTGCGCGCGAGCCTGGGCGAGCGGGTCAAGGAGGTGCGGATCACCGCGCGCCTCACCGATTCGCCCTGCTGCCTGGTGTCCGACGAGGGCGACATGAGCGGCCACCTCGAGCGCTTGCTGCGCCAGGCCGGCCAGAAGGCGCCGCCGCGTCGTCCCATCCTGGAGATCAATCCCGAGCATGGTCTGCTCAAGCGCCTGTCGCCCGAGGATCCGGCGTTCGATGACTGGGCCGGGCTGCTGTTCGACCAGGCGCTGCTGGCCGAGGGCGGACAACTCGAGGACCCGGCCGGTTTCGTACGCCGGCTCAACGGCATGCTGCTGGCCGAGCGCGGGGCGTGAGCGGCGCGGGCCGGCACCGCCCGGTCGCGGTTCCCATCACGCTCTCCGAGAGCGAGGGCGTGCGTTGCCTGCACTTCGGCACGCCCTGGGTCCAGGGGGCGATGCTGGTCGGCAAGCCGCAGGTGCTGGTGCTCGAGTACATCCAGCGCATGATGGCCTGGCTGCTGTTCCTGCATCCCCCGGCCGAGATCCTCCAACTCGGCCTGGGCGCCGGCTCGCTCACCCGGCTGGCGCATCGGCGCTTTCGCCGCGCGGGCGTGACCGTGGTCGAGGCCAGCCGCGATGTGATCGATGTCTGTCACGCCTGCTTCGCGCTGCCCTCGGAGGACGAGCGGCTCCATCTGCGTTGTGAGGATGCCGGACGCTTCGTCGCGCGCCGGGATGTCCGTGACCGATTCGGCGTCATCCAGGTCGACCTCTATGACGCCGACGCCCGCGGACCCACCTGCGAGAGTCTCGCCTTCTATCAGGACTGTCGGCGGGCGCTCGCGGACACCGGCGTATGCGTGGTCAATCTCTTCGGGCGACACGCCTCGTACCGGCGCAATCTCGCCCGCGTCGCCCGTGCCTTCGAGGGGCGTACCCTGGCTCTGCCAGCCGGCGCGGCCGGCAACATCGTGGTGCTGGCCTTCAAGGGTCCGCCCCTGGACGTGCCCTGGTCTGCGCTGCGACAGCGGGCCGCGCTGATCAGCCGGGAGTTCGGCTGGCCGGCAGGCCTGTGGGTGAATGCGATCCGCACGGCACGGCCCGGAGAGCGCTGCCGGATCTGAGCGCGGGCGGTGGGTAGCGGCTGCCGCTCGCGTCGGGCGCGGCGCCGCCCATCCGTGGCGAGCCTCCCGGGCCGGGCAGTGCCTGCTACCCTTCGGGGCTCACCCGTCCTCGCGTCGGTCAAGGCCGTCGCCGCCTTGCCATGTCAGCCCTCCCAAGACCACAAGGCACCTCCTTGAGCGAATCGGAATTCACCGAACGGCGCCGCCAGGATCGGCGCCGCCAGCCGCAGGCCAAGGGTCTGGGCCGTGCCGGCCAGCGGATCCTGGTGGCTGACGTGGTGGCCGCCCTGGTGGCCGATGGTCTGCTCGATCCGGCCGAGGGCAGCACCGCGACCAGCTACGCCAGCCTCGGCAGCAGCGACCAGCACGCCCTGGTCTCGCTCGCGCAGCGCAAGCTGCGCGACGCCCGCCCGCCGCACCGGGTGCTCGACCTCGAGACCCTCACCGAGTGGTTCGCCGGGCGCGTGGGGCTCGACTACGTGCACATCGATCCGCTGCGCATCAACCTGTCGCGGGTGGCCGATGTCATGTCCAGCCAGTACGCGACGCGCTTTCGCATCCTGCCGCTGGAGGTTCGGCCGGGCGAGGTTGTGGTGGCCACCGCCGAGCCCAACATCACTGACTGGATGGGCGAGATCGGCCAGCTGCTGCGCGCCGACATCCGGCGCGTGGTGGCCAACCCGCAGGACATCAACCGCTACATCGCGGAGTTCTTCTCGCTGGCCAAGTCGGTTCGCGACGCGCAGAAGAACGGCGCCACCAACAACCAGAACAACTTCGAGCAGCTGGTCGAGCTCGGGCGCAGCGGCAAGTCGCTCGACGCCAACGACCAGCATGTGGTCACCATCGTCGACTGGCTGATGCAGTACGCGTTCGACCAGCGCGCAAGCGATATCCACCTCGAGCCGCGGCGCGAGCTCGGCGTGATCCGTTTCCGCATCGACGGGGTCCTGCACAACGTCTACCAGGTGCCGTCCTCGGTGCTTTCCGCCATGACCAGCCGGCTCAAGCTGCTCGGGCGCATCGACGTGGTCGAGAAGCGCCGCCCCCAGGACGGCCGCATCAAGACCCGTGGCGCCACCGGCCGCGAGATCGAGCTTCGCCTGGCCACGCTGCCCACCGCCTTCGGCGAGAAGCTGGTGATGCGGATCTTCGATCCGGAAGTGTTGGTCAAGGACTTTGCCGATCTGGGTTTCAGCGAGGAGGACCAGGTCGCCTGGAACGGCATGGTCAGCCGCCCCAACGGCATCGTGCTGGTCACCGGGCCCACCGGCTCGGGCAAGACCACCACGCTCTACACCACCCTGAAGCAGCTCGCCACCGAGGAGGTGAATGTCTGCACGGTGGAAGACCCCATCGAGATGGTCGAGCCGGCCTTCAACCAGATGCAGGTGGTCCACGGCATCGACCTCACCTTCGCCGACGGCATCCGTGCGCTGATGCGCCAGGACCCCGACATCATCATGGTCGGCGAGATCCGAGACCTGGAGACCGCCGAGATGGCGATCCAGGCCGCGCTCACCGGGCACCTGGTGCTCTCGACCCTGCACACCAATGACGCACCCAGCGCGATCACCCGCCTGCTCGATCTGGGCGTGCCCTCGTACCTCATCAACTCCACGGTCATCGGCGTGATGGCCCAGCGGCTGGTGCGGACCCTGTGTCCGCACTGCAAGCAGGAAGGGGAGTCGCTGAGTGACGAGCAGTGGAAGGGCCTGATCAGCCCTTTCCGGGCGCGCAAGCCCGAGCGGGTCTGGCGTGCGGTGGGCTGCCTGGACTGCCGCATGACCGGCTACAAGGGCAGGGTGGGGCTCTACGAGATCATGAGCGTGACCGACGCCCTGCGAACCCAGATCTCGGATCAGCCCGATCCGCGGAAGATCCGGGCCACCGCCATCCAGGCAGGCCTGCGACCGCTGCGCCTGTCAGGCGCGCAGAAGATCGCCCAGGGGGACACCACCTTCGAGGAGGTGGTGCGCAACGCGCCGCCGATCGAGCACTGAGGCCGCGCTCCGCCGGAGCGTCGCCTACTTGGAGAGCTCGCGCATGGCCCGCTCGAGGCCGGCAAGGGTGACCGGGTACATGCGGGCCTGCATCAGCTGCTTGATGACCGAGATGGACTGCCGGTACTCCCACACGCCTTCGGGCTCGGGGTTGAGCCAGGCGAACTTCGGGAACCGCTCGACCAGGCGCCGCAGCCAGATGGCGCCGGCTTCCTCGTTGTTGTACTCGACCGAGCCGCCGGGCTGGAGCACCTCGTAGGGGCTCATGGTGGCGTCGCCCACGAAGATCAGGCGGTAGTCGCTGTTGTACTTGCGGATGACAT
>JBIKWU010000366.1:0-3227 GCA_044356115.1 Burkholderiaceae bacterium
CGTCGGAAGAGGCTGGCGCTGCCGCCCACCGCGGCCGCGGCCGCGCGCAGCTCGGCGGCCGGCGCGGCGCTGCGATACCAGCGCAGCGCCCCGCCCCACTCCAGCACCGGCTCGCCGGCGAGCGCGAGCACCGGGGCCACCGAGGGCACCGAGAGCCGCCACAGCGGCAGCTCGTCCGAGAAGGCGGAGTGACGCTGCTCGCGCAGATCGGCCCAGAAGGCCTGCGCGGCCGTCGCGTCGAGTTCGCGCGCGCCGTGGCGCGGGCCGAGCTGCGCCGCGGCGGCCGACACCGCGGCCGCCGCGCCGGACAGCCGCAGGTGCAGTTCACCGGCCGACCACGCGGTGGCCGACACCGGCAAGGGCTTGCCCGCCCACTGGTTGAACCAGGCCAGGGCCTGGGCCTGATCGCAGGCCATGACCAGCGTGAGCTCGCGCGCCGGCACCGGCAGCACCTTGAGGGAGACCTCGGTGATCAGGCCGAGCACGCCCAGCGAGCCGCAGAGCAGCCGGGAGACGTCGTAGCCGGCCACGTTCTTCATGACCTGACCGCCGAAGCGCAGCCACTGGCCGCGGGCATCGAGCAGGCAGGCGCCGAGCACGAAGTCGCGCACCGCACCGGCGCTGGCCCGCCGCGGCCCGGACAGGCCCGCGGCCACCATGCCGCCGACAGTGGCCGCCGCGCCGAAGGCAGGCGGCTCGAAGGCGAGCATCTGGCCGGCCTGGTCGAGCGCGGCCTGCAGCTCGGCCAACGGCGTACCGCAGCGCGCGGTGACCACCAGCTCGGTGGGCTCGTAGGCGACGATGCCGCGGTACTCGCGGGTGTCGAAGCGCTCGCCGACGGCCGCTTCGCCATGGAAGGCCTTGGTGGCGCCGCCGTGAAGCTGCAGCGGCGCGCCGGCGGCATCGGCCGCGCGGATGCGATCGCGCCAGCGCAGCAGCACCGGATCGGCGGGACCCACCGACGGCGGGGTGCTGGGAGAGGTCATGGCGCGAGGGCTCGGGATGAGGGGCGGAATCGGCAACAGACCGGGCGCGGCGGATCGGCCGGCCGGCTCAGAACCGGGGCAGGTCGGCGAAGGGCAGACGCCCGCCGTGGATGTGCATCTTTCCGTACTCGGCGCAGCGCGCCAGCGTGGGGATGGCCTTGCCGGGATTGAGCAGGCCCGGCTCGTCGAAGGCCCGCTTGACCGCGAAGAAGGCGGCCCGTTCCTCGGGCGAGAACTGCACGCACATCGAGTTGATCTTCTCGATGCCTACGCCGTGCTCGCCGGTGACGGTGCCGCCCAGCTCGACGCACAGCTCCAGGATCTCGGCCCCGAAGAGCTCGGCGCGCTCCCACTGGGCACGGTCGTTGGCATCGAACAGGATGAGCGGGTGCAGGTTGCCGTCACCGGCGTGGAACACGTTCATGCAACGCAGCCCGTGCCGATGCTCCATGTCGGCGATGGCCGCGAGCATGCGCCCGAGGTTCTTGCGGGGGATGGTGCCGTCCATGCAGTAGTAGTCGGGCGAGATGCGCCCGGCCGCCGGAAACGCGTTCTTGCGCCCGGACCAGAACCGCAGCCGCTCGGCCTCGGTCTGCGAGACCCGGATGGCGGTGGCGCCGGAGCCGCGCAGCACCTCGTCGATGCGGGCGATCTCCTCCTCGACCTCCTCGGGCGTGCCGTCGGACTCGGCCAGCAGGATGGCCTGGGCGTCGAGGTCATAGCCGGCCTTCACGAAGGGCTCGACCGCCTGCGCGGTCTTCTGGTCCATCATCTCGAGGCCGGCCGGGATGATGCCGGCGGCGATGATGCTGGCCACGGCGTCGCCCGCCCGGATGACATCGTCGAACGAGGCCATCACCACCCGGGCCACCTGCGGCCGCGGCACGAGCTTCACGCTCACCTCGGTGACCACGGCGAGCATGCCCTCGGAGCCGATCAGCAGCGCGAGCAAATCGAGGCCTGGAGCATCGAGCGCCTCTGCGCCGAACGTCACCGCCTCGCCCTCGATGGTGTAGCCACGCACGCGCAGCACGTTGTGCACGGTGAGGCCGTACTTCAGGCAGTGCACGCCGCCGGAGTTCTCGGCCACGTTGCCGCCGATGGTGCAGGCGATCTGGGACGACGGGTCGGGGGCGTAGTACAGGCCGTGGGGCGCGGCGGCCTCGGAGATGGCCAGGTTGCGCACCCCCGGCTGCACCCTGGCCACCCGCGCGAGCGGATCGAGCGACAGGATGCGGTTGAGCTTGGCCAGGCCGAGCACCACGCCGCTGGCATGCGGCATGGAGCCGCCCGACAGGCTGGTGCCGGCCCCGCGCGCCACCACCGGCACCTGCAGCGCATGGCAGGCACGCAGCACCTCGACCACCTGCGCCTCGGTCTCGGGCAGGGCGACCACCATGGGCAACTGGCGGAAGGCCGAGAGCGCGTCGCACTCATAGGGCCGGGTGTCTTCCTCGCGAAAGAGCACGCAGTGCGCCGGCAGGCATTCGCGCAGGCGCGCGGCCACCTGTGCCTGCCGCTGCGGCGTGGCAGCCTGGGTGACGTCGGAGAACCGGGGCTCGGCGAGCGAGGCGGCAAGCGGGGCGGCGATATCGTTCACCCGCGCAGACTAGCGGCTGGGGCGGCATCGGGATAGTCGGGAAAACGCGAAAGATCTTTTCGATCGAGACACAGCCGCGCCGCCGCGGCGGCAGATCACCCACAATGCCCGGCCAGACCATGCCAGACGCCCAGCCCGCGCCCGCTGCCTCCGCCCTCGGCGGCTATCTGCTGCTGTTCAGCGGCATGGCACTGGTGGGCAGCTACACCGCGCTCAGCAAGCCGCTCACCGAGGTGTTCCCGGTGTTCCTGCTGGCCTGGCTGCGCTTCGCGCTGGCGGCGGTGCTGATGCTGCCCTGGAGCGGCGGCCTGGCGCAGGCACGGCCGCTGGCGGGGCTGCTCTTCGCCCAGTCCTTCTTCGGCAACTTCCTGTTCTCGATCTGCATGCTCGCGGGCCTGTCGCTCACCTCGGCGAGCGCGGCCGGGGTCATTCTGGCCACGCTGCCGGCGGTGGTCGCGCTCGGCGGTCACCTCTGGCTGCGCGAGCGGCTCGGCGCCCGGGGCTGGACGGCGGTCGCGCTGGCGGTGGGCGGCGTGGCCGTGCTCTCGATCGCGCGGGGCGATGCCGGCGGCGCGGCCGGCTCGCTCGCCGGCAATCTGCTGGTGCTGGGCTGCGTGGTCTGCGAGGCGATCTACGCGCTG
>JBIKWU010000367.1:0-3206 GCA_044356115.1 Burkholderiaceae bacterium
GTTCAACTCGTCGGCGCGCGACTCCAGCGCACGCTCGGCCCCCCGCACGTTGGGCACGAGCACGGTGGTCTCGACGCCGGGGATGCGCTGGATGCGGCCCATCACCTCCTCGGCATCGCGCAGCATCGGAATGGCCTTGGCCGAGGTGAACGAGGTGACCTCGATCTTGGCGTAGCCACAGGCGCTGAGCTCGTCTATCAGCGCCACCTTGGCGTCGGTGGGCACGAAGGCGGGTTCGCTCTGGAAGCCGTCGCGGGTGACGACCTCGTTGAAGTAGATGCGTGGCATTGGGGGTATCCCGTGGGCTCAGTTGACGATACCGCGCTCTTGAAGCGCGACGATTTGCGCGTCGGTCAGGCCGATTTCTCGAAGTGCCTCAGCAGTGTCCTGCCCGAGCGCGAGGGCGTTGCGCCGGTGACTCGCCGGCGCGATGGCCGCCGTGGCAGCGCAGACATGCCGATACCGTCAATGGCACTGCGACGTCATTGTACGGAGCTTGATGTGCGCGTGGATTCATCGGCTGCCCGAAACCGCTGGCGCTTGCGCGCCGCACAGGCTGGCGTGCCAATGAACTCGAGAACATCGGGCAGCGCCAGCAGGCAGTCCCCATCGTCGTGGCGACGCAGCAGGTTCGTCGGCAGACGGCCCGTCTCGGGCCTCCCCCCGGTACTTGGTGGGCAGCGTCCGGAGTTCCCGACGAGAGTGGGGCTGGGCTCGTAGCAGAGCACGTCCAAGGCTCGGTTGACCCTGACCGACACCCCGCATGCAACGGCCGTGCCGTAAGCCCAGGAGGAGATCGTGGCCGGGCGATTCGGCGCGGCGGCGCAGGCACCTCAGCCGGAATCGACGCGGCCGGCGCAGGCTGCGCCTGCTGCCGGGCATCGACTGGTGCCGCTCCGTGCTGACGTAGGACGCGATCTCGTCGATGATGCGCCCGCATGCGATCAGCACGCAGTCGCGCGGATGTCGTGCCGGCCCAGCACCTCGAGGACTTGCGGGGTCACCTCGGGGTCCGGGACGTTGTCGAAGCTCAGGCTGATGAGGCTCATCGGCGTTCAGTCCAGTCGGACGCCAGAGGCGCGGATCACCGGCACCCACTGCGCCCTGAAGGCTTCCACCGTGGCGCGGGTCCGGGCGACGTCGGCCGAGACCGGCTCCGACTTCATCTGGACGAACTTCTCGCGGACCTCGGGCTGCTGCATGATGGCCGCGATCCCGCGGGCGTAGAGGGCGACGCGGTCGGCCGAGGTGGCCAGGATCCGCAGCTTGCCGCCCTGATGATGGACGACGAGGCCGTCAAGCGGATCGACCCCGATGAACTGATACTGACTGATCTGCGAGACGGGCTGGAAGTCGGCCTCGGCGTCGTCGAGGAGTCGGACGAGCCTTTCGGCGGATAGGGCACCACCAGCCGCAACGTCGAGTCCTGGGCACGGGTGCCGATGAGCGGCAACTCGCGAGCCGCTGCCGCAGACGAAGGCAGTGACCGCCCCGCAGGAACGCTCAGGCTCTCGGCTGCGCGGCCGTTGCCCACCGATGGATCCCTCAGCCCAGTAGCCCGCCCCCCGTTGACGAGGCGATACCCCGCAGGAAGCGGGCTGTCGCCTCGTCGGCCGCGAGGAAGGTCTCGATGGCGATCTCCTGCAGCAGGATGTCGTGGGGGCTTCCGAAAACCGTCAATGCGGTGATGAATCGCAGTACCTGTCGTTCAACGCGAAGTTCCAGCGTGAGAATCACGTCGGGCCTCATCCCCTGTCGCACGCGTTCTGGCGCTGGCGCGCCGCACGGCATCGGGTAGGCGCTGACCTCCCGGTACAACTCGGCGAGTGCCGCGTCGCCCGTCAGTTGCACCTGCCTGCCCAGGCGCATCAGGAGATCCTCGCGCCAATCGGTGAAGTTGACGATCAGGGGTGCGAGGCCCTCGGGGTGCAGCGTTGCCCGGATCACGTTGATCGTCGCGGACTCGTCGTGCGGCAGCAGTGCGCGCAGAAGCATCGTGGCGGAGGCGTTGGTCGCAACCACGTTGTACAGGCGGTCCAGCGCGAGCGCGGGATGAGGCATGTGGGCCGCAAGAACGGTGCGCACCGATTGCATGGGAGGGCGAAGGTCAGGGTCGTCCCAATCCCGGGTGCGGTACATCGCCGCGAAGCCCGCCGACGCCAGCATGGGGTTGCGCTCGCGAAAGGGGACGCCCAGGGCCTGCGCCAGCTTGAGCACCATCTCCCGACTCGGCTGCGACCGCCCCGTCTCCAGGAAGCTGACATGGCGCGCCGACACCCCCGCCATCGCGGCGAGGCCGAGCTGGCTGAGGCGCCGGACGCGCCGCCACTTTCTCAGGTGATCGCCGAAATCGAGCCTGTCCATGGGTTCATGCTGCATGCAAGGGCGGCGTTCGCGCTTACCTCGGGAGTCATTGTCCGGCCCGATCGCTGCGTCGATCATGAGCGCCTCGTTCATCGACTGGATCCGGACCCATGCCCCCTGCCCCCTTGCTCACGCCCGAAACGCCCGAACCGATTCCTGCCCTCTGGTACCGCTGGCTGCAGGCCGTCACCGCAGGAACCATCCTCTTCGGCCTGGCGATGGCGCTCCTGCCGGAACCGACTCGCCGGGGCTTCAGCCTTCTGGTGTATGGCGAGGCCAGTGCGCTGGCAGCATTCGGCGCCGGGGTACAACCCTACCTCATGCTTGCGCACGGGGTCATGGGCTCCGTCATGGTGGGCTGGGGACTGGCCCTCTGGCTGACCTTGCGCGGCCCCTTCCGTCGCGGAGAGCGTCACGGATGGAATGTCTTCGTGATTTCGCTGGCGGGCTGGTTCGTGCCCGACACCACCATATCCCTGTGGACAGGGCTGTGGCCCAACGCAGTGCTCAATGTCGCGTTCGCCCTGGCCTTTGGCGTGCCGCTGCTTGCCTGCCGATCCTGCTTTGGCGCGCGGTGAGCATGCGATCAGATCACCGCGCTCGGGCACACAACCCATGCCCGACGCGATGCGGGCATTCGGCGCCCGGTGAAGGATTCCTGCGGCTTTCAGGGGGTTGAGGGCGTTACTCCCACTCAGTCATCAATTGAGACGCCAAGTCCTTGTCGCGCCTCGGGTTCTTGGACGGAAGGCCGCTGGATACCGTCAAAAGTACCGTCATCTTGATGAGGTCCAGCATTGGCGCGGGTTTCCGGGCGATTTTGGAAATCGGCAGGTTTCGAG
>JBIKWU010000116.1:0-11324 GCA_044356115.1 Burkholderiaceae bacterium
CGCGGTGGGCAAGGCCTGGGGCGAGACCCTGGGCAAGCACTTCCCGGCCATGACGCTGGTGCAGGTCTCGGCCCTGATCGACCCGGCCGCCCGGGTGGAGATCGAGGGCGAGGCGCTGCTGCCCTGAGCTATCGGATGACTGACCGAACCGAGTTGGTGCCCATCAGGTTCTGCTCGCACTGCCACGACACTTCCCGGGTGCTCATGCCGGTGATGGCTGAGTCACCGAGCGCAAGGCGCCTTGCCACCAGGGTGATGCGTCCCCGGTTCAGGCTGTAGGTGGTGATGATGGCCTCGCGCGCCTGAAAGCTGGTGCCACGAACCTCCCGCAGGTCTCGGGTGAGCGCGGTGATGCCCTGGGGGGTCAGATTGAAGTCCCGGCCCAGCTCGACCTGCCGGATCGGCACCTGGCATCGCTGGAAGATCGCGGCTCGGAACACATCGCCGAATGCCCTGCCGAAAGGGCCGGGCAGGTAGCTCTGGATGTCGACCGGGTCTGAAACGATCAACAGCGTGGGCTTGCCATCGCCTTGCCCCGAGACATCGCCCAGCGGGCACAGGCCCTCGCCGAGCTGACCGGCCAGATCCCGGCTGTCGATCTTGCCGAGAAGCTCGGCCTCATCGATATGGCAGACCGGCGGCAGCTGGCCCGTGGGCGTGCCCGCGCAACCGGCCAGGGCTCCGACCATCATCAGGATGGCCGCCACCGATGAAGGCGAGCGTCGACGGCGAGCCATGGTCTGCCTTTCTGGAGTGCGCGAGCCTCGGATTCTATCGGCTGGCTCCGCAAATCGAGGCTGAGGGGCAACTGGCGGTCAGGTTGACCATCGGCGCCGCGGTCGGCTTGTCGACCAGCGACGCCACGAAGCGGTCGCGAAGCAGGCGCGTCTGCGCGCTGGAGATCACCACCCCGTTGGTCGAGTCGACGATGCGTACATTGATCAGCACACCATCACCCGTGGCCACGTAGGTTCCGGTGACGATGTTCGAGACCGGGTAGGAGTCGCGCAGTTGCCGGATGTCGCGGCTCAGGGAGAACTCGCCGGCCTGATTGATGATCAGCGACTTGGTCAGCCGGATGTCCGCGACCGCCCAGTTGCGAACCTGGAGTTCATGCCCGAGGTTCTCGCCGATCAGCCGGCCCAGGGCGGAGGTTTCACCCAGGTCATTGAGGTTGACGAAGCTGGTCACGATCGTCGGCCGCACACGCATGCCGGGGTCGGCGTTGCGATCGAGCTGCTCGGCCACGAAGATCATGCCGCTGTTGAAGGTGCCGGCGGCAGAGCCACTGGGCATGGCGACAATCGTGGCCGCCGCGGGGGCCGTCTGTGCGGAGCCGAGGGCGGGCGCCAGCACCGTCAGGGCGGTCATCAGGGTCAGCAGGGAGCGTCGAGTCAGGGTCATGGGAGTCTCTTCTTGCCGTGTGTGAGGACTGTTCCGGGGTTCAGCGAGGCATGGCCCGATAGCTGATCGGGTAGTCATTGCAGGCCATGGGCCAGGTCACGGCGATCGGGTTGCCCGTACCGGTGTGCGTGGAAATGATGCTGGTGGCATAGCCGCCGCAGGTGCAGGAGCCCACGCACCCGCAGGAGCCGCTGCCGGGCGCAGGCTGTGCCGTCGAACAGGTGGACGTCGCCTGGGGACAGACCACGGTGATGCCCCGTGACGGTTCCGCGCAGCCCACCGACGGCGCTTTCGGGTGCGCTGCTGCCTGAGGCGCTCCTGCCACGGCGGTCAACTGTCCCGACGCCGGCGCGCTGCACCCGCAGCCGCTGCTCGTCGGTGTGCTCAGGGGGGTCGCGCAACCGGCGATCGCGGTCAGCGAAAGGGCGAAGAGGCTGCGTCGCAGGAAGAAAGTCATCCGATACTCCTCAGAAGCGCGGCGCCAGGGGCACGCCGATAGGTATTGCGCCGGCAGGGTGGCTTGCTCGCTATCGGTGGGCGCGGTTGGCTGCTTGAGGATCGGCTGATCGGTGGTGGACTTCGTACCCCTGAGTGGTCATCGGTCGGGAGGCGCGGGCGGACGCCGACCGGGTATGGGTCGGGCCCGCCGCATCTATGCGTCCTTGTAGACCGGCGGGCGCTTCTCGATGAACGCGCGCAGCCCCTCGGCGAAGTCTTCGGTGCGGGCGCACAGGGTCTGATTGCGGTTCTCGATGGCGATGGCCGCCTCGAGGCAGGGCGCGTCGGTGGCCAGGTTCAGGCCTTCCTTGGTCAGGCGCAGGCCCATCGGCGAGGTGGCCAGCATCTCGTCGATGTAGGGCTGCGCGGCGGCCTCGAGCTGGTCATCGGGCACCACCTCGCTCACCAGGCCGGTGGCCAGGGCGCGCTGGGCGTTGATGAAGCGCCCGGTGAGCATCAGCTCGGCGGCCACCGAGCGGCTGACCACCCGCGGCAGGAAGTAGCTCACGCCCATGTCGCACGACGACAGCCCCAGCTTGATGAAGGCGGCGTTCATGCGCGCGCTCTGCGCCGCGATGCGGATGTCGGCCGCCAGCGCGAAGGCGAACCCGCCGCCGCTGGCCGCGCCATGCACCAGCGCGATGATGGGCTGCGGGCAGTGGTGCATCTTCACGTACACATCAGCCAGCAGACCCTGGAAGCCAAAGCCGCCGCCGAAGGGCTTCTCGCCCTCGCCGCGGCGCTTGATGTCCAGCCCCGCGCAGAAGGCGCGGCCGGCACCGCGCATCACCACGATGCGGCAGTTGCGGTCACGCTGCAGCCCGCCGAAATAGTCCGACAGCTCGCTGGCCATCTGGGTGGTGATCGCATTGAGCGATTCGGGCCGGTTCAGGGTGAGCCAGTGAACCGCGCCACGGACATCAACGCTCACGGTCTCGTAGGCATGCTGCATGAAGGTCTCCTTGGAATGGGGCAGGCAGCAGGGTCGGGGATAGCGCGGCGCGGGGCAAGGCGGGTGGGGTGGAAAGCGGGAGGGGGTGGGGCGGGCGAGTTTCGGAGCGGGGTCAAGGCATGAGCCAGCCGTGTTCTCGACAGGTGCTTATTGTGTAGCGACAATAAACCAGGACAGCACACCCTGTGCTGCGTCGCTTTCGTGGATCGCGGTGATGTACGCAGGGTGATCAGCCTTCGGCGCGCCAACCGACGAGAGGTCAGGCCTTATGTCCGGATCTTCCAGCAAGACACCAATCCAGATGCCTGGCGTGGCCGAGCATCGCAAGATCACTGCGGCGGCCAGGGCCGATCCCGACGCTCAGCCCCTCACGAAAGAACAACTGGCGCAGATGATTCCCGCCAAGGCCCGGCGTGGTCGGCCGCCGCTTGCCAGCAAGAAGCAACTCGTCTCGGTGCGCTACAGCCCTGAAGTCCTGGCCTATTTCCGGTCCACGGGCGAAGGCTGGCAGGCGCGAATGGATGGCGTGCTCAAGCGCCATGTCGAGTCTCAGAGCCGGCGGCGGCTGCGCGGAGACGCCTGAAGCGTACTTCCCATCGAAGGCATGCTCGTGACGCGCGTCCCCTCCGCACCCAACCCGCCGGCTTGCGGTGATCCGCCGCTCGCGCCCATGCCCATCCGCTTCGCTCGGCTGAGCAGCGGGGCCCGCATTGCCTGGGCCGACAGCGGGCCTGCCGGCGCGACCCCCCTGGTGCGCGTGGCGCACTGGCTCACCAATGTCGATTACGACACCCGCTCGCCGATCTGGGGCCCGTGGATCCGGCGATTGAGCCGCTCCTTCCGTCTGGTGCGTTATGACGAGCGCGGCTGCGGCCTGTCGGGCGATGACCCGCGGCCGCGCGGCGTCGAGCCCTGGCTGGAAGAGCTTCAGGCCGTGATCGACGCCGCGGTGGATACCCGCCGAAATCCCCGGGTGGCGCTGCTGGCGGTCAGCGGCGCCGCCCCCATCGCGATCGCCTATGCGGCGCGTCACCCCGAGCGGGTCTCGCACCTGGTGGTGCTGGGCGGGTACATGCATGGCACCCTGCATCGCTGCGCAACCCAGCAGGAGCGCGGCTTTCTCGAGGCACAGTGGCGGCTGGTGGAATTCGGCTGGGGGCGGGACGACCCCCGGGTGCGGGAGTTCTTCAGCAGCAGCTTCCTGCCGGATGCCACGCCCGAGGTTCGCGAGGCCATGAACGAGCAGCAGCGCCGCAGCTGCGACGGCCCGCGCGCCGCGCAGATCATGCGCGCACGGGCCGAGGTCGATGTGCGGGCGCTGGCGCCGCAGGTGAGGGCGCCCACGCTGGTCCTGCACTGCGAGGGCGATCGGGCGGTGCCGGTGTCGCTGGGTCATGACATTGCCGCGGCCATTCCAGGCGCGCGCTTCGAATCCCTCTCCTCGGCCAATCATGTGCCCCTCGGCCACGAGCCGGCTTTCGAGCGGTTCTGCGAGGCGGTGGCCGGCTTTGTCAGCGGTGCGGGCGAGGCACCGCGCCTCACGCCGCGTGAACGCGAACTGGCCCGGCTGGTGGCGCAGGGCCTGGACAATGCCCAGATCGCAGCCCATCTGGGCCTCGCCGACAAGACCGTTCGCAATGCGCTGTCGGTGCTCTATGCCAAGCTGGGCGTGGACAGCCGACCGCGTGCCGTCGCCCGCGCTCGCGACCTGGGGTTCTAGGCGGAACGGGCGCCGCTCAGTCGGCGTCCTTGCGTACGGCCTTCATCGCCCGCGTGATGGCGTCGCGCTCGCGTTGTCGTGCCTCGAGATCCTGCACGCTGGCCGGTGCTCGGCTTGCGATCGCGCGCGCTTCGTCGCGGTCGATCGTGGTTGGCGAACCGGTGGGCCCGAACGGGGTGCGCAGATCGAAGGCATGCGCTGTCGCGCCATGGTCGTACAGGTGTTCCAGCCGTGCGGTCGCCTCGGCGTAGTCGGGCCGATGGTCGTCATCGACCCACCACGCGACGTAACTGGGCCAATCGGGTTTCTCGAACCAGTCGAGGCGGTGGCGCAGTGCCTCGCCATGCAGGCCTGCATAGGCATAGGCATGCACCGCCTCCAGCGAGCGCCAGCGCGAGAGCGTGAACACCACACCGCGGTGTCGTCCGGGATCGAAGAAGCGAGGGGGGACGTAGTCGCCCCAGCTGTGCTTGAGGGTCACCGGATCGCGCATCGAGCGATCGGCGAAACCCTCGGCGCTGTCCGCGGCGCCAAAGGCCGCGGGCAGTCGATCGAAGAATCCCTGCACCTGCGCGTCGCCGATGGGTGCGCGCAGGATTGCAAAGGTGGTGAACGCAAGCAAGGACATGGACGGCTCCGGAGCGCTGGTAGCTGAGGCAGCGCCAGGCCGATACCGGTCGGGCCGCTCCGTCGACCGTAATGGCCCGCGGCATGGTCGCCCACGGGACGGCTGTCCCGCCTTGAGGGAGTGCTTGCGGGGAAGTCCCGGGCCGGCGGGACCGTTTCGGCTTGCGCACGATCGGTCTGGTTCCGGGTGCCTTGCCAGTAGCGTGGATCGATGCGAACCACGCACAATGCAAATGCCGGTCGCGCAGCGCCGGCCGGTTCCGTTCGTGTGTCGCGTGAGCATCCCGCGCCGTGTTTCCTGTTCCCTTCCAGGACATCTTCGTGGCCGACCATACCCTCATCTTCCGAGCCCCCGCCGAGGTGCGCTCGCACCAGCTTCCACTCGTGTCCGGCGCGCTCCCCGCAGGCCTTCGCGGCACGCTGCTCCGAAACGGCCCTGGCATCCAGAAGGCGGGCAGCACGCCAGTGCACTTTCTGGACGCCTACGCCATGGTGGCCTCGGCGCGTTTCGAGGCTGACCGTGTGGTCTACCACGCGCGCCATGTCGACCTGCCGCTTGCCCGCGAAGAGCAGGCCGCCGGCCGCCTGCTGAGGCGTCGGCCGTTCACCAACCGGCCGGGCGGCGCGCTGGCCAACATGGGCCGGCTTGCGCTGCGCACCGGTGCGGCCCATGAGGTCTATGCCTGGGGCGGTGCGGTGGTGGCCTCGGACATCGACGGTCACTACCTGCTCGACCCGGTCACGCTCGACACCCTTGGCCCGGCCCCGATCAATGCCCTGGGGGGCGGCCTGAAGCAGCTCAGCCCCATGCCGCGCCTCGACCCTGCCACCGGGCATCTGGTGGCCTACGTGATGACGCCGGGCGTGCTTGGCAGCGACACGGTCACGTTCCTGGAGTTCGACGACCAGTGGCGCGAGCGCGCCCGCGTTCAGCGCTCCCTGGGCGTCAAGGGCGCGGCGCTGCACGACCTCTGCGCCACCCCCGGCTACTACGTGGCGGTGCAGCTGGGCGTGCTGGCCGTGCCGCGGGCCGCCCTCGGCAACGCCGTGGTGCTGGATGCGCTCACCCTGCCTCCCGGCGGGTCGCGCATCGTGGCGGTACCCCGCCGTGGCGATGGCCCCATCCTCTCGATGCCGCTACCCGCGGGCCACCAGTCCTTCCACATCGTCAATGCCTGGGAGGCACAGGGGCAGCTGGTCGTCGACACCACCATCTACGACGGCATGCTCGACTTCGATCCCTTGAATCCCCCCGGGCTCGGGCGGGGCGGGCCGCTGCCGGGCGCCACCCGCGAGCCGGGTGGGCCCTTCCTGTGCCGGCACACGCTCGACCTTGCCAGTGGCGCGCACCAGGCGATCGTGCACCGCGAGGCCGGCGGCGAGGCGCCCAGCATCCGCGAAGACCGCGGCGGTCAGCAGAGCCGGCACACCTGGGTGTCGGCGCGCGGCACGCCGGGCGACGAGCCGGTGGGCAACGCCTACTACTGGTATCACGGGCTGGCCAAGCTCGACTGCCAGACCGGCCGCACCGTGAGCCTGTGGGATGCCGGCGCCCGCGTCTATGTGAGCGCCCCGCAGTTCGTGCCGGGCGGTCCGGGCGAGGACGAGGGCTGGGTCCTGGCCTGGACCCACGATGCCGCCACCGATCGCGGCGAACTGGTGGTGCTCGATGCGGCCGAGCCAGCGCGTGGCCCGGTGGCCCGCTTTGCCCTGCCGGCGCCGCTGCCGCCCGCCAGCCATGTCACCTGGACGAGCAGCGCGACATTCCCGTGACCATGCGCTCGTCGCCGGAGCGCCGAGCCTTGCTCCCGCGCCCGATCAAGCCCGGTACCACGCCTTCACCGCCGCCACATACCGCTGCACCCCTTCAGCCACCGTGGCTGCGTCCAGCGCGCCATACGACAAGCGCTGGTAGTTCCACTGCGCGGTGCCGGTGAGCCCGAAGGCGAAGCCCGGGATGGTGGCCACCTTGTGGCGCTCGGTCATGGCGCGGTTGAAGGCGAGCGGGTCGGCCACGCCGGGCAGGCGCATCAGCACGTAGAAGGCGCCCTGGGTGCGCGGGAAGTGCACCAGATCGCCCAGCCCACTCAAGGCCTCGAACACCTGCGCGCGCACGCGGGCCAGATCGGCCACCCGCGGCATGACCAGGCTGCGGCCCTGCGCCAGGGCGCGCAGGGCCAGCAGCTGCGAGGCCACCGGGGCGCAGATCAGGTTGGTGTCCTGCACCTTGTTCATGGCGTCGAAGAGATCGGCCGGGTACACCACATAGCCCACCCGCCAGCTCGCCATGCCGTAGTTCTTCGAGAACGAGTAGAACGACAGCGTGTGGGCATGCGCGCCCGGAATGCTGCCCGGCGAGAAGTGCCGCGCGCCGTCGTAGGTGAAGTACTCGTAGGCCTCGTCGCTGAAGTGGTACAGGCCGTGCTGCGCGCAAAGCGCGTTCACCGCCCGCAGATCGGCCTCGGGGTAGACCGCGCCGGTGGGGTTGTTGGGCGACACCGTGACGATCGCCCGGGTGCGCGGGGTGATGGCGGCGGCAATCGCCGCCACATCGAGCTGCCAGTCGTCGCGCACCGGCACCGGCACCGGCACGCAGCCCGCCATGCGGATGGCCATCTCCTGGTTGAAGTAGTAGGGCATGGGCAGGATGAATTCCTCGCCCGGGTCGGCCACGGCCAGCACCGCATTCAGGAAGGCCATGTTGCTGCCGGCGGTGACCATGACCAGGCTGTGCGGCGACACGCTCAGGCTGTTCTCGGCCGCGAGCTTGGCCTCGATGGCCTGCACCAGCGGCGCCATGCCGCTCACGGCCTGGTACTTGTTGAGCTGCACATCGGCCATCTGCGCCGGCAGCGTGGCCACGGCATCAGGCGGTGGCCCGTAGCTCACCACACCCTGGCCCAGCGAGATGGTGCCGGGGGTGGCGCGCACCAGGGCGGCAATGGTCGGGATGATCGGGGTGTCTACCCGATCCATGCGAAGCGAGCTGCGTTTCATGGGGGCGGGCCGCGCGTGCGCGGCGCTGAAGAGGATCAGCGATCTTAGCCGAGCGCCGCGGCCGGAATCCGCTGCGCGGGCTTTGCCCGGGGCCTCGCGCCGGCCGTACCATCGGCTCACACCGCCGGCACCCGCCCGGCCGCCCTCTCAAGCACCGAGGTCATCCATGCCGCTTCGCCGTCTGCCGTGCCCCATGCGCGCCCCGCGCGCCCTCGCCGCATGAGCGGCCTGCTTGCCGGGCGCAGCGCCCTGGTCACCGGCGGCGGCTCGGGCATCGGCCGCGCCACCTGCCTGGCCATGGCCCGCGAGGGCGCGCGGGTCACGGTGTCTGACCTGCCCGGCGCCGGCGCCGAGGAAACCGTGGCCCTGGTGCGCGCCGCCGGGGGCGAGGCCCACGCCGTGCATGCCGACGTCACCCACCCCGACCAGGTGGCGGCCATGGTGCAGGCCGCGCTGGCCGCCTACGGGCCGCTGCACTGCGCCTTCAACAACGCCGGCATCGCCGCCATGCATGTGGGCGCCGGCGGCCAGCGCATGGGCGACATCGGCATGGCCGCCTGGGAGCGCATGCTCGCGGTGAACCTCACCGGGGTGTTCCTGTGCATGAAGCACGAGATCGCGGCCATGGAAGCCACCGGCGGGGGCGCCATCGTCAACACCGCCTCGGTGGCCGGGCTGGTGGGCCTGCCCGGCTCCAATGCCTATGTGGTGGCCAAGCACGGTGTGGTCGGCCTCACCCGCGCCGCGGCCATCGACCATGCCGCGGCGGGTATCCGCGTCAACGCGGTGTGCCCGGGCTACATCGACACCCCGATGATCACCGAGGCCATGGCCCGGCGTGGCGACCAGATCCTGGGCACGGTGCCGCTGCGCCGCCTGGGCCTGGCCGAGGAGATCGCGCAGGCGGTGGTCTTCCTGTGCAGCGATCGCGCCGGCTTCATGACCGGCACGGCCATGCCGGTCGATGGCGGCTACACCACGGTCTGAATCCCCGCGCCCGGCGCGCTGTCGGGCCACCTGTCTCCAAGGAGTCCTGCCATGACAACCGATTTCCTCGCCACGGTGCGCGAGGCGGTCCGCGATGAGGCCGCGCTGCGCGCGGCGCTGGCCGATGCCGAGATCGCGCCGCTGCTGATGTCGCTGGTGCAGCTCACCGGCGATCTCCCGCTCATGGCCGAGGTGGCCCCGCACATCCATGGCCCGTGGAGCTTTCTGCAGGATGTGCCGCCCGCGCTGCGCCAGACCGTGATCGACCGCCTGGTGGCGGCGCTGCGTGACCATGCCGCCAGCGGCCGCGCGGCGCCGCCGCGGCCCCCGGCCGAGGTGCTGCAGCAGATGATGAGCGCGGGCACGGGCCAGGTCGTGCCGGCCGAGTACATTCCGCTGCTGCTCGAGGAAATGAGCTTCGGCGGCGAAGACACCCGCTCGGTGCAGTGGCATCACCCACAGCCGCCGGCGGCGCGCGCGGGATTCCGGGTGGTGGTGATCGGCGCGGGCTTCGGCGGCCTGTGCGCGGCCATCCGCCTGAAGCAGCTGGGCATTCCCTTCGAGCTGCTCGAGAAGAACGCCGACGTGGGCGGCACCTGGCTGGAGAACTCCTACCCCGGCTGCGCGGTGGACACGCCCAACCACTTCTACTCGTACTCCTTCCAGGTCAACAACGACTGGAGCCGGCACTTCTCGCGTCGCGACGAGATCCTGGCCTACATCCGCGAGGTGGTGCGCGTGCACGGGCTGCGCGAGCACATCCGCTTCGGGGTGGAGGTCACCGAGGCCGCGCTGGACCCGGCCACCGGCCACTGGACCGTGCACTGGAAAGACGCGCAGGGCGGCTCGGGCCGCAGCCAGTGTCACGCGCTGATCACCGCGGTGGGGCAGCTCAATCGGCCCGCCGTGCCGCGCATCGAGGGCATCGAGACCTTTGGCGGCCCGGCCTTCCACACCGCGCAGTGGGACAGCTCGGTGTCATTGGCCGGCAAGCGCGTGGCCATGATCGGCACGGGCGCGAGCGGCATGCAGACCGGCCCGTCGATCGCGCCCGAGG
Source organism: Burkholderiaceae bacterium (assembly GCA_044356115.1). Classification (GTDB taxonomy): domain Bacteria; phylum Pseudomonadota; class Gammaproteobacteria; order Burkholderiales; family Burkholderiaceae_E; genus Quisquiliibacterium. The sequence continues at coordinate 10,243 of JBIKWU010000116.1, forward strand.
TGGCCCACCTGCGGGTCTTCCAGCGCACGCCCCACTGGGCGATGAACAACCCCAACTACCACCTGCCCGTGAAGCCCGGCCACAACTGGGCGCTGCGGCATATCCCGTACTACTCCAACTGGCTGCGCTTCCAGCAGTTCTGGGCTAGCTCCGATGGCTTTCACGCCTCGCTGCACAAGGACCCCGCCTGGACCCAGCCGGCGGTCTCGCTCAACGCGACCAACCACCGCATGCGCGAGATGATCGTCGACTATGTGCGCGGCGAGCTCGGTGGCGACGAGGCCCTGCTCGCCAAGTGCATCCCCTCGTACCCGCCCTACGGCAAGCGCATGCTGCGCGACAACCACTGGTACCGCATGCTGCGGCGGGACAACGTGTCGCTGGAGACCGACCCCATCGCGCGGGTGGAGCCCGGCGCCATCGTGATGCGCGACGGCACCCGCCACGAGGCCGACGTGATCATCTTCGCCACCGGCTTCCAGGCCTCGAAGATGCTCTGGCCCATGACCATCCGCGGCCGTGACGGCCGCACCCTGCGCGAGCAGTGGGGTGACGACGACCCGCGCGCCTATCTGGGCATGACCGCGCCGGGTTACCCCAACCTCTTCATGCTCTACGGGCCCAACACCAACCTGGCCCACGGCGGCTCGATCATCTTCCACACCGAGTGCCAGGTGCGTTACATCATGCAGGCCCTGCGCACCCTGATCGAAGACGGGCTGAGCAGCCTCGAGGTGCGGCCCGAGGTCTGCGAGCGCTACAACCAGCGCCTGGACGAGAAGGCCGCCGACATGGTCTGGACCCACCCCGGCGTGACCAGCTGGTACAAGAACGCGCGCAACCGCCTCACCGTCACCTCGCCCTGGCGGCTGCTCGACTACTGGGCCATGACCCGCGAGTTCGACCCCGCCGAGTTCATGCTGGCCGGCGCTGGCGCCGCCGGGCGGCGGGAGCCGACCACAGCCTGAGCGGGCAAGGTCGTGCGCCGTGCCGGACGTCGTGATCGGTGGTGAGCAGGGTCAGGTCGTCCCGGAGGTACTGTTCCGAGCAGCGCCTCGGTCTCTTGGGGCGCTCGGTGGTCT
>JBIKWU010000004.1:0-34890 GCA_044356115.1 Burkholderiaceae bacterium
ACGGCCTGAAGCGCATGCTCGGCGCTGACGACTCGCTGGATGTCTTCGGCGTGCACGGCGTGGGCGGCATCCTGGGTGCCATCCTCACCGGCGTGTTCGCCGCGCCCTCGCTCGGCGGCATCGGCTTCCCCGACTGGGTGACCATGCAGACCGCCGAATATTCGATCGGCGGTCAGGTGTGGACGCAGATCAAGGCGGTGGTGGTGGCCGTGGTCTGGTCGGGCATCGTTGCCTACATCGCCTTCAAGCTGGTGGACATGGTGGTCGGCCTGCGGGTGGCCGAAGACGAAGAGCGCGAGGGTCTGGACATCGCCTCGCACGGCGAGTCGGCCTACCACCACTGATCGGTTCTCTCACGCCAACAATCTCCTCGGACGGCCCTGCGGGGCCGGAACACCGGCAGCCGACCCTCACCGGCGGCCGGTGGAGCGGGCTCCCCTCGGAGCCCGCTTTTTTTGTTTGGCTACAATCGCCGGCCGGTCGCGACTCACGCGACTGCCAGCGCCGTGCCCGGGGGGCGACCGAACCCCGCCACCCGAGCCCTTCCGTCCCTGCCTGCCGAGAGCATCCGTCCGCGATGGTTCCGCACCTGATCACCGCCCTGAAGGGCCCGCTGCTCGATCTGGAGCGGCGTTTCCTGCAGGCCACGCCGGCGATCGAGCGCTGGCTGCGCATGGAGTGGCAGGAGCACACCCCGCCCTTCTACTGCTCGGTGGGCCTGCGCAATGCCGGGTTCAAGCTCGCGCCGGTGGAGGCCGATCTTTTCCCGGGTGCCTTCGATCAGCTCTCGGACACCACGCTGCCGCTGGCGGTGCAGGCGGCCATGGCGGCGATCGAGAAGTACTGTCCCGACGCCCGCAACCTGCTGCTCATCCCGGATCGGCGCCGGCGCGAGCCGGGTTACTTCGCCAGCATCCACCGGCTGGCGGCCATCCTGCGCCAGACCGGCCTGAACGTGCGTTTCGGTTCGCCTGACCCGGCCATCACCAGTCCGGTGCGCATCGCGCTGCCCGAGGGCTCGGCGCTGCTGCTCGAGCCCCTTCGCCGTCAGGGCCGGCGGGTGGGCCTCACCGACTTCGATCCCTGCTCGATCCTGCTCAACGATGATCTCGCCACGGGCGCGCCGGCCGTGCTCGCCGACCTGCACGAGCAGGTGCTGCTGCCGCCGCTGCACGCCGGCTGGCCGATACGCCGCCGCTCCCAGCATGCCGTGGCCTACCGCGAGGTGGCCAAGCGCTTCGCGAAGATGCTCGAGATCGACCCCTGGCTGATCGCGCCGCTGCACGGGCTGTGCGAGCGCGCGGATCTGACCACCCGCGCCGGCGAGGACAGCGTGGCCGGCGCGGTCGATTCCCTGCTGCGCCAGACCCGCGCCAAGTACCGCGAGTACGGCATCCAGAGCGCGCCCTTCGTGGTGCTGCGGCCCGATGCCGGTGATGCCCCCCAGCCCCCGCTCATGGTGCGCGACACCGGCGAGGTGCGCCGCCTGCCGGCTCGCGAACGCGAGCGGCTCTCGCCCGATGGTCCGTCCGCCCTGCTGTTGCAGGAGGGCGTGCCCACCGTCGAGACCCTGGACAGCGCCACGGCCGAGCCGGTGGTCTACCTGATCGACCGCTATGTGGTCGGCGGTTTCTACCGCCTGCATGGCGAGGCCGGCGCGCAGGTGGTGGTGGCCGCCGCGGAACCGCAGCATGTGCCGCTGCCCTTCGCCACCAGTTGCCACCTGCCCGACTGCGATGCCGACCCCGACCTGGCGCAGAATCGGTTCTACGCCTACGGTGTGGTGGCCCGGCTGGCCATGCTGGCTGCCGCCATCGAGCTCGAGAAGACAGACCCCGACCAGTCGCGCTACGGCTGAGCCGGTTGCCGACCCCCTCGCGCGGCGTGCCCGCCGCGCCGCCTTCCTACCGGAGATCGCCCGTGCGCATCGCCATCGTCCTCGACCCGCTCGACACGCTCAAGACCTACAAGGACTCCACCTACACCATGATGGTTGCCGCGCAGGCCCGCGGCCATGAGGTCCATGTCTGCGAGCAGGGCGAGCTTTCGCTGGTGGGCGGCAGCGTGGTCGCGCGCATCCGCCGGCTGCACCTCACCGATGTCACCGGCGCGCAGCCGGACTGGTACCGCCTCGAGGCCGACACCGAGCAGCCGCTGAAGGCCTTCGATGCGGTGCTGATGCGCAAGGACCCGCCCTTCGACATGGAGTACATCTACTCCACCTACCTGCTCGAGCACGCGGTGCGCGAGGGCGCCCGGGTGTTCAATGACCCGCGCGCGGTCCGTGACCACAACGAGAAACTGAGCATTGCGCAGTTTGCGGAATTCACCGCCCCCACCATCGTCACCCGCGACCCGGCGCGGCTGCGCGCCTTCGCGCAGGCGCATGGCGAGGCGGTGTTCAAGCTGCTCGACGGCATGGGTGGCACCTCCATCTTTCGCGCGCGCGCCGACGACCCGAACCTCTCGGTGATCATCGAGACCATGAACCAGTTCGGCGCCCGCACGGTGATGGCGCAGCGCTACCTGCCGCAGATCGTCGACGGCGACAAGCGGGTGCTGCTGATCGGTGGCACGGTGGTGCCCTGGTGCCTGGCCCGCATCCCCAAGCTGGGCGAGGCGCGCGGCAATCTCGCGGCCGGCGGCACCGGCGTGGCCCGCGAGCTCTCGGCCGCCGACCGGCGCATCGCCGAGGCCCTGGCGCCGGTGCTGGCCGCGCGCGGGCTGCTGCTGGTGGGCCTGGACGTGATCGGCGAGAACCTCACCGAGGTGAACGTGACCAGCCCCACCTGCTTCCGCGAGATCATGGATCAGACCGGTTTCGACGTGGCCGGGCTGTTCATCGACGCGCTCGAGCGCGCGGTCGCGGCGCCGCGCTGAGGCCGGCCACGCCGTCTTATCATTGCGGCCATGATCGGCATCCTGATCGTCTCCCACGAGCCCCTGGGCACAGCCCTGCTCAACTGCACCCGGCACATCTACGGCCGTCTGCCGGTGCAACTGGCCGCGCTCGACGTCATCCCCGATGAAGACCCGGCGGCGGCGGTGCGCGCCGCCGGCGACCTGATGTCGCGCATCAATGACGGCAGCGGCGTGGTGGTGCTCACCGATGTCTTCGGCGCCACGCCCTCGCGCATCGCGCGCGGTCTGGCCGATCCCGGACGCTCGGTGGTGATCGCTGGCGTGAACCTGCCCATGCTGCTCAAGGCGCTGGGCAACCGTCGCGCCCCGCTCGAGGCGCTGGCCGCGATGCTGATCGACAGCGCCAAGGGCGCGATCATCGAAGTGCCCTGCGAGCCGCAGCCGGCCCATGCCCCCGGAGATCCCGATGCGCAGCCTTGAGGCGGTGGTGGTGAACAAGCTCGGCCTGCACGCACGGCCGTCGGCCAAGGTGGCGCAACTCGCCACCCGTTTCCAGTCCGATGTCTGGATGGCCAAGGGCGCGCGCCGCATCAACGCCAAGAGCATCATGGGCGTGATGATGCTGGCCGCGGCCAAGGGCACCACCCTGGTCATCGAGGCCAGCGGTCCTGATGAAGACGCGGCCGCCGCGGCGCTCGCGCAACTCGTGGCCGACGGTTTCGGCGAGGAGATCTGAGTGTTCACGCTGTGCGGCACGGGCATCGGCGGGGGCATCGTCATCGGCCGTGCGCGCGTGCTCGAGTCGCGCCGCTTCGACATCGCCCGCTACCGGGTCACCGAGGAACTGCGCGAGGCCGAGCAGGCCCGCCTGCGGCGCGCCCTGGGCGAGGTCAAGGCTGACCTCGCCGCGCTCGCCGACGAACTGCCCCCCGAGGCACCGCCCGAGGCACGGGCGCTGCTCGAGGTCCACTCCATGATCCTCGACGACCCCTCGCTCGCCGAGGCCGCGCTCGCGCTGGTGCAGGTCCAGGGCTGGAACGCGGAATGGGCGCTGTCGCACCAGGCCGATGAACTCGCCGAGCAGTTCGCCGGCTTCGATGACCCGTATCTGCGCGAGCGCGGCCGCGACGTGCAGCAGGTGACCGATCGCGCGCTCAAGGCGCTGGCCGGCATGCGCAGCCGCCACGGCGCCGGCGAGCCGGCGATCTACGTGGCCTCGGACATCGCACCCGGTGACATGCTGGCGCTGAAGTCGGCGCTGGGCTTCGCCATCGACCTGGGCGGCACCACCTCGCACACCGCCATCCTGGCGCGCAGCATGAACCTGCCGGCGGTGGTCGGGCTGGGCAGCGCCAGCGAACTCATCGAGGACGACGACTGGCTGGTCCTCGACGGTGAGGCGGGCGTGGTGATCGTCGCGCCCGACGAGCCGCTGCTCGCCGAGTACCGGCGCCGCCAGGCGGCCGATCTGGCCGAGCGCGAGAAGCTGCTCGATCTGGTCTCGGTCCCCGGCGACACCCGCGACGGCACCCGGGTCGAACTGCATGCGAACATCGAACTGCCCGAAGAGGCCCAGCAGGCGCGCGACCTCGGGGCCGACGGCATCGGCCTGTTCCGCTCCGAGTTCCTGTTCATGAACCGCCCCGACCTGCCGTCGGAGGACGAGCAGTACGAGGCCTATCGCGCCGCCGTGCTGGCCATGCGCGGCAAGCCGGTGACCATCCGCACGCTCGACATCGGCGCCGACAAGGCCCTCGAGCCACCGCAGTCGGGGCTCTCGCCCAACCCGGCCCTGGGCCAGCGCGCGATCCGCTTCTGCCTCGCCGAGCCCGAGATGTTCCTCGCCCAGTTGCGGGCCATCCTGCGTGCCGCCGAGCATGGGCCGGTGCGGCTGCTCATCCCCATGCTCGCGCACCGGCATGAGATCGATCACTCCCTGGCCATGATCGCCCAGGCCCGCGAGCAGCTGCGCGAGCGTGGCCAGCACGAGGGTGTGGGCGTGGCGGTGGGCGGCATGATCGAGGTGCCGGCCGCGGCGCTGTCGGCGCGGCTGTTTCTCAGCCGCCTGGATTTCCTGTCCATCGGCACCAATGACCTGATCCAGTACACCCTCGCCATCGATCGTGCCGATCACACCGTGGCCCCGCTCTACGATCCCTTCCACCCGGCGGTGCTGCGGCTGATCGCCATGACCATCCGCGAGGCGCGGCGGGCGGGCAAGCCGGTGTCGGTGTGCGGCGAGATGGCCGGCGAGGTCGATGCCACCCGACTGCTGCTCGGCATGGGTCTGCAGCAGTTCTCGATGCACACCGCCAGCCTGTTGCCGGTCAAGCGCGAGGTGCTGCGGTCGGATACCGGCTGGCTTGCCCCGCGGGTGACCCGGCTGCTGCGCTCCGATGACCCCACGCGGGTGAGTGCGGCAATCCGTCGGCTGCGTGAAGGCGGCCCGGCGGCGCTCAGCCCGGCTCGGCCGTGACCTGGTTGCGGCCGGCCTGCTTGCTGCGGTAGAGCGCGCGGTCGGCGCGGGCGATGCCCTCGCCGAGCGGCTCGGCGGCGAGCGATTCGGTCACGCCCACCGAGACCGTCACCCGCAGCGCTGCTTGCGAGGGCGACAGCGACTGCTCGGCGATCGAGCGCCGAATGCGCTCGGCCGCGCGTCTGCCGCCATCCAGGTCGGTGCGGGTGAGCAGCAGGAGGAACTCCTCGCCTCCCCAGCGCGCGACCACATCGTGATCCCGGCAGGCTTCGCGCAGCCGGTCTGCGATGCCGGTCAGCACCTCGTCGCCCACGGCGTGGCCGTGCGTGTCGTTGATCTGCTTGAAGTGGTCGACATCGACCAGCACCAGCGCCATCGGCCCGCCCGCCGCGCCCTGCGCGGCGCGCTGCTCGGCCTGCAGCCAGAAGTGCCGCCGGTTGGACAGGCGGGTGAGCGGGTCGCGGGTGGCCATGTGCTCGAGGCGGCGTTCGGCGCCGCGCACCAGACCCACATAGGCGATGGTGAGCGCGGTGAGCATGGCGAACACGATCGCCAGGTTCAGGCCGTGGACGATGGCCAGGCTGAGCGGGGACACCGGCTGAATCGGCCCGACCTGCGTGCACAGCCACTCCAGCCCGAGGTAGAAGGCGAGCAGCACGGCCAGGGCCGGCACCGCGCGCCGCGGCCGGGTGCTGACCGCGATGGCGGGGATGAACATCATCAGGAAGTAGTGGAAACCGCTGCCCCAGCCGATGATCAGCGAGCCGAGCGCCGCGTGACTGAGCACCTCGATCCAGATCAGCACGATCGAGGCGGTATTCAGCCGGTCGCGGCTGAGCCGCCAGGCCAGTCCGTAGATCGCGATGCTGGCCACATTCACCCATTGCAGCAAGGGCGAGTCGATCGCCCAGAACAGCAGGAAGAACACCGCGTCGGTCGCCGCCGCGAGCACCGTCACGCGCTGCACGGTCAGCCAGAGCGCATTGCGCATCAGGGAATGCCTGCGCGGTCCGGCATCTGGCGGGCCCGTCGAGGCGGTGGCGCGTGACGAGTCGGTGTTCATGGGCAGGGCCGGATCATACCGAGCGCACGCGCGGATGTGACCCAGTCTGCTTCCGGTATCGGCGCGCCGACCCGGCCAGATCCGGCCCGTGGCACCGGGCCGGGCTCAGCCGCGCCAGCGGACCCGCAGATCGATGGCGTGGGCCACGCCGGCGGCCATCAGGCATGCCACCAGCCACGGCCAGGGGGCGCCAGCCACCACCACCCGCAGCGCCACCATCAGGGTGAGACCGCTTGCCATGGTGCTCAGCAGCGGCCGGGGCGCGATGCCGCGGCCGCTGTACCGGCGCCAGGCCAGCAAGGCCAGGGTCTCGAGCACGGTGAAGGCGATCACCGCGTCCACCAGCATCAGCGCGTCGGGCATGCCCGACGCGGCAAGCACGCCGCCCGGCGCGGCGGACGAGGCCATGGCGCTCAGACCCGGGCCAGGCCGAGCAGGTGGGCCATGTCCTTCAGGAAGATGCGCACATGCGCGATCGGCTTGCGGCGCACCAGCTCCTTGTTCATGTACGACTCGAAGGTGAGCTGCTGCACGTCCTTGTCGCGGCAGATGCTCACGAAGCGCTCGCGGCGCGCGTCGCTGGAGTACCAGAAGCGCTGCATGATGCCCAGCACCCAGAACACCTTGCCGTGGGCGCGCATGAAGCGACGGCGGGCGCCGGCCAGCGCCCGGGTGTCGCCGGTGCGCAGCAGCTCGTCGACCGCGTCGGCGGCCAGGCTGCCGCCGACCATGGCGTAGTAGATGCCCTCGCCCGAGGCGGGCGCGACCACCCCCGCGGCGTCACCGGCCAGGACCACGTCGCGGCCGTTGTCCCAGCGCTTGAGCGGCTTCATCGGCAGGGGCGCGCCCTCGCGGCGCAGGGTGGGCGCATCGGCCAGGCCGGCGGCTTCGCGCAGCCGCCCCACCGCGTTGCGCAGCGAGAAGCCCTTGTCGGCGCTGCCGGTGCCCACCGAGAGGGTGTTGCCGTGCGGGAAGACCCAGCCGTAGAAGTCGGGCGAGAGCGAACCCTGGTACCAGACATCGCAGCGCGAGCCGTCGTAGCCCGCGGGCGGCCGAGCGGGCGCGGCGATGATCTCGTGGTAGGCGAACACATAGCGGGTGTTCTCGGCGCCGGGCACGGCCTGGCGCGCCACGCCGGACTTCGCGCCGTCGGCGCCGATGATGGTCCGGGCCCGCACCCGCGCCGGCACACCTTCGCCGGGGCGCAGGTGCTCGCGATGGCGGTAGTGGACCACCGCCATGCCGTCGGGGTCGCGCTCGATGCGCTCGAACTGGCCGGTGCGGCGCACCGCACCGGCGGCGGCGGCACGCTGGCGCAGCCATTCGTCGAACTGGTCGCGATCGACCATGCCCACGAAGCCGTTCTCGATCGGGATGTCGACATGGGTCGAGCGTGGCGAGACCATGCGCGCCGAGGTGGCTCGGGCCACGAGCTGCGAATCGGGGATCGCGTAGTCGCGGATCAGGCGTGGCGGAATGGCGCCGCCGCAGGGCTTGATGCGCCCCGCGCGGTCGAGCAGCAGCACCTTGCGGCCCTTGCTGGCGAGCTCCTGCGCGGCGGTGGCGCCGGCCGGGCCACCGCCCACCACCACCACGTCGAAGGTTTCTTCGGCCGGGGGCGCCTTGTGTCCGGTCTCGGGCATGTCAGCCCCTTTCTAGCGGGGCAACCCGCAGGTCGCCGACCCGGGGGCCGGCGGGCCGGCCGGAATCGGCCGGGTCGATGCGGAATTCGCCGCTGTCGGCGCGGCCGATGCGGGCGGCGAGCGCGGCCGAGGCCACGAACAGCAGCCCCTCCAGCGCGAACACCGAGGCATAGGCCCAGCCGGTGGTGCTGATCAGCCAGCGGGCAAGGTCACTGGCCGCGGCGCCGGCCAGTCCGCCGATGCCGAAGGCCAGCGCCTGGGCCGCGCCCCACAGCCCCATGCGCACGCCCTCGCGCCGGGCATGGCCTTCACCGGCCAGCCGCATCATGGAGGCGATGGCGGCGATCGCGAACGCGCCGTTGGCCACGCCCAGCGCGAAGACGTTGGCCCGCAGCGGCCAGTCGCCATCACTCAGGCCGGCGCCGGCCAGGCCGGCCAGCGTGAGGGCCGAGGCGAGGCAGCCGCCGATGGTCCAGCTGCGCAGCGTGCCGAGCTGCCGCCCGGCGAGCCGGCTGCCGGCGAAGGCGGCCAGCAGCATGCCGGCAAAGGCGCCGCCGTGCTGCAGGCCGGCGAGCTGGGTGGACTCGCCGGGCGAATAGCCGAACACCGCGCCGGCGAAGGGCTCGAGGATGAGGTCCTGGGCGCTGTAGGCCAGCATCGACACGAACACGAAGACCGTGAAGCGGCGTGCCTGGGGTTCGGCCCAGACCTCGGCGAGCGCCTCGCGAAAGCGCGGCCGCGGCTGGCCGGGCTCGGCCGCCGCGGCGGGCTCGGCCCGGCCCTCGAGGCGAAAGAGCGCGGCCAGCGTGAGCAGCACCGCGCACAGCGCGACCACGCCGGTGACCGCGATCAGGCGCTGCGGCGAGTAGGGATCGAGCAGGCGGCCGGCCACGCCGGCGGTGATGGCAAAGCCCATGATCATCATCAGCCAGACGATGGTGGCGGCGGCCGCCCGCCGCGCCTCGGGCACGCGCTTGGCCAGCAGGACCAGCAGCGAGGTGCCGGCCGCGCTCACGCCCACCCCGATGGTGGCGAAGGCGAGCACCGCGGCCACCGTGCCGGCCACCGGCTGGCCGGCCATCAGGGCGGTGGCGCCGGCCGCGCCCACGCCACCGAGCGCCAGCACCAGCATGCCGCCGGCGATCCAGGGCGTGCGCCGGCCGCCGACATCGGAGCCGAAGCCCATGCGTGGCCGCAGCCCCTGCATGGCGTAGTGCACGCCCACCAGCAGCCCGGGCAGCAGCGCGGGCAGCGCGAGCTCGACCACCATCACGCGGTTCAGGGTGGACGTGGTGAGCACCACGATCGCGCCCAGCGACATCTGGACCAGGCCCAGGCGGACGATGGCCCACCAGCCGAACGGCGCACCGCTCATGTCAGCTTCCTCCGAGGGAGCGCAGCGCGAAGGCGCTGACCATCATGCCGGCCACGAACAGCGGCACGCCGAAGCCGCTGTAGGGCAGGGCGCGCTGGCTGGGCGAGGCGACGAACCAGCGCATGAGCACCGCCTGCGCGAGCAGCAGCACCGCCACGCCGGCGGCGTGGGCTGGTTGCTCCCATGACAGCAGCAGGCCGATGACCGCGACCTGCGGCAGGGCCATGGTCCAGCAGGCCACCTGCGCGGCGCGGTGAATGCCCAGGCGCACCGGCAGCGAGCCCACGCCCATGCGCCGATCGCCTTCGACCGACTTGAAGTCGTTCAGGGTCATGATGCCGTGCGCGCCGAGGCTGTAGAGCGCCGCCAGCCCCAGGGAGCGGCCATCGGGGATGGTGCCGCCGGCCATCACCGCCGCCCCGGTGACCCAGGCCAGGCCCTCGTAGCACAGGCCGCAGGCGGCGTTGCCCAGCCAGCCGTTGAGCTTCAGGCGGATGGGCGGCGCGCTGTAGGCCCAGGCCAGGGCAAGGCCGACCAGCGCCGCGCCGAAGCCCCAGGGCCCCAGCGTGCTGGCCACCAGCAGCGACAGCAGGCTCCAGCCGATGGCGATGTACAGGCCCCAGCGACCGGGCATGCGACCCGAGGGGATGGGCCGCTGCGGCTCGTTGATGGCATCGACATGGCGATCGAACCAGTCGTTGACTGCCTGGCTGGTGGCGCAGACCAGCGGCCCGGCCAGCAGCACGCCCACCAGCACCATGGGCCAGCGCTCCACGGGCGAGACCCCCGAGGCCACCACCCCGCAGGCAAAGGCCCACATCGGCGGGAACCAGGTGATCGGCTTGAGCAGCTCGGTGACGGTGGACAGCGCGGGCCGGGACATCGACGCAGTCTGCCGTTGACACAACAAACCGTCAATGAGCACTTACATGGCAAGGGCCGAAGCGGAACCGTCGAGATCGGCGAGCAGGGCCTGCGCGGCCAGCCGGCCCGACAGCGTGGCCATGGGCACGCCCGGGCCGGGGTGCACGCTGCCGCCGGCAAGCCACAGGCCGGGCAGGCGACTGGCCGCCCCCGGCCGGGCGAAGGGCGTCATCCAGCCGTGCGAGGCGCGACCGTACAGCGCGCCGCCGGTGGCCGGAAACAGCCGCTCGAAGTCGGCCGGCGTGGTGGCCACGGCATGGGCCGCGCTGCGCGCCACCCGCAGCCCGCAGCGCTCGAGCAGGCCGAACGCCCGGTCGGCGCAGGCGTCGATCTCGGGCGGCTCGAACACGCGTCGGTCACCCGCGGGGGGCGCGTTCACCAGGCAGAGCAGCCGCTCGCCGGCCGGCGAGGGGGCGGCATCGTGGTCGAGCCGGTCCTGCGCGCAGACATACACCGTGGGCCGCCGTGGCAGCCGGCCATGACCGAACACGTCGCTGAACTCGCTGGCGTAGTCCTGGTCGAAGAAGACGTTGTGGTGCAGCAGCGGAAAGCCCTCGGTGGGCGCGTTCATCGACCAGGTCAGCGCCGACAGCGAGCGCGCGGTGGCGGGCACCGGTCGCGCCGCCGGTCGGGCAGCCTCGCCGAGCAGGCCGCTGGCCAGGGCGCCGACATCGCCGTTGAACACCACCGAGTCGGCCGCGATGCGCTCGCCGTCGGCCAGCACCACGCCACGGACCCGCCCGCCTTCCACCAGCAGGCGTTCGCAGTGCGCCTGGCAGCGGATGTGCGCGCCGTGACGCTGCGCCAGCCCGGCCAGCGCGCGGGCCAGCGCGATCATGCCGCCGCGCACCGCCCATACCCCGTCCATCTCGACCTGCGCGACCAGCATCAGCGTGGCCGGCGCGCGCATCGGCGAGCCGCCGCAGTAGGTGGCGTAGCGGCCGAACAGCTGCCGCAGGCGCGGGTCGTGGAAGTGGCGCGCCAGCGCACGCCACAGCGTGTGCAGCGGCCCCAGCCGCCACAGCGTGGCCAGCCCCGCCGGGCCGAGCGCGCGGGTGAGCCCGACCAGGCTGGGCCGCGGCGAGCGGATGTAGGGGCCTTCGAGGGCACGGTAAACCTCGGCCGCCTGCGCACAGAAGGCGAGGAAGCGACGTGCCTCCTGCGGGCCGCTGAACTCGCCGATCGCCTGCGCCGAGCGCTCGCGATCGGCGAACAGGTCGAGCCGGCCGCCTTCGCCCCAGGCATGGCGCGCGAGCACGCTCAGCGGGGTGAGCGACAGCGCCTCGTCGAGCCGCACACCGGCATCGGCGAACAGCGACTCGAACACCCAGCGCATGGTGAAGACCGTGGGGCCGCTGTCGATGCCGGCGCCCAGCACGCTGACCTGACGCAGCTTGCCGCCGGGCTCGGCGGCCCGCTCGAGCACCGTCACCGACAGGCCGCGCCGCGCGAGATCGATGGCCGCGCTCAGCCCGGCCGCTCCGGCGCCGACCACCACCACGCGGTGCTCAGCCAAGCGCGCGACCCTTCCAGCGACCTTCCAGGCGCTCGGGCACGAAGCGCACGAACATCGACTCCGAAAAGAAGTCGTGCGCGGCCGCGGCGCGGATCGCCGCCTGGTGCGCCCCCTGACGGGCGTAGTCGTTCATGGCGGCCACGCTGTCCCACAGGGTGAAGGTGGCCTGGCGCAGCAGCGGCGCCTCGCCCACGCCCACCGCGAGGCGGCAGCCGTGCGCGTCGGCGAGCGCGCGCTCGGCGGCCGGCTCCATGCGCCAGAAGGCCGCGGCGCGACCCGGCCGGATGGATGCGCGCGTGAGCGAGGCCACCGGGCCGTCGGTGGGCGCGGCGACGGTCACCGGCAGGCGCATGCCCGACCAGCTGCCGCGGCTCGACCAGGGATGCAGGCGCACGCAGACATGCTCGCGGGCGCGTCCGCGCCAGGCCTGCAGCGGGCCGTCGGCCGCGCCGAACGCGTCAGCGCTGGCGGCATCGTCGAACACGCAGAACAGGCCGGTGATCGAGGCGCTGGGCTTCAGGCCGAAGCGACCCTCGTGGCCGCTGCCCAGGACCTTGACGAAGCGCAGCCCGGGCACGCCGCGCAGCGCGGCCCGGCCGGCCACGAAGCGCGACCAGCCCCACAGCCGTGAGCCGGGCAGGATGTCGAAGAGGCTGAAGAGCACCACCGGCGCCGGCACGGGCGGCGGCGCGTCGGCGTGGTCATCGCCGCGCGCGGCCTGCGGCAGCGGCCGCGCCATGCGCGTGGCGGGTCAGTGCCCGTCGCCGGCCTGCGGGTCGCCCAGGCCGTAGCGGCGCAGCTTGACGTACAGGCTCTGGCGCGACAGGCCGAGCATCTCGGCGGCGGCGGCCCGGTTGTCGCGGGTGAGCTGCAGGGCCGACTCGATGCACATCTGCTCGATGAGGTCGGTGGTCTCGCCGACGATGTCCTTCAGGGGCATCTGGCCGACCAGATCGGCGAGCTGACCCACCGACTGCGACAGCCGCGGATTGCCGTGGCCCTCGGGGCTGAGCCGACGGCTGACATCGCGGATGGTGAAGCCCAGGCAGGCGAGCTTGCCGCCGTTGGCGGCCGCCGCCGAGACCTCCACCGAGGTCTCGTTGCCGAAGCGGCCGCGGATCACGGTGGGGAACAGGCGCACCGCCTCGTTGCGGCGCAGATTGGACATGAGCACGCCCAGGTCCACCCCGGAGCGGCCCAGCCAGCGCTCGAGCGGATCGCCCACCGCCTGATCGCTGGAGTCCATCTCGGCCATCTCGGCGAAGCTGGTGTTGGCGTAGAGGATCTGCCCGGCCGGATCGGTGACCACCAGCGCGTCGGGGACCGCATCGATGGCCTGCATGACCGAGCTCTGCACGCCCGAGGGCTGGCCGGCCGTGACGCCCGGCGCCACGGACAGGCGGACCAGGAACAGCACGCCGGCATCCGGGCGGAACACCGTGGCCGAGACCTGAACCGGCGTCGGCTCGGCGCGGGCCAGCGCCAGGGTGAGCGGTTCGGCCTGCTTGCCGCTGCGCACGGTCTCGAGCAGCGAGAGCAGCGAGGGCCGACCGGTCGCCTCGACGCAATCGGCCACCGCGCGCCCGACCAGGCGCCGCGCGGTCTCGTCGAACAGGCGCACCGCGGCCGGGTTGGCCTCGGTCACGCGCAGCGTGGCGCCGTCAACGACCAGCACCGGCTCCGAGACCACCTCGAACAGGGCGCGGTAGCGCATCTCCATCTGCCGCAGGCGGGCGTAGTCACGCTGCATGGCCTGCTGCGCGCTGACCAGCCGCTGCTGGATGGCGGTGAACTGGCGCAGGTCGCGCCCGATGGCCAGCATCTGACCGGCATTGCCCGCCCGCACGATGGAGTACAGCACCGGCATGGAGTCGCCGCGGTTGCCGGGGTGGTTGATGTGACGCCAGCGCGGCTTGGCTGCGGTGTCGGTCCCCTTGAGCAGGGCCTCGACCTTGGGGCGGCTCTCGAGCGTGACGGTGTCGAGCCAGGGGCGGCCGATCCAGTCGGGGCTGACCAGCTCGGCGAGGTCCTGGCTGGCCACCGACACGTCGCGGATGACTCCCTCGTTGTCGAGCAGCAGGGCGACGTCGGCGGCCGCGGCGATCAGCGAGGCCGTGTCGGCCGGGCGCAGACCGGCGATGGTCTGGTCCACCGGGCGGGCTTGGCTCACAGCGGCTTTCGAGGAGAGAGGGTTGCGAGCAACGGGCGGCGGACGGACGCGGACATGGCTACGATTGACGTTGCCGGGCGGCGAGATAGGCCTGCGCGGCTGTCAGCGCCGAGGCGGCATCGGGAGCGCTGAGGTCGGCCCCCACGCGGGCGGCCAGATCGGGCACCTTCAGCAGCAGTGGCCCGCCCACCATCACGCCGAGCGCCGCAGGACGCGACGACTGACGGAGCGCGATGATAACCGAGCGCATCGGCTCGAGATCTTCCTGCAGGCTGACCGACAGGCCCACGAGCTGGAAAGCGTCGGCGGCCACCCGGCGGGCGAGCTCGGGCGCGGTGAGCCCGGGTTCGGCAAGGACCGTCCAGCCGGCGCGGCGGAAGGTGCCCGCCAGCACCGACAGGCCCAGGGAATGCTGCGCGCCGGGCATCGAGGACAGCAGCAGGCGCCCGACCGGCGCGGTCTGCTCGGGCAGGGGGTGACCGGTGTTCTCGTGGTCGGCCACGAGTTGCTGCAGCCGCCAGACCGCCAGGGTGACCTGGGTGAAGTCGCAGCTGTCTTCCACCCACATGGCGCCGAGAAGCCGGGCCGCCGGCACCACCAGGTGTTCGCAGAAGGTGAGGAAGTCGAGGCGGCCATCGCGAAGGGCGCGCTCGACCTCGGCGCAGGCCGCATCCTCGTCGGACAGCAACCGGCGCGCGAAGACTTCCGGATCGAGGGACAGGGGCTCGGTCACGCCGATGGCTCGCAGGCCGCGTGAGGGCGGCGTCACCCGCATGATGAGCATGAGGCGCGGAATGAGTTCGCTCTCGATCGTCGCTTTGAGCCGATTCTGGAACAGGGCCCGATCAGCGGCGTCGGCCTGCGACTCCCAACGCTCGAATCCCAGGGGGGATCGCGACCCCTGGGCCTCGGGTGCAGGACTTTCTCGCCCGGACCGGTCCATCAGATTCCTCCTTCGGTGGACCCCATCCGGGTCTCAGCCGCCTGGCACCGCATCGGCATGCGGTGGATCCCGATCGAATGTTCTTCCTGCCGTCAGAAGCCACCGCTCGCAGGGTCTGAAACGCCGACCGGGACTCGGTTCCACGAGGAGCGAGGCCAGTGTCGCGGTTGTCATCCGGCAGTGTCAAGCCGGCGAACGGAGTGTCAGGGTAGTGTCATGGACAATTGATGTCAAGACGGATTGACAGGCAGGAGGGTGGCGTCTAGATTGCGTCCATGGACCGCACGCCGCCAGGCCCCGTTCAGACCCGCTCGTCCCCGCTCGCCGCGGCTGGCCGCGGCCTGTATTCGCCCGCGGAACGAGCCCGGCGCGACGCCTCGCGCTGGACCCTGGTGCAGGGGGTGCTGGCCCCGATCCAGTTCCTGGTGTTCCTGGTGAGCCTGGGGCTGATCGCGCGCTTCCTGGTCACCGGCGAGGGCGAGTGGGCGGCCACGGTCTCGGTGGTGCTCAAGACCCTCACGCTCTACACCATCATGATCACCGGCTGCCTGTGGGAGAAGGACGTCTTCGGCGTGTACCTCTTCGCGCCGGCCTTCTACTGGGAAGACCTGGTGAGCATGGCGGTGCTGGCCCTTCACACCGCCTACCTGGTGGCCCTGGTCACCGGCGCGCTCGACGCCCGGCAGCAGATGCTGCTGGCGCTGGCCGCCTACTTCACCTACGTGATCAACGCCGGGCAGTTCCTGCTCAAGCTGCGCGCGGCCCGGCTCGAGGCCGCCCGCCTGCCCGGCCGGCCCAGCGGAGGCTTCGCGTGAACGCCCGTCTGCCCATCCCCGTGGTTGCCGAGTCCGGCTGCGAGAGCGCGCCGGTGCTGCGCGAGCGCGGCCAGCGCGAGGTCTTCTGCGGTCTCACCGGCATCATCTGGCTGCACCGCAAGATCCAGGACGCGTTCTTCCTGGTGGTGGGCTCGCGCACCTGCGCGCACCTGATCCAGTCGGCCGCCGGCGTCATGATCTTTGCCGAGCCGCGATTTGCCACGGCCATCATCGATGACCGCGACCTCGCCGGCATCGCCGATGCCAACGAGGAGCTCGACCGGGTGGTCACCCGCCTGCTCGCGCGCCGGCCCGAGATCCGCATGCTGTTCCTGGTGGGCTCCTGCCCCTCCGAGGTCATCAAGCTCGACCTCTCCCGCGCGGCGGCGCGGCTGTCGCAGCGCTTCTCGCCGGACGTGCGCATCCTGAGCTACTCCGGCAGCGGCATCGAGACCACCTTCACCCAGGGCGAGGACGCCTGCCTCGCCGCGCTTGTGCCGGCCATGGCCCCGGCGCCCGCCGAGGCCACTGACCTGCTGGTGGTGGGCGCGCTGCCCGACGTGGTCGAGGACCAGTTCCGCCGGCTCTTCACCGACCTGGGCATCGGGTCGGTGGACTTCCTGCCGCCGCGCCGCTCGGGCGCGGTGCCGCGGGTGGGGCCGGGCACGCGCTACCTGCTGGCGCAGCCGTTCCTGGCCGACACCGCCCGCGCGCTTGAAGACCGGGGCGCCACCCGTCTCGCCGCCCCCTTCCCGTTCGGCGAAGAGGGCACCACCGCGTGGCTGCACGCCGCCGCGCGGGCCTGGGAGGTCAGCGACGAGCGCTTCGAGGCCGTCACCCGCGCACCCCGGGAGCGCGCCCGCCGCGCGCTGTCGCATCACCGCGAGCGTCTCGAGGGGCGCCGCATCTTCTTCTTTCCCGATTCGCAGCTCGAGATCCCGCTGGCCCGCTTCCTGGCCCGCGAGCTGGGCATGAAGCCGCTGGAGGTGGGCACGCCCTACCTGCATCGTCAGCACCTGGCCGACGAGCTCGCGATGCTCCCCGCCGATGTCACCCTCTCCGAAGGCCAGGACGTCGAACGGCAGCTCGATCGCTGCCTGCAGGCGCAGCCCGACATCGTGGTCTGCGGCCTGGGCCTGGCCAATCCTCTCGAAGCTCGCGGCATGACCACCAAGTGGTCGATCGAGCTGGTGTTCACGCCCGTGCATGGCTATGACCAGGCCGGCGATCTTGCCGAGCTGTTCGCGCGGCCCCTGGTCCGTCGCGACCGTCTGGCCATCTGATCGGCGCCCGCATGCAGCTCACCCTCTGGACCTACGAAGGCCCGCCGCACGTCGGCGCCATGCGGGTGGCCACGGCCATGCGCGATGTCCATTACGTGCTGCATGCGCCGCAGGGCGACACCTACGCCGACCTGCTCTTCACCATGATCGAGCGGCTGCCACGGCGTCCGCCGGTCACCTACACCACCTTCCAGGCCCGCGATCTCGGCGGCGACACCGCCGAGCTGTTCAAGAACGCCGCGCGCGAGGCCTTCGAGCGCTTCGCGCCCAAGGCGATGCTGGTGGGCGCCTCCTGCACCGCCGAGCTCATCCAGGACGACCCCGGCGGCCTGGCCGCGGCCCTCGCGCTGCCGGTGCCGGTGGTGCCGCTCGAGCTGCCCTCCTACCAGCGCAAGGAGAACTGGGGCGCGGCCGAGACCTTCTACCAGGTGGTGCGGCGGCTGACCTCCACCGAGCCGCGGGCGCCGCGGGCCGAGGGCGCGCGGCCCAGCTGCAATCTGCTCGGGCCCACCGCGCTGGGCTTTCGCCACCGCGATGACGTGCGCGAGATCACCGGCCTGCTGGGCGAGATCGGCATCGACGTGAACGTGGTCGCGCCGCTGGGCGCCGGCCCCGACGAGATCGCGCGCCTGGGCCAGGCCGACTTCAACGTGGTGCTCTACCCCGAGACCGGCCTGCAGGCGGCGCAGTGGCTGTCGCGCACGCTGCGCCAGCCCATGACCCGCACCGTGCCCATCGGCATCGGCGCCACGCTCGCCTTCCTGCGCGAGGCCGCCGCCCTGGTCGGCATCGATCCCGAGCCGGCGATCGCCCGGCTGCCGCAGAACGCGCGCTGGTACTCCCGCTCGGTCGACTCCACCTACCTCACCGGCAAGCGGGTGTTCGTGTTCGGCGATGCCACCCATGCCGTGGCGGCCGCGCGCTTCGCGGCCACCGAGCTGGGCTTCACCGTCGTCGGCCTGGGCACCTACAGCCGCGAGTTCGCCCGCGAGGTCCGCGAGGCGGCCAAGACCTACGGCGTGGAGCCGCTGATCACCGACGACTACCTCGAGGTCGAGGAGCGCGTGGCCGCGCTGCAGCCCGACCTGGTGCTGGGCAGCCAGATGGAGCGGCACATCGCCAAGCGGCTGGGGCTGCCCTGCGCCGTGATCTCCGCGCCCGTGCACGTGCAGGACTTCCCCGCACGCTATGCGCCGCAGATGGGTCTGGAGGGCGCCAACGTGCTCTTCGACACCTGGGTGCAGCCGCTGATGATGGGCCTGGAGGAACACCTGCTGGGCATGTTCCGGGAAGACTTCGAGTTCCATGCCGAGGCGCCGGCCTCGCATCTGGGGCGTGCCATGCCGGGTCGTGGCGAGGCCCAGGCAGGTCCGCAGGACGCGGTTGCCGGGCACGCGCCCGCCGCGGCGGCCCCGGCTGCGCAGGTGACTCCTTCTGCCGAGGCGCCCGCGTCCGCGTCTGCGTCGGCTGCGCCCGTTTCGGCTGCGCCTGCCGCGGCCGACGGGGTCGATGTCGCCGCCGATGTCGCGGCCGATCCCTCGCCCGCGGCCGCCAATGACCTGCGCTGGTCGGACGATGCCCGCGCCGAGCTCCAGAAGATCCCGTTCTTCGTGCGCGGCAAGGCGCGGCGCAACACCGAGCGGTTTGCCCAGGAACGCGGCGTGGCGCTGATCACCGTCGAGACCCTCTATGACGCCAAAGCGCACTTCGGCCGCTGACCGAACCCCGGTGCGCGTCGTCATCGTGACGATGGACACGCACCTGGCCAGCGCCACCGAGCGGGCCGCGGCCGGCTTGCGCCGCCAGTTCCCGGGCCTGGTGCTCAGCCTGCACGCGGCCTCCGAGTGGAGCGCCCACCCGGCGGGTCTCGAGCGCTGCCTGGCCGACATCGCCAGCGGTGACATCGTCATCGCCACCATGCTCTTCATGGAAGACCACTTCCTGCCGCTGCTGCCGGCGCTTCAGGCGCGGCGCGAGCAGTGCGACGCGATGATCTGCATGATGTCGGCCGCCGAGGTGGTGCGCCTGACCCGCATCGGCCGCTTCGACATGGGCAAGCCGGCCTCCGGACCGCTGGCGCTGCTCAAGCGCCTGCGCGGCGACAGCCGCCAGAAGGCGGCTACCGGCGGCGCCGCGCAGATGAAGATGCTGCGGCGCATCCCGCAGATGCTGCGCTTCATTCCCGGCACCGCGCAGGATGTCCGCGCGTACTTCCTCACCCTGCAGTACTGGCTGGGCGGCTCCGAGGAGAACGTGCTGAACATGGTGCGCGCGCTCGTCGATCGCTATGCCGACGGGCCGCGGCGCGCGCTGCGTGGCCAGGGTCGCGCCGGCGATCCGGTGGAGTACCCGGAGGTGGGCGTGTACCACCCGCGCATGCCGGGCCGGCTCTCCGAGCGCGCCGAAGACCTGCCCGCGGCGCCCGCCCAGGCGGCCGGCACCGTGGGCGTGCTGCTGCTGCGCTCCTACCTGCTCTCGGGCAATGCCGCCCACTACGACGGCGTGATCGCCGCGCTCGAGGCCCGCGGGCTGCGGGTGGTACCGGCGTTTGCCGCGGGGCTCGACGCGCGGCCGGCGATCGAGCGCTTCTTCATGAAGGACGGCCGCAGCCTGGTCGACTCGGTGGTGTCGCTCACCGGTTTCTCGCTGGTCGGCGGTCCCGCCTACAACGACTCGCACGCGGCCGAAGAGGCGCTCTCGCGCCTCGATGTGCCCTACCTCGCGGCCCATCCGGTGGAGTTCCAGACCCTCGATCAGTGGGGCGGTTCGGGCCGTGGCCTGATGCCGGTGGAGAGCACCATCATGGTGGCCATCCCCGAGCTCGATGGCGCCACCAGCCCCATGGTCTTCGGCGGGCGCCCCGGCGCCCAGGGCGTCACCTGCACCGGCTGCTCGCATCGCTGCACCTTCGGGCCGGCCGACACCGCCCAGGACATGCGCTCCTGCCCGGAGCGCGCGCTCATGCTCGCCGCCCGGGTGTCGCGCCTGGTGGCCCTGCGCCGCGCCGAGCGCGCGCGCTGCCGCGTGGCCATCGTGCTGTTCAACTTCCCGCCCAATGCCGGCAACATCGGCACGGCCGCGCACCTGTCGGTGTTCGAGTCGCTGCACCACACCCTGGCCGCCCTGAAGGCCGATGGCTACGACGTCGAGCTGCCGGCCACGGTCGACGCCCTGCGCGAGGCGATCCTGCAGGGCAATGCCGCGCAGTACGGCGCCGATGCGAACGTCATGGCCACCATCCGTGCCGACGACCACGTCCGCCGTGAACCCTGGCTGGCCGAGATCGAGGCCCAGTGGGGGCCGGCGCCGGGTCGCCAGCTGAGCAACGGCCAGTCGCTCCTGGTGCTGGGCCGGCAGTTCGGCCAGGTGATGGTGGGGGTGCAGCCCGGCTTCGGCTACGAGGGCGACCCCATGCGCCTGATGTTCGAGAAGGGCCTCGCGCCCACCCATGCCTTCTCGGCCTTCTATCGCTACCTGCGCGAGGACTTCGGCGCGCATGCGGTCCTGCACTTCGGCACCCACGGCGCGCTCGAGTTCATGCCGGGCAAGCAGACCGGGCTGAGCGGCGGCTGCTGGCCCGACCGCCTGATCGGCGACCTGCCCAACCTCTACCTCTACGCCTCCAACAATCCCTCCGAGGGCGCGGTGGCGCGCCGCCGCTCGGGTGCCACGCTCATCAGCTCTCTCACCCCGCCCCTGGCGCAGGCCGGCCTGTATGCGGGCCTGCTCGAGCTCAAGGACACGATCGAGCACTGGCGCGGCCTGCCGCCCGAGGCCGACGCGCCGCGCGCCGAGTCCGCGGCGCTGATCCAGTCGCTGGCCGCGACCATGGCGCTGGCGCCCGCCGAGCCGGCGTGGGCGCCTGCCGAGTCGCCGGCGTGCATCGCCCGGCTCGCCGATGCGATCCTCGAGCTTGAGCACACGGTCATCCCCCACGGCATGCACGTGGCCGGCCGCGCGCCTTCGCCCGAGCAGCGTATCGACCTGCTGCAGATCATGGCGCAGGCCGCCGGTGGCGAGACCCTCCCGCGCGAGTCGCTGGCCGCGCTGGTGCGCGGCGAGCCGGTCGAGCGAGCGCTCGCCGCCGCGGGCTCGGCTGCCGGCCCGGGCGCGCTCGCCCTGCTCAACGAGCTCTCCCGTACCGCCAGCCTGCTCGCCCACGACACCGAGGTGCCGGCCATCCTGCGCGCGCTGCGGGGCCGCTTCATCGCGCCCGCGCCCGGTGGCGATCTGCTGCGTACGCCCGACGTCCTGCCCACCGGGCGCAACCTGCACGGCTTCGATCCCTTCCGCATTCCGAGCGCATTCGCCATGCGCGACGGCCAGCGCCAGGCGCAGCGCCTGCTCGACTGCACCGTCGAGCGCGAGGGCCGCTTGCCCGAGTCGATCGCCCTGGTGCTCTGGGGCAGCGACAACCTCAAGACCGAGGGCGGCCCGCTCGCCCAGGCGCTCGCCCTGCTCGGCGCGCTGCCGCGCTTCGACAGCTACGGCCGCGTGGCCGGGGCCACCCTCGTGCCGCTGGCCGAGCTCGGACGTCCGCGCATCGACGTGGTGATCACCATCTCGGGCATCTTCCGCGACCTCATGCCGCTGCAGATCCGGCTGCTGGCCGAGGCCGCCTACCTGGCCGCCGCCGCCGACGAGCCCGAGGAGCGCAACTTCGTGCGCAAGCACGCGCTCGCCTACCAGCGCGAGCACGGCTGCACGCTCGAGATCGCCGCGTTGCGGGTCTATGGCAATGCCGATGGCGCCTACGGCTCCAACGTCAACAACCTGGTGGAGAGCAGTCGCTGGCAGGAGGAAGACGAGCTCGCCGAGACCTGGTCGCGGCGCAAGGGCTTCGCCTACGGGCGCAGCGGCCAGCCTGCGCAGCACGGCGCGCTGCTGCGCAGCGTGCTGGCCGATGTCGAGCTCACCTACCAGAACCTCGACTCGGTGGAACTCGGCGTGACCACCGTGGACACCTACTTCGACACCCTCGGCGGCATCACCGGCGCGGTCAAGCGTGCCCGGGGCGGACGCGTGCCGCCGGTCTACATCGGCGACCAGACCCGCGGCCAGGACGCGGTGCGCAGCCTCGACGAGCAGGTCGCCCTCGAGACCCGCACCCGCATGCTCAATCCCAAGTGGTACGAGGGCATGCTCGAGCACGGCTACGAGGGCGTGCGCCAGATCGAGGCGCACATCACCAACACCATGGGCTGGTCGGCCACCACCGGCCAGGTCCAGCCCTGGGTGTACCGGCAGCTCAGCCAGACATTCATGCTCGACCCCGAGATGCGCGATCGCCTCGCCCGTCTCAATCCCACGGCGTCGGCCCGCGTGGCCAGTCGCCTGCTGGAGGCGTCCGAGCGGGCCTACTGGCAGCCCGACCCCCACGAACTCGAAGCCTTGCGTCGAGCCAGCGAGGAACTCGAGGATCGCCTCGAGGGAGTCTACGAAGGAGCATCTGCATGAATGTCGCCAGCGTCCCGGTCACCGAAATCCGCCGCAACAACGGCCGTCGCCCAGACGGCGAGGGCAGCCAGCAGGTCCAGCTCGACCCCAACCTGAAGATCGGCAACGCCAAGGTCTTCGCGGTCTACGGCAAGGGCGGCATCGGCAAGAGCACCACCTCGTCGAACCTGTCGGTGGCCTTCTCCAAGCTCGGCAAGCGGGTGCTGCAGATCGGCTGCGACCCCAAGCACGACAGCACCTTCACGCTCACCAAGAAGCTCATGCCCACGGTGATCGACGTGCTCGAGTCGGTCGACTTCCACCCCGAGGAGCTGCGGGTCGAGGACTTCGTCTACGAGGGCTACAACGGCGTGATGTGCGTGGAGGCCGGCGGGCCGCCGGCCGGCACCGGCTGCGGCGGCTACGTGGTGGGCCAGACCGTCAAGCTGCTCAAGGAGCACCACCTGCTCGAGGACACCGACGTGGTGATCTTCGACGTGCTCGGCGACGTGGTCTGCGGCGGCTTCGCCGCGCCGCTGCAGCATGCCGACCGGGCGCTGATCGTCACCGCCAACGACTTCGACTCCATCTTCGCCATGAACCGCATCGTGCAGGCGATCGGCGCCAAGGCGAAGAACTACAACGTGCGCCTGGGCGGGGTGATCGCCAACCGCAGCCGCGACACCGACCAGATCGACCGCTTCAACGACCGGGTGGGCCTCAAGCGCATGGCGCACTTCCCCGATCTCGACGTGATCCGGCGCAGCCGCCTGAAGAAGTCCACGCTGTTCGAGATGGAGCCTTCGCCCGAGCTCGAGGCCGTGCAGCAGGAGTACCTGCGGCTGGCCGCGGCGCTGTGGGCCGGCACCGAGCCGCTCGCCCCCGAGTCGCTGAAGGACCGCGAGATCTTCGACCTGCTCGGATTCGACTGAGCCGGAGCCCGCCATGAACACCGCCTCCTACCAGCAGCGTCGCGGCCAGATCGAGACCTACTTCGATCGCACCGCGGCCAGGGCCTGGGAGACCCTCACCTCCACCGCGCCGGTGGGCCGCATCCGCGCCACGGTGCGCGCCGGCCGCGATCGCATGCGCGAGACCCTGCTCGCCTGGCTGCCGGCCGATCTCTCCGGGACGCGCCTGCTCGATGCCGGCTGCGGCACCGGCGCGCTGGCCATCGAGGCGGCGCGCCGCGGCGCGCAGGTGCTGGCGATCGACCTCTCCCCTTCGCTGGTCGAGATCGGTCGCCGTCGCGTGGCCGAGCTGCCCGATGCCGCGCTGCTCGCCGAGCGCATCCGCTTCCACAGCGGCGACATGCTCGATCCGGCGCTTGGCAGCTTCGATCACGTGGTGGCCATGGACTCGCTCATCCACTACAACACCGCTGATGCGGTGCGCTGCCTGGCCGCGCTCGCGCCGCGCACCGGCTCGGCCATGCTCTTCACCTTCGCGCCGAGCAATCCCATGCTGGCGCTGATGCGCGCCACCGGGCGGCTGTTCCCGCGCGCCAACCGCGCCCCCTGGATCGAGCCGGTGGCCGAGCGCGCGCTGCGGGCGCGCATCGGCGCGCACCCCGAGCTCGCCGCCTGGCAGCCGGCGCGCACCGAGCGGGTGTCCAGCGGCTTCTACACCTCGCAGGCCATGGAGCTCGCGCGCCGATGAGACCCGCGGGCCGTCAGCCGGTGGGCGTGCGCATGATCCAGGCGTGGTCACGCCTGGGGCCGCGCTATCTGCCCTTTGCCGACGCGGCCAGCGCCGATCTGCCGCTGGGGCGGCTGATCCGGCTGTCGCTCTTCCAGGTGTCGGTGGGCATGGCCATGGCGCTCATCGTGGGCACGCTCAACCGGGTGATGATCGTCGAGCTCGGCGTGCCGGCCTGGCTGGTGGCGCTGATGGTGGCCCTGCCGCTGCTGGCCGCGCCCTTCCGGGCCTTCACCGGCTTTCGCTCCGACACCCACCGCTCGGCCTTCGGCTGGCGGCGCGTGCCCTACATCTGGACGGGCACGATGCTGCAGTTCTTCGGCCTGGCGGTCATGCCGTTCGCGCTGCTGGTGCTCTCTGGTCAGGGCGCGGTACCGGTGCCGGCCTGGTTCGGCCCGGCGGTCGCGGCGATCGCCTTCCTGGTGGTCGGCGTGGGCCTGCAGACCGCCCAGACCGCGGGCCTCGCGCTGGCCACCGATCAGGCCAGCGACGAGACCCGGCCGCGGGTGGTGGCGCTGATGTACGTGATGCTGCTGGTGGGGATGGTGGGCAGCAGCTTCGTCTTCAGCCTGCTGCTGGCTGACTTCAGCCCCCAGCGGCTGGTGCAGGTGGTGCAGGGCGCCGCGCTGATCACCCTGGCCCTCAATGGCGTGGCCCTCTGGAAGCAGGAGGCTCGTGATCCCGCCCGCGTGGCGGCGCTGCGTGGCCAGCCCGAGCCGGCCTTCCTGCCGGTGTGGCGCCGCTTCATCCGCAACGGCCGGGCCCGTCGCTTCCTGTGGTCGGTGGGGCTGGGCACGGCGGCCTTCAACATGCAGGACATCGTGCTCGAGCCCTACGGCGGCGAGATCCTGCGGCTGTCGGTGGGCCAGACCAGCGCCCTCACCGCGCTGCTCGCGGGTGGCTCGCTGATCGGCTTCGCGCTCTCGGGCCGCCGGCTGGCCGCGGGGGTCGATCCCTTGCGGCTCGCTGCCTACGGCGCGCTCGCCGGTCTCCCCGCCTTCTCGGCGGTGATCTTCGCGGCTCCCCTGGAGGCGCCCTGGCTGTTCCGCCTGGGTTCGCTGGGCATCGGCTTCGCGGGCGGCGTGTTCTCGGTGGGCACGCTCTCGGCCGCCATGCGCATGGAGCAGCGCGAATTCGTGGGCCTGGCGCTGGGCGCCTGGGGCGCCGTGCAGGCCACCGCTGCCGGGCTGTCGGTGGCCGCAGGCGGCGCGCTGCGCGATCTGTTCTCGGGGCTGGCCACGCACGGCGCGCTGGGCACGGCCCTGTCCTCGCCGGTCACCGGCTACAGCATGGTCTACCACCTCGAGATGCTGCTGCTGTTCATCACCCTGGTTGCCATCGGTCCGCTGGTCGGAAGGCGGTCGGCGGTTCCCTACACCCCTGGCCGGTTCGGGCTTTCCGACCTGCCGGGCTAGTCGCCCTCAAAGAGACGAGAGGAGAAGTCATCATGGAATTCGGCGCGTTCACCGGTTATGTCGATCTGGCCCAGGTGCTCCTGTACCTGTTCTGGCTGTTCTTCGCCGGCCTCATCTACTACCTGGCCCGCGAGAATCATCGCGAGGGCTACCCCATGGAGTCCGACAGCCTGGGCACCGCCACCATCCGTGGCTGGCCAATCCCCGAGCCCAAGACCTTCAAGCTGGCCGACGGTCACGAGGTGACCGTGCCCGAACTGGCGCGTGCCGAGCCGAAGACCTCGGCCACCGTCACCGGGGCATCGCCCGGATCGCCGATCGAGCCCGCCGGCGATCCGATGCTCGCCGGCGTGGGCGCTGGCGCCTGGGCCAACCGGGCCGACAAGCCCGACCTCACCGCCCACGGCGACGTCAAGATCGTGCCGCTTCGGGTGGCCACCAGCTACCAGGTCTCGGGCAACGATCCCGATCCGCGCGGCCTGCCGGTGATGGGTGCCGACGGTGTCCAGGCGGGTACGGTGTGCGACATCTGGCTCGACCAGTCCGAGATGATGTTCCGCTACCTCGAGGTCGAGACCTCGGCCGAGAACGGCTCGCGCCGTGTGCTGCTGCCGATCCCCTTCGCCCGCATCCGCCGCGACCGGATCGAGGTCAACTCGATCATGGCCCGCCACTTCGCGCAGGTGCCGGCCACCCGCAGCCCCGATCAGGTGACCTTCCTCGAGGAAGACCGGATCTCGGCCTACTACGGCGGCGGCACGCTCTACGCCGAGCCCAAGCGCAGCGAACCGATTCTCTGAGCACGGAGGCGGCATGAACATCCCGGGTCATCGGCACGAGCACGAACTCGAGCCCCAGTACGGGCTCCCGGAGCGCCTGCCTGCGGGCGAGCGCATCCTCTGGCAGGGCTCGCCCGATGCCCGCGTGCTCGCGCGTACCGCCTTCCACTGGCGCAAGCTGGTGGTCTACTTCGCGCTGCTGCTCGCGCTGCGCGGCAGCTTCGTGCTGGCCGATGGCGGCAGCCCGGTCGAGGCGCTTGCCGCCCTGGCCTGGCCCGGCCTGCTCGCCGCGGTGGCGCTGGCCGCGGTGGCCCTGCTGGCCTGGCTGTCGGCGCGCACCACGGTCTACACCCTGACCGACCGCCGGGTGGTCATGCGGGTGGGCATCGTGCTCACCATGGCCTTCAACCTGCCGCTCACCCGCGTGGCCTCGGCCGCCTTCCGCGAGGGCCCCGAGGGCTGCGGTGACATCGTGCTCACCCTGGCCGGCACCGACCGCATCGCCTGGCTGCAGCTGTGGCCCCATGCCCGACCCTGGCGGCTCGCCCGACCCGAGCCCATGCTGCGCGCGGTGCCCGATGCCCGCGCCGTGGCCGCCACCCTGTCGGGCGCCTGGTCGCAGGCCACCGGCGTGGCCGCGCGCCCGGCGGCCGATGCCGCCACCGCCTCGGGTGGCGCGCCCAACTGGCAGCCGAGCCCGACATGAGCAGCGTGCCGCAGACCCGGATGGTGGCTGGCCGCCCCGCGCCGGACAGTTTCCCGCGCTGGTTCCTCTACAGCGCCGGCGCGATGATCCTGGTCTCGCTGCTCAGCGTGACCCTGGTGCGCATCACCGGCAACGGCCCCGATCAGCGCGCCGCGCCGGCGGTGCAGGAGCGGCCGCTGCGCTTCACCGACCGGCCTGACGGCGGCATCGCCGTGGTCGACGCGATCACCGGCGAGCCGGTGGCCGACATCCACGGCGAACAGGGTTTCCTGCGCGGCGCGCTGCGCGCGCTGGCGCGCGAGCGCCGGGTGCGCGGCCTGGGCAGCGAACAGCCCTTCCAGCTCATCGCCCGCACCGACGGGCGCCTGACCCTGGCCGATCCGGCCACCGGCCAGCGCATCGATCTCGAGTCCTTCGGTCCGGCCAACGCAGGCGCCTTCGCTGCGCTGCTCGGCCCGGCTCCCCGCTGAAAGGCCCACCCGCATGCAGCCCGCCACCGCCACCATCGACTCGCCGCAGGATGTCGCCCAGCGGGCGAAGACCGAGTCGCTGATCAGCCCGCGCTTCTACACCACCGATTTCGCGGCCATGGACCGCATCGACGTCTCGTCGATCCGCGCCGAGTGGGACGTGATGATGGCCGAGTACGAGGGTGACAACAACCACGACCACTTCCAGCGCGACGAGCGCTTCGCGCAGGAAGTGCGCGAGGTCTTCTCGCAGGTGTCACCCGAACTGCGCCAGGAGTTCCTCGACTTCCTGATCAGCTCGGTGACCAGCGAGTTCAGCGGCTGCATCCTGTACAACGAGATCCAGAAGAACGTCAGCAACCCCGACATCAAGGCGCTGATGCGCTTCATGACGCGCGATGAATCCCGCCATGCCGGCTTCATCAACCAGAGCCTGAAGGACTTCGGCCTGGGCCTGGACCTGGGCGATCTCAAGCGCACCAAGCGCTACACCTACTTCAAGCCCAAGTTCATCTTCTACGCCACCTACCTGTCCGAGAAGATCGGCTACGCGCGCTACATCACCATCTTCCGGCAGCTCGAGCGCCACCCCGACAAGCGCTTTCACCCGATCTTCCGGTGGTTCGAGCGCTGGTGCAACGACGAGTTCCGGCACGGCGAATCCTTCGCGCTGATCATGCGCGCCAACCCGCATCTGCTGCGCGGCGGCAACCTGCTCTGGATCCGCTTCTTCCTGCTGGCGGTGTACGCCACCATGTACGTGCGCGACCACACCCGGCCCATGCTGCATCAGGCCATGGGCCTGGAGTCCACCGAGTACGACCACCAGGTCTTCGACATCACCACCGAGATCTCCCGGCAGGTGTTCCCCATCTCGCTGGACACCCGCCACCCGGCGTTCATGGCCGGGCTCGACCGCCTGTGCGAGATCCAGACCGCCAACGACCGCGCGCGCGCGCGCGGCGGCCTGATCGGACGAGTGCAGCAGGCCGGGCTGGCGCTCGCCGGCGTGGCCACCTTCGCTCGTCTTTTCCTGCGCCCGGTGAAGCGGCATGACCTGCCGGCGCAGGTCCGGGTGGCGCCGGCCTGGTAGGCCGGTCGCAGCGTCCCATCCGGAACCACCCGCATGACCGGCCTGCTGCCCGCTGTCGCCACCGCCGTGTTCGTGTGGTGGTTCAGCACGGGCCTGGTGCTGATCCTGGTGCGCCTGTCGCGGCGGGCCATCCGGCTGAGCGTGGCGCTGGCCACCGTGGTGGGCGTGGCCGCGCTCTACGGCCTGTCGCATACCGCGCGCCAGACCGGCCTGGCCGGCGCCTACTGCGCCTTCACCTGCGCGCTGCTGGCCTGGGCCTGGCACGAGCTCACCTTTCTCAGCGGCTGGATCACCGGTCCGCGCCGCACCGCGCTGCCGGCGGGCCTGAGCGGCTGGCCGCGCTTCGTGCAGTCGCTGCGGGCCATCCTGTGGCACGAGATCGGCATCCTGATGGTGGGCCTGATCATCGTCGCGATCACCTGGCGCCAGCCCAACCAGGTGGGCACCGGCACCTTCCTCGTGCTGTGGGTGATGCGCACCAGTGCCAAGCTCAATCTCTTCCTGGGGGTGCGCAACCTCAGCGAGCAGTTCCTGCCCGAGCACCTGGCCTACCTGCAGAGCTTCTTCCGGCGGCGCCGCATGAACGGCTTCTTCCCGGTGGCGCTCAGCCTGTCGATGCTGGCGCTGGTAGCCCTGGTGATGGTGGCGCTGCAGCCCTCCACCCCGGCGGCCACCTCGGTGGGCCATGCGCTGGTGGGCACCATGCTGGCACTGGCCATCGTCGAGCACGCGCTGCTGGTGCTGCCGGTGGACACCGCCGCGCTGTGGCGCTGGGCGCTGCGCTTCTCGGGTGGCGCCTCCGATGCCGTCCCTCCCCCCGACCGGGCGCTGCCCGGCCAATCTGATCCGGTCCGCGCCGATGAAACACTCGTTCATGCCCGATAGCCCTGCGGGCCGACCCACCGGCCCCGCGGGCGACGGCCGGGCCCCGCTTGCCGTGGTCATCGGCAGCGGCTTCGGCGGCCTGGCTGCGGCCATCCGGCTGGCGGTGCGCGGCTGGCGGGTGCAGGTGCTCGAGAAGCTCGACGCGCCCGGCGGTCGGGCCTATGTCTGGAAGCAGGACGGCTTCAGCTTCGATGCCGGGCCCACCATCATCACCGCGCCCTTCCTGCTCGAGGAGCTCTGGGAGACCGCCGGCCGGCGCTTCTCCGATGATGTCGAGCTGCGGCTGATGGACCCGTTCTATCGCATCCGCTTCGATGACGGCACCTGGTTCGACTACTCCGGCGACCCCGATCGCATGCGCGCCGAGGTGGCCCGCTTCAACCCCGGTGATCTGCCCGGCTACGAAGCCTTTCTCGCCGAGGCGGCACGGTGCTACCAGCTTGGCTTCATCGAGCTCGGCACCATTGCCTACAACACGCTCGGCGATCTGGTCGGCGCGGTGCCCAACATGGCGCGCATGCGCGGCTGGCGCAGCATCTGGCAGATGGCCTGCCATCATTTTCACGACCCCAAGCTGCGGATCGTGATGAGCTTCCATCCTCTGCTCATCGGCGGCAACCCGCTGGCGGTCACCCGTATCTACAGCCTCATCAATACCCTGGAGCGGCGCTTCGGGGTGCACTGGGCCATGGGCGGCACCGGCGCCGTCATCCAGGCCATGGTGCGTCTGCTCGAGAGTCTGGGCGGGCAGATCCGCTATGAAGCGGAAGTGGCCCGTATCGACATCGAGGGGCCCGCGGGCGGTCGCGGCCGCGCCACCGGGGTCACGCTGGCCAGCGGCGAGCGCCTGGCCGCCGACATCGTGGTCTCCAATGCCGACACGCTCTGGACCTATCGGCACCTGGTCGCGCCGCAGTGGCGCCGCCGCTGGACCGACCGCCGCATCGAGAAGAGCCGTCATTCGATGAGCCTGTTCGTCTGGTACTTCGGCACCAACCGCCGCTGGGACGATGTGCCGCACCACATGATGGTGCTCGGCCCGCGCTACGAGGGTCTGCTGCGCGACATCTTCAAGCGCCATGTGGTGCCCGCCGACTTCAGCCTGTACCTGCACCGGCCCAGCGCCACCGACCCCTCGGTGGCGCCGCCGGGCTGCGATGCCTTCTACGTGCTCAGCCCGGTCTCGCACCTGGCCAGCGGCACCGACTGGCCGGCGCAGGCCGAGTCCTACCGTCAGTCCATCGAACAGGCGCTGGAGCGCACCGTGCTGCCCGGCCTGAGCCGGCACGTGGTCACCTCCCGTGTCACCACCCCGCAGGACTTCCACGACCGCCTGCTCGCCTACAAGGGCGCGGCCTTCGGCATGGAGCCGCTGCTGCTGCAGAGCGCCTGGTTCAGGCCGCACAACCGCAGCGAGGACGTCGACCGGCTGTTCATGGTCGGCGCCGGAACCCACCCGGGCGCAGGCGTGCCCGGCGTGCTCATGTCCGCCAGGACGCTCGAACAGGTGCTTCCCGATGTCCGCGCCTTCGCGTGAATCCGCCGAACCCGCCGTGCCGGCGGCCGATTTCGACCTGCGGGCCTGCCGGGCGCTGATGCGCGGCGGCTCCAAGACCTTCTTCGCCGCCTCGCTGCTGCTGCCGCCGCGGGTGCGTGCCCCGGCCACGGCGCTCTATGCCTTCTGCCGGCTGGCCGACGACGCGATCGACCATGGCGCCGATCCGGTGGCCGAGATGCGGGCGCTGCAAGCGCGGCTCGACGCCATCTACCAGGGCCGCCCGGGCCCCGAGGATGCCGACCGTGCCCTTGCCCAGGTGGTGCATGCCTTCGCCGTGCCGCGCGCCCTGCTCGACGCGCTGCTCGAGGGCTTCCTCTGGGACACCCAGGGACGCCGCTACCACACCCTGTCCGAGGTGATGGCCTACGGCGCCCGCGTGGCCGGCACGGTGGGCGCGATGATGTCGCTGGTCATGGAGACGCGCTCGCCGGCGGCGCTGGCCCGCGCCTGCGAACTGGGCGTGGCCATGCAGCTCACCAACATCGCCCGCGATGTCGGCGAGGATGCCCGCAACGGCCGTCTCTACCTGCCCCGCGACTGGCTCGCCCAGGCCGGGGTCGACGCCGATGCCTGGCTTCGCGAGCCGCGCTTCACGCCGGCGATCGCGGGCGTCGTGCGCCGGCTGCTCGATGAGGCCGATCAGCTCTACCGCCGCTCCACGCTCGGCATCGCCGAACTGCCGCGCGACTGCCGGCCGGCGATCAACGCGGCGCGCAAGGTCTATGCCGAGATCGGCCACCAGCTCGCGCGTGACGGCCTCGATTCGGTGAGCCGGCGCGCGGTGGTGTCGGGCCGGCGCAAGCTGGTGCTGATCGCGGCGTCCACCGGCGCCATGCTGCTGCCGGCGCCCGGCGGCGCCGACGGGCTGGCGCCGCTGCCCGAGATCGCGTTCCTCGTGGACGCGGTGCAGGCGGGCGGTCTGCCCTCGCGCGTCGTGCGCGAGCCCGCGGTGCCGCGGCGCAGCTTCGATGAACGCATGATCTGGGCGGCCGATCTTTTCGCGCGTCTGGCCGAACAGGACCAGCGCGGCGCGCGCTGAGACGCCACGGTGCATCCGCCATGAGCGAGTCGGTGCCCCTGCTCAAGCTGGTCGAGGTGCTGGTGGTTCTGGCCGCGGGGGTGGGCTTTGCCTGGTGGCAGTTCTCCGACCTCGCCCGCGCGCGGCGCGAGCGCGAACGCCAGGACGCCGCCGCCCAGGACGGCTCATCCGTGCCCGACAAGTCCGCCGCGTCGCCACAGGAGCGCCCGTGAGCGCCACGCTCAAGATCATCCATGTCCTGTGCGCCTGCCTGTTCCTGGGCAACGTGATCGTCAGCGGCACCTGGGCGGCGCTGGCCGAGCGCACCCGCAACCACACCATCATCCAGTTCAGCAACCGCATGGTGCTGATCACCGATCTGCTCTTCACCCTGGCCGGTTCGCTCGGCGTGGTCATCACCGGCTACCTGATGGCCGATCGCTGGGGGGGCGAGGCCCAGCATCCCTGGATCCGCTGGTCCTACCTGCTCTTCGGGCTGTCGGGGCTGATCTGGCTGTTCGTCCTCATGCCCATCCAGCTCAAGCAGCGCCAGTTGCTGCGTCAGACCGACGTGATCACGCCGCAGTATCTGAGGCTGTCCCGGCAGTGGCAGATCTGGGGCGCGGGGGCCACCGTGCTGCCGCTGCCGATCCTCTACTTCATGATCACCAAGGCGGCATGAACGCGGCCGGCGCAGGCCTGCGCGGCCAGGTCATCCTGGTCACGGGCGCTGGCGCGGGCATCGGCGCAGCCGGGGCGCGCGAGTTCGCGCGGCGCGGCGCCTTGCCGGTGCTGATGGATGTCGATGCGGCGCTCGCGCGGGCCGCGGCCGAGGCCATCGGCCCGCAGGCCATGGCGGTGGCCGGCGATGTCTGCGAGATGGCCGACTGCGAGGCCGCGGTGGCCGCGGCGCTGGCGCGCCATGGTCGGCTGGATGCGGCCTGGGCCAATGCCGGCATCGCGTCGTTCGGCCCGCTCTCGCACACCGATCCGCAGGCCTGGCGCCGCTGCATCGATGTCAATGTCATCGGGGTGTTCAACACCCTGCGCGCGGCGCTGCCCGCGGTTCGCGAGCAGCGCGGCTTCCTGCTCGCCTCGGCCTCCGCGGCCAGTTTCGCGCACCCGCCGATGATGTCGGCCTACGCCGCCTCCAAGGCTGCGGTCGAGGCCATGTGCAACGCCTGGCGCATCGAGCTTGCCGCGCACGGCGTGGGCGTGGGCGTCATGCACGCGTCCTGGGTGCGCACGCCGCTGGTCGAGGAG
This sequence comes from Burkholderiaceae bacterium, assembly GCA_044356115.1. Classification (GTDB taxonomy): domain Bacteria; phylum Pseudomonadota; class Gammaproteobacteria; order Burkholderiales; family Burkholderiaceae_E; genus Quisquiliibacterium. The sequence goes on from JBIKWU010000004.1 coordinate 33,392, forward strand.
GGTGAGATGCATCCCGGCTTCCAGCGCCTGCGCGACGCCGCCCCGCGGGCCATGCGCGCGCAGATGACCGCCGAGGAGGCCGGCCGACGCATTGCCGACGGCCTGGAAGCGCGCGCCGATCGCATCTGGCTGCCAGGCTGGGTTCGGCTGCTGCACTGGCTGCGGCCGCTGCTGCATCTGCGCGGCGCCGAGCGTGAGCTGCGCCGCGCCGCGCCCGAGCTCGAGCGCATTTACCTGGAAGGCCTGCAGAGTCATGGTGCCCTGGCGTCGTCGTTCGGTCCGCGGGAGCACGAGCGCGCGCTGAACCGGCGCCGCTAGACGCGGCCGGCGCTCACGGCCGCCGTGGCATCCGCCAGGGCAGCATGAGCCGCACTGGCAGCGAGATCACGCGCGGCACATCCAGGGTCTCGTGGATCGACACCACCGATTCGCCGAGCAGCGAGGAGCGGATGGTCGAGCGCACGTAGAAGGGCGTGTCCTCGAGCGTGTCCAGCAGCGTGGGTGGCGCGGCGGCATCGCCGCGCGCCTGGCGGCCGATGCGCCACAGCGAGCCGGGCAGCGGGTGGCGCGGCGGCACGGCAAAGGGCGCGTGGCTGCCGTCGGGCCGGAAGCGCTGCGCGATCACGCGTTCGCCCCCGCCGAGCGGGCGCACGTCATAGATGACGGTGGTGTCGCCATTGGCCATGATGGCGCGGGACCAGTCCCAGTCGGCGAAGGCCCGCTCGACCGGCTCGGCGCCGTCGTTCGCATCCATGTAGGCATGGCCCGACCAGCGCAGCGACGGTTGCTGCAGCTCGACCTCGACCCGGGCGCAGGGCGCGATCGGCCCCCAGCGGTGACGGCCGGCGGCATCGAGGTCGGCGACGAAGCGGCACAGGCCTTCCGGCCACAGTCGGATGCGGCCACGCACCGGGAAGGGGATGGGGGCGCAGCGCTCGTGGACGTTCACGGTCAGGCAACGTCCGTCCCAGGACAGGCTGCTCGGGCCGATGCGGAATGCCTCGCGTGAGCGCTGGCTGTGCCGGCGTGCGCGCTCGGTCATGGACCAGCGCTTGCCGCCATCGCCATAGAGCGCGATGTTGAGCGCGCAATAGTCCTCGGGATCGTCACGCCCCAGCGCCCTGCCGAGCGCGTAGTAGGGCGAGAACACGCTGCCCACGAAGGCGATCACGGTGAGGCCGTGCCGTCCGTCGTCGCTCAGGGCGTCGAAGTACCACCAGAGGTAGCCGCCGCGGGCGACCGACTGGTCGAAACGCGGGGCCCCATCAGGACCACGCCCGCCGGCCGCGGTGTCGCGATCGGCGGGCGTGGGGCCCGAGGGGCCTGGGCTGACCGGCGGGTCGATCACTCGGTATCGACGCGCCGGCGCGCCCGCCCCGGGAAGGGCGAGGCCTACTTCTTGGCGTCTGCCGCGGGCGCGGCTGGCGCAGCCGGCGCGGCGGCGGGCGTCGCGTCGCTGGCTGCCGGGGCCGCCGGGGCCGCGGCAGCATCGGCGGTGG
>JBIKWU010000368.1:0-3164 GCA_044356115.1 Burkholderiaceae bacterium
GCATCTGCGTGGTGAGCTCCACCGACACCTTCTCCACCCAGTTGAAGGTCTCGTTGCGCGGCAGGCTGTCGAGCACGTTGCGGGTGCGCTGGCGGATGGTGGCTTCCATCTGCGCGAGGTTGCCGGGGGCCACGATGGGGCTGACGGTGCGGCGCTGGTCATCGTGCCGGGGCGGGTCCATGGCGATGAACATCGGCCGGCGGTGCCCCTCGGGCACGTCGCGGATGTTGATGCCGCCGAGGTGGATGTCCGACGAGTAGGTCTGGTGGTTGACCTCCACCTGCATGATGTCCTTGTACTTCGTCACCGACCAGAACGGGCCGAAGCGCTCGTCGACATGGTGGTGCACCGGATCGTCGCGGCGCAGGCGGGCGAAGTAGTGGCCGATGGTGTCGTCCTGGAACAGACGCGGATCACTGACGTTGATCTCGGACAGCGGCAGCGAGAAGGCGCGCTCGCGGGCGGCATCGGCGACGGGGGCTTGCATGGGGGTGTCTCCGGTGGTTCGTGTTGTCATGGTCACGAAGGCTCGCGCAGGCGGCCGACGGCCCCCGGATTGTACCCACTCCGCCGTGCTCGCCGGGTCCGCTCGCGCAGACGCAGGAGGGCCAGCAGCAAGCGAGCGCATCCCCTTCAGTCAGGCGAGCGTGACCGACGACGCTCGGCCACCGGCACGCCCAGGTTGGGATGCATCCGCCCGGCCACCATCCAGGCCGCCAGCAGTCCCACGCCGCCCGCGGCAAACACCGCCGGCAGCGGGCCCACCAGCAGCACCAGCCAGACCACGCCGGGGGTGACCAGGTTGGAGACATCGCGCACCGTGCCGTTGACCGCCGACATGGCGCTGCGCTCGGAGGGCCGCACCGAGAGCAGGAAGGGCAGGCCCCCGCACAGGTCGAGCAGCAGCAGGAAGGCCGCGCCGCCCAGCAGCAGGGCGATGGTCGGCCAGGGCTGGCTCGCGCTCAGGCTGGCGCCCAGGAAACACAGGCCCGACACCAGAAAGCCGGTGCGCACCGCGGTGCGCAGCGAGCGACGCCGGATCCAGCGCAGCATCAGCGGCGTGGCGAACAGCCCGCAGGACGCGAGCGAGGCGGTGATCCCGCCCACGGTCTCGCCCAGGCCGGCCTGGATCGCGTAGATGCCCACATAGACCATGTAGATGGACCAGCCGAAAGAACGCACCACCAGCAGGAACCAGCCCCCGACCAGCGCCGGCCGACCCAGGAAGCGGCCGAGGTAGTGCAGCGGATTGACCGATGCGGCCGCGCGCGCCGACGCCACCCGCGTGCTGCCCATGCCGGTGAGCCAGAGCGCGGCGAGCATGCCGCAGGCGGCCAGGCCGGCCAGCGCGAAAGGCGCGCCCGACCACAACCCGAGCAGCCACACCCCCAGCAGCGGTCCGGCCGCCCAGCCGGGCCCGGCGAAGAGCATGCGCAGAGTCTCCAGACGGCTGAGATCGTCCTTGTGAACGTGATCGAGCAGGTTGTGGCTGTAGCAGACATAGGCAATGGCCGTGCCCAGCGCGCTGCACAGCAGGGCCGCGATGACCAGCCGCCCGCCGAGCATGCCCAGCAGGGCCGCCAGCAGGTGCAGGATCACCGCGATGCTGTGCAGCCAGCGCCGCGCGATGCGGCGCGCCAGCAGAGGCATGGCCAGCACCATGAGCAGCGAACACGCGCCCACCGCGAGATAGACCTGCGAGACCGCGACCGCGTCCTGCCAGAGGCGGTAGAGCAGCAGCGGGAACACCGACAGCGTGGCGCCGCGGACGATCGCCTCGAAGCCGCCGACGATGGCGAAGGCCCGGACCGAAGGGCCGGCCATGGGGCTATCCGGCCGGCGCGGGCACCGCCGGCGGCGGCCGTTGCCCCAGCCCCGAGATGAGCTGGATGGTACCCATGGTGAGGCCCATGCCCACGCCGATCTGCCAGGCGAGCTGGTAGTTGCCGAAGGCATCGAACAGCCAGCCGCCGCCGAAGGCGCCGACCGCGCTGCCCAGCTGATGGCTGGTGAAGGCCAGCCCCTGGATCATGGCCTGCCAGCGCAGCCCGAACATCTCGGCCACCAGGCCCGACACCAGCGGACTCACGCCCAGCCACAGGAAACCCATCAGACCGGCGAAGACCAGGGTGCCGCCCGCCGTGGGCGTGGCGCCGAAATACCAGGCCAGCACCAGCGAGCGCGCGATGTACAGGCCGCCCAGCAGCGCGCCCTTGGACCAGCGCCCGCCGGCCCAGCCGAAGAACAGGCTGCCGGCGATGTTGAAGGCGCCGATCATGGCCAGGGCCTGCGCGCCGAGCATGGGATCGAGACCGCAGAAGGCGATGTACGAGGGCAGGTGCGTGGTCAGGAAGACCAGCTGCAGGCCGCACACACAGTAGGCGAAGCTCATCACGAGGAAGGGTCGGTGCCGCAGGGCGATCGCCACCGCATCGCGGGCCGTCCCCGCACGCGACGCCGCGCCGGTGGACGGTGCGATGGCCACCCGATCGACCCGGCCGGCGATCCAGGCTGCCGGAAGCACCAGCAGCGCGATGACGACGAATCCGAAGACGCCGGTGCGCCAGCCGAAGGACTGGGCCAGCGCCTGCCCGATCGGCGCCGAGATCATCGCCCCGAGTGATCCCACGGCCGACACCAGCCCCAGCACCGTGCTTCGCACGGCCACCGGCACCGGTCGCGAGGCCACCGCCATCGCCAGACCCGAGCCGCAGCAGGCCAGCGCCAGCCCGATCAGCAGCCCGGCGCCGATCACGACCGCCGCGAAACCGGTGGCGGTGGCCAGGACCACGAGCCCCAGCACGAAGGCGATCGCCCCGCCGGTCATCACCGGCCGGAAGCCGTAGCGGCCCGCCCAGGCGCCAGCGACCGGCTGCAGGACGCCCCACGCGAGGTTCTGGATGGCGATCGCGAGCGTGAAATCGGCCACCGCCAGCGACAGATCGCGCACCGCCGGCTGCACGAACAGGCCCAGGCTCTGGCGCAGGCCCATCACCAGCGTGAGCATGACGGCAGCCCCGATCAGGATGGGCGCCACCGGCCGCAGTGCAGCGTAGGCAGTCATTCATGGATGCTACGCCCGAATCGAGATGCCGTGCCGGGTGCGGCGCCACCCGCGATGCGCGCTCTGTTCCAATCGGGACACCAGCTCCGACAAGGATTTC
>JBIKWU010000369.1:0-3150 GCA_044356115.1 Burkholderiaceae bacterium
CTCTGGTTGCAGATGCTGCCGGGCTGGTTGCTGACAACTCGCGACGGCTGGCAAGCAGGCGATGCCGAGGTGCTCAAGCCCGCACAAGGGACTTCGTCGGGAGGTGACTCGTCTTCGAGCGACGTTCCTGCGGATGCCGGTTGGCTGCGAGTGTTGGACGACGCAGTAGCAGAGGTGAGGGCCGGCCTTCGCACCATTGCTTCATCAGCAGTGCCACTGCCTGAGGTGGGCTACGAAGGGGCTGATGAGCGAGGCAGAGTGTTTGCCGAGGCTGAGCTGGCATGGCCAGACCAGAAGTTGGTGGTTTTGACATCTACCCAGGACGACCAAGCGGCTGGTTGGCGCTCCAAGGAGTGGGCAGTCCTGCTGAGCTCAACCGAAGGGTGGGCGGACGAGGTCCTTGCGGCCTTGAAGAAGGAGATTCAGGGATGAACATGAAAACAGGTGCAGCTGGCGCCCCCGTACAGGGGGCAGGCCTGAAGCCAACCGTTGCGTTGTCGATCGACTTCCTTTCGCAAGCTGCCAAGCTGCCCTCTGCTGCCCACGCAAAGGTGCTGAAGTGGGCGATGGGGTTCCAGAACGACCCGACCTCGACGGGCATGAACTACGAGACTATCCACAGCCGCGACCCGCACCTTCGGTCTGTTCGTATTGACCAGGACTGGCGTGGCATCGTCCACAAGCCCGACAGGGGCAGCGTGTACACCCTGCTCTACGTCGACCGGCACGATGACGCCTACGCATGGGCCAAGAACCGCAAGGTGGCGATCAACCGAGTGACGGGCGCAATGCAGTTGGTGACCTTGGAGGCCCTGCAAGCCCCGGAAGGCGCCCAACCGGTGGCCGTGGCAGCCACCGAGAAGCCGGCCCCGGCGATTGCGCCAATCTCTGCTGACGTTGCCGTGGTGAATTCTCAGGAGCTGCTTCCGCCAGACGTGAGCCCGGCTCAGGCGCCGTGGATGCCCTTTACTGGGCTGAGCGACTTCGATCTGCTGAGCTTGGGCGTACCGGAGGACTGGCTTGCTCGGGTCAGGTCCATCGACAGCGAGGCTGCGCTTGATGTCCTTCAGCCCAGCTTGCCCGTCGAAGCCTACGAAGGCCTGTTCCTCGTGGGTGCAGGTGACACGGTCGATCAGGTTCTCACCTCTCGAGAAACCCGCGTGGACCGCAAGATTGATGTGGAGGACTTCGAGGCGGCCCTGAAGACGCCGGAGTCTCAGGCGCGCTTCGTGGTGGTGGCAGACGACACCACGATGGCAGCCATGCTGAATGCACCGCTGGCGCAGTGGCGCGTCTTCCTGCACCCCACCCAACACAAGCTGGCTCAAGGCTCCCGCTCAGGGCCAGTGCGTGTTCTGGGCGGAGCAGGCACGGGCAAGACGGTGCTGGCCATGCACCGTGCCAAGTGGCTGTCCGACCAGGCAACCGCACCCGGCAAGAAAGTCCTGTTCACCACCTTCACGCGCAACCTGGCCAAGGACATCGAAGACAACCTGCGCGCGTTGTGCTCACCGGCCACGATGGAGCGCATCGAGGTCAAGAACCTCGATGCCTGGGTATGGGGTTTTCTGCGCTCGCGTCGCTATCCGCACCGCATCGTGTATGACCGCCAGGAAGACGCTGCAGCCAAGGCCGCATGGCAAACAGCTTTGGCCGTGCGGGACACCACGCTTGACCTGCCAGAGGGTTTCTATGAAGAAGAACTCGAAGCCGTCGTGCTCGCGCATGGCGTGACCACGCGGGACGAATACAGGTCGGTACGGCGTACCGGGCGCGGTGTGGTGCTCAGCCGAGGCAAGCGCGACGCGGTGTGGCCAGTGTTTGAGGAATACCGGCGCCAGATGGCCACGCGGCAGCTGAAGGACGTGGACGACGCGTATCGCGAGATCGCGCTGTTGTTGTCCAAGGAGGCCGAAGAGGCTGACACAGCGGGCAAGGAATGGCCCGGCCTCTACCCGTCGATCGTGATCGACGAGACCCAGGACTTTGGTCCCCAGGCCCTGAAGTTGCTGCGTGCGATGGTGCCGCCTTCTCAGAACGATCTGTTCTTCGTGGGCGACGGACACCAGCGCATCTACCCCCGCAACCGAGCGGCGATGGGCCGCTGTGGGATCGACATCCGAGGTCGCAGCCGCAAGCTCTACCTCAACTACCGCACCACAGCGGAGATCCGCAACCAGGCCGTTGCCCTGCTGGAAGGCGTGGAGGTGGACGACCTCGACGATAGTCATGACGAACTGCGTCGCTACAAATCGCTGTCCCACGGGCCCAAGCCCACGGTATACCGAGCAGGTTCAACCGAGGCTGCAGTGGATGCGGTGGTCCAGGCACTCGAAAGCTGGCATCGACAAGATACCGAGTTTCCAGATCCATCTGGCCACGTTCCCACGATGGCGGCGCTGGCGCGTACCGGTCGCCAGAGGGAGGAAATTGGCCGCCGCTGTGCAGCAATAGGGCTGGCGTGTGTCGTTGTCGATAAAGATCAGGGCGCCGACATGCAGCCCGGCGTCATCCGCCTTGCAACGCTTCACCGTGCGAAGGGCCTCGAGTTCGACCGCGTCGCGGTTCTGGGCGAGTCCGCCGCTCTAGGCCCTGCTGAAGACACCGCTCAGGAGCGCAGCTTGCTTTACGTGGCACTCACACGGGCGCGGCGCGAGGCGGCGTTGGTGTTTTGTTGAGACATGACCCTCGCTGTGCCTGCCCGATAGATCAGCTATAGAACCAGTGCAATGGCCCTGCGTGACCTCTTCGACGGCGATAAGCGTTCAAAGGAGGAGCTCCGGCAACTGCTGGAGATCGCTGAGTCTGGGCGCGCTGCGCTGCTTTCTGAGCTCGCCGCAGCAAGGTCTGAGAAGGCTACCGCGGAGCACTTTTTCGTCGAAGCACGACTGGCTCTCGAGAGGCAGGGTGCCGATTTACGTCAGCGAGAAGCGTCGCTAAACGATCGCGACGGTCGCACCACCAGTGAGGAGGACCGAATCCGGCAGGCGGAAGCCAATCTTGGTGCTTCCTCGAAGCTCATGGCGGCACGTGCTGCCGAACTAGACCGGAGGTCTGAGGATCAGCAGAAGGCGCGACTGGCGCTGGATGAGCGGTCCAATCAGCTGGCGTCGCAGCGCAGCCAGCTCGATGCCCGGTCCCATCAATTGG
>JBIKWU010000005.1:0-34417 GCA_044356115.1 Burkholderiaceae bacterium
GCCGGGCGCCGGGGTCGTGCGACCAGCTCGCCGCCGCAGTTGGGGCACCTGCCGGCGAGCACGCCGTCGGCACAGGTGGCGCAGAAGGTGCACTCGAAGGAGCAGATGCGGGCGTGGGTGGCCTCGGGCGGCAGATCGCGATCGCAGCACTCGCAGTTGGGTCGCAGCTGTAGCATCCTGAGGCCTCCTTCCCTCGCGCCGAGTGTACGCCGGCCACCGGCCCGGCCGATACCCTGTCCGCAGCCCTCACACCCCCGGAGACCACCCATGCCCAAGTCCTCCCGCCCCTGGCAGCCCAGCGCCGAGCAGATGGCGCTGTGGCCCGAGGTTTCCGGCAACACCCTCAACGGCCTGGGCGAGACCGCGCCGCGCCGGCCCACGCCGGTGTACTGGCATGCACCGGAGGCCACGCCGCACGGCCCGTTGCAGCGCTGGTTCCAGCAGCGCAACCCCGGCGGCCCGCTGGTCGCGCAGGCGCGCGCCGAGCGCCAGCAGGTGCTCGAGACGCCGCTCGCGCCGCTGGCCGCGCAGGCGGTGAACCGCAGCGCCGCCGACTGGACCGCCGCCGTGAAGCGCGAGGCGCTGGCCGGCGGCGCCGACATCGTGGGCATCGCGCTGATGCGGCCCGAGTGGGTGTTCGAGGGCCAGGAGGCACCGGGCCGGTACATCGTGATGCTGGGGGTGGCCCACGACTGGGAACGCATGAAGACCGCGCCCGCGGAGCCTTCGGTGGCCGAAGTGGTGACCCAGTACGCGCGCGGCAACCGCGCGGCCCGGGGCCTGGCCTCGTGGCTGCGCGCGCAGGGTCACGAGGCGCATCCGCATGGCGGGCCGATGGCCGGGCCGGTGACGCTCATTCCGCCGGCACTGGCCTGCGGCTTCGGCGAACTCGGCAAGCACGGCTCGATCATCCATCGCGAGCTCGGCTCGAGCTTCCGGCTGGCCTCGGTGCTCACCGACGTGCCGCTGGTGCCCGATGCGCCCGACACCTTCGGCGCCGACGACTTCTGCCTGCGCTGCCGGGTCTGCGAGGACGCCTGCCCGCCGGACGCGATCGCCGCCGACAAGCAGCTGGTGCGCGGCGAGGTGCGCTGGTACGTGGACTTCGACCGGTGCCTGCCGTTCTTCAACGAGCACGGCGGCTGCGGCATCTGCGTGGCGGTATGCCCCTGGAGCCGCCCGGGCGTGGCGCCCCGCCTGGTGGAGAAACTGGCCCGCCGTGGCGGCCCCCCCGAGGGCGCCGATGCGACGGGCGCCGCTCAGGCCGACAGCGCGAAGCCCTCGTAGCCGGCCGCCGCCACCTCGCTGCAGCGCCGCGCGTAGTCGGGGAAACCCAGCAGCGGCATGAACACCCGGGTCTTGCCGGGCACGTTGGCGCCCAGGTACCAGGAGTTGCACTGCGGGTAGAGCGTGGCATCGGCCACCGCGTTCACGTGCCCCACCCAGGCATCCTGGGCCTGCGGCAGCGCCTCGATGCTGCGCCGGCCCTCGCGGCGCATCCAGTCGATGCACTCGGCGATCCAGTTCACGTGCTGCTCGATGGACACGATCATGTTGGTGAGCACCGAGGGGCTGCCCGGCCCCGAGATGGTGAACAGGTTGGGGAAGCCCGCCACGTTCAGGCCGAGGTAGGTGCGCGGCCCGGCCGACCATGCCTCGCGCAGGGTCAGCCCGCCGCGGCCACGGACGTCGATCTTGAGCAGGGTGCCGGTCATGGCATCGAACCCGGTGGCGAAGACGATGCGATCGACCTCGTACTCGCGGCCGCCAGCCATCACGCCGCGCGGGGTGATCGCCTCGATGCCGCCCTGGCTGATGTCGACCAGTTTCACATGCGGCAGGTTGAAGGTGGCGTAGTAGCCGGTGTCCACGCACATGCGCTTGCAGCCCAGCACCTGCCGCGGCGAAAGAAGATCGGCAGTGACCGGATCGCGGACCACCTCGTGGATGCGCTCGCGCACCCAGTCGGCGGCGATGCGGTTGGCGTTCATGTCGATCATGAGATCGGCGAACGAGCCCTGGAAGCCGAGACCGCCGCGGTCCCAGCGTTCCTGGAAGGCCTTGCGGCGCGCCGCGTCATCGACGCTGAAGATCGAGATCTCGCTGCGGGGATGGTTGGAGCCGAAGCCGCTGAGCATCTGGCTGTTGCGCGCCCGGAAGCCACGGTAATCGGCCTTGATGCGGGCCTCGTAGGCGGGGTCGAGCGGCGCGTTGCGCGCGGGAATGGAGAAGTTGGCGGTGCGCTGGAAGACCGTGAGCGCGCTGGCCTGCTTCGCGATGATGGGGATGGACTGGACGGCCGAGGAGCCGGTGCCGATCACCGCCACCCGCTGGCCGGTGAAATCAACCGGCTCATGGGGCCACTCGCCGGTGTGATACGTGGGGCCCTTGAACGAATCGAGCCCCTTGAAGGCGGGCTTGTTGGTGGACGACAGGCAGCCGGTGGCCATCACCACGAACTGACCCCGCACGGCATCGCCACGGTCGGTGCGCACCGTCCAGGCCTGCACCGCCTCGTCGAAGTGGGCGGCGGTGACGCGCGTGGAGAAGCGGATGTCGCGACGCAGGTCGAAGCGGTCGGCAACATGGTTGGCGTAACGCAGGATCTCGGGCTGCGGGGCGAAGCGCTCGGTCCAGTGCCACTGCTGCTGCAGGTCCTCGTCGAACTGGTAGGAGTACTCCATGCTCTCGACATCGCAGCGCGCGCCGGGATAGCGGTTCCAGTACCAGGTGCCGCCCACCCCGTCGCCGGCCTCGAACACCACGGCGCGCAGGCCCAGGCGACGGGTCTTGTGGAGCATGTACATGCCGGCGAAGCCGGCACCGACGATGACGACATCGAAGACGGAATCGGGAGCGGGGGCGGAAGCGGTCATGGCGTGCAGCGGTGGCGGTGGAGCCTCCGAGCATACGCCGGCGCGGCGGCGGCGGTGGCGGGCCGGCCGGTGAAAGCGGAAGCTGGGCAAGGCGGCATCACGCACCGACCCGGCCCGTGCGAGCAGCCGCGCTGACCGGGCTCAACGCGGCGGCGCCAGGCAGCCGCCACCATGGGCCCCCGACCGCGCCGGCCGGACCCCGGTGCCGGCACGCAGCCCACCGAGTCCCGAATGTCCGAGCCCGATCGCTGGCGCGTCGCGCCTGCCGACCTGTACCGCCCCTGCGATCCTGCCTGCCTGCCCGGCGCGACCAGCGCGGCGCTGGCCGACATCGACCTCGCGCTCGGCCAGCAGCGCGCCACCGAGGCGCTGACCTTCGGCATCGACATGCCGGCGCGCGGCCACAACCTGTTCGTGATGGGTCCGCCCGGGCTGGGCCAGCGCGCCCTGCTCGAGCGGCTGCTGGGCGAGCGGGCATCCCGGCGACCGGCGCCGGATGACTGGTGCTACGTGTTCAACTTCGCCACGCCGCACCGGCCGACCCGGCTGCGCCTGCCCACCGGCCGCGCGCGCGCCCTGCAACGCGACATGGCCCAGCTGGTGCTCGATCTGCGCGCCGGCATTCCGGCCGCTTTCGAGGCCGACGACTACCGGCATCAGCGCGAGGCGCTCGAAAGCGGGCTGATCGCCCGCCAGGACCGCGCGATCGGCGAGGTGGGCGACCGGGCTCGCGCCGAAGGCGTCGCGCTGCTGCGCACGCCGGCCGGCTTCGGCTTCGCACCCCTCAAGGGCGACGCGGTGATGCCACCGGCCGAGTACCAGGCCCTGAGCGAGGCGCAGCGTCAGCCGATCGACGCGGCGATCGAGCGTCTGCAGACCGAGCTCGAAGCCGTGGTCGCGCAGATCCCCACCTGGCGACGCGAGACCCAGCGCCAGCTGCGCGAGCTCGATCGCAGGGTGACCCAGCGGGTGGTCGACGCCCTGATCGCCGAGGTGAAGACCGAGTACGCCGGCATCGACGTGGTGCGGGCGCATCTGGAGGCGGTTCACGCCGATGTGCTGGACCATGCCGAGAGCTTCCAGGCACCGCGCGAGGCCGAGACGCCATCAATGCTTGCTCTGGCGATGGCGCGCGGCGCGGGCGCCGAGGCGCCGGCCGCGCGCTACGCGGTGAACGTGCTGGTTCATCACGACCCGGCCGCCGGGGCGCCGGTGGTCTTCGAGGACCAGCCTTCGCACGACCAGTTGCTTGGCTGGATCGAACACGAGGCCCGGATGGGCATGATGGTCACCGACTTCAGCCTGATCCGCGCCGGCGCCCTGCACCGGGCCAACGGCGGGTATCTGGTGCTCGACGCGATGCGCGTGCTCACCCAGCCGCTGGCCTGGGATGCGCTGAAGCGGGCGCTGCGCAGCGGCGAGATCGGCACCGAATCGCTCGCCCAGGCGCTGGGGCTGATCAGCACGGTCTCGCTCGTGCCCGAGCCGATCCCGCTCGAGCTGAAGGTGGTGCTGGTGGGCGAGCGTCGCCTCTACTACCTGCTGCGCGCGCACGACCCGGAATTCGACGAGCTCTTCAAGGTGGCCGCCGACTTCGCCGAGGACATGGCGCGCCAGGACGGCGCCGACGCGGATTTCGCGCGGCTGCTGGCCACGCTCGCGCGACGCGAGACCCTGCAGCCGCTGGCCGGACCCGCGATCGCGCGGCTGGTGGAGCAGGCGGCGCGCTGGGCCGCCGACTCGGCCAGGCTCTCGCTGCGCATCGACGCCCTGGCTGATCTCATGCGCGAGGCCGACCACCTCGCCCGGATCGCGGGTACCGGGCTGACCGGGCGCGACCATGTGCAGGCGGCGATCGACGCCCGCACCCGGCGCGGCGCGCGCATCAGCGACCGCTTGCGCGAGCAGGCAATGCGCGGCCGCGTGCTGATCGACACCGAGGGCGAGCGTACCGGCCAGGTGAACGCGCTGTCGGTGATCAGCCTGGGCGTCGACAGCTTCGGCACGCCGATGCGGGTGACCGCCAGCGTGCGCCAGGGCCAGGGCGGGGTACTCGACATCGAGCGCGAGGTGCAGCTCGGCGGCCCGGTGCACGCCAAGGGCGTGCTCATCCTGGGCGGCTGCCTGGCGGCACGCTACTGCCCCGAGCGGCCGCTGTCCCTGTCGGCGCGGCTGGTGATCGAGCAGAGCTACGGCGGCATCGAGGGGGACAGCGCCTCGGCCGCCGAGCTGTGCGCGCTGCTGTCGGCGATCGCGCGACTGCCGCTGCGCCAGTCGCTCGCCGTGACCGGCTCGGTCAACCAGCATGGCGAGGTGCAGGCGGTGGGCGGGGTGAACGAGAAGGTGGAGGGGTTCTTCCGCCTGTGCCGCGAGCGTGGCCTGAACGGCGCGCACGGCGTGGTGGTCCCGCGCGCCAACCTTGGCGACCTGATGCTCGAGCAGGCGCTGGTGAGCGCAGCCGCGCAGGGTCTCTTCCATGTGCACGCGGTGGCCGGCATCGACGAGCTGATGACCCTGCTCACGGGGCTGCCCGCCGGCGCGCGCGATGCCGCGGGACGCTACCCGCCGGGCTCGGTGAATGCCCGCGTGGAGGCGCGACTGCTGCAGCTTGCCGAACGTTCACGGCATGAGGCGATGCCACCGAGGCCCGCCCGACGCCGGACTTGACCATGCGCAAGGCGCTCGGGCGCGGCCGGCGGCATCGTGCGAGGACACCTTCTGCCTCCGATCGCACCCATGCCCGCACCGCACCGCCCCCTGCCGCCCGTGATCTCCCGTTTCCTGACCGTCTCCCGGCACTGGCTGCTCGGCGCCGTCGACACGCACGGCCGCGCGCCGCGCGCCACGATCGCGGCCGCGCCGACCTGGCCGGCGCACCAGGCACGGCTGCGGGCACTGTGGATCGCCCACGGGCAGCAACGCTAGCGAGCCGACATGCAGCGACCGCTCTTCATCCGCAAGGACCCGCACACCCTGCGCGTGCCGCCCAACTTCGCCGACTACGAGCGCGACCGGCGCGCCTTCACCTGGGCGGGGGCGGCGCGCGCGCTCGACGGCCTGCCCGGCGGCGGCCTGAACATCGCCCACGAGGCGGTCGACCGGCATGCCGCAGGCCCGCTCGCCGGGCGCATCGCGATGCGCTTCGTGGGCGGCGGCCAGCCACCGCTGGAGCTGAGCTATGCCGAGCTCGCCCGCCAGACCAGCCGCTTCGCCAACGGCCTCGCGCGGCTCGGCGTGCAGCGTGGCGAATGCCTGTTCATCCTGGCCGGACGCATCCCCGAGACCACGGTGGCGATGCTCGGCGCGCTCAAGGCCGGGGTGGTGGTCTCGCCGCTCTTTGCCGCCTTCGGGCCCGACCCGATCACCACCCGGGTTAACCTGGGCGAAGGGCGCGTGCTGCTCACCACCGAATCGCTCTACCGGCGCAAGCTCGCCGACTGGCGCACCCGCATGCCCGGTGTGCGCCACGTGGTGGTGATCGCCGAGCCTCGCGAGGCCCGGGCCGCGGGGCCGATGCCCATGGCACCAGGTCTCGGCGGCGCCCCCGACGTGGTCGACTATGACGCGCTGATGGCCGCGTCAGCGGACGAGTTCAGCGTGGCGCGCACCTCGGTGCGCGACCCGGCGCTGCTGCACTTCACCAGTGGCACCACCGGCGCCCCCAAGGGCGCCATCCACTGCCATGGCGCGGCGGTGGCCCACCACGCCACCGGGCTGCATGCCCTGGACCTGCATGACGAGGACCGCTACTGGTGCACCGCCGACCCCGGCTGGGTGACCGGCACCGCGTACGGCATCCTCGCGCCGCTGCTGCACGGTGTGCGCTCGCTGGTCGACCGCGACGAGTTCGATGCCGCGCGCTGGTACTCGCTGCTCGCGGCCGAGCGCATCAGCGTCTGGTACACCGCGCCCACGGCGATCCGCATGCTGATGCGCGCCGGCCCGCAGGCGCTGGCCGGGCGACACTTTCCGGCGCTGCGCTTCGTGGCGAGCGTGGGCGAGCCGCTCAACCCCGAAGCGGTGTGGTGGGGCGAGCAGAACCTGGGCCTGCCCATCCACGACAACTGGTGGCAGACCGAGACCGGCGGCATCATGATCGCCAACACCCCGGCCTTCGAGATCCGGCCTGGCTCGATGGGCCGGCCCCTGCCAGGCGTGGAGGCGGCGGTGGTCGAGCGCCTGACGCAGACCCACCGCAACGGCTCGCAGCGGGTGCGGGTCATCGAGGCGCCGGGCGTCGATGGCGAGCTCGCGCTGCGCGCCGGCTGGCCCTCGATGTTCCGCGGCTACCTGAACGACGAGACCCGGTATCGCCGCTGCTTCGCCGATGGCTGGTACCTCAGCGGCGACATCGTCAGGCGAGACGCCGATGGCTGGTACTGGTTCGTGGGCCGTGGCGATGACGTCATCAAGGCCGCCGGCCATCTCATCGGCCCCTTCGAGGTGGAGAGCGCGCTCATGGAGCACCCGGCGGTGGCCGAGGCAGCAGCCATCGGCGTGCCCGATCCGGTGAGCGGCGAGTCGGTCAAGGCCTTCGTGTGCCTGAAGCTCGGCTTCCAGGCCGACGAGACGCTGCGCGAGGACATCCTGGCCCATGCCCGACGCCGGCTCGGCCCGGCGGTGGCGCCGCGCGCGATCGCCTTCGCGGCCACGCTGCCGCGCACCCGCAGCGGCAAGATCATGCGCCGGCTGCTGCGGGCCCGCGAGCTCGGTCTGCCCGAGGGCGACACCTCGGCGCTGGAGACCGCGGCATGAGCGCGACCCTGGCGACAGCGGCCGATGCCGACACGCTCGACTGGCCGCCCGCCTTCGCCCTGGCGCGGCTGACCGACATGGTGCGCATCCGGCGGATGGAGGAGCGCTGCGCGCAGCTCTATGGCGAGCAGAAGATCCGCGGCTTCCTGCACCTGTACGTGGGCGAGGAGGCGGTGGCCACCGGCGTGATCGCGGCGCTGACCCCGGCCGACAACGTGGTGGCCACCTATCGCGAGCACGGCCATGCCCTGCTGCGCGGGGTGCCCATGACCGCGATCATGGCCGAGATGTACGGTCGCGAGCAGGGCTGCTCGCGCGGCCGCGGCGGCTCCATGCACCTGTTCAGCCGCGAGGCCCGGCTCTACGGCGGCAACGCCATCGTGGGCGGTGGCCTGCCGCTGGCCGCCGGCCTGGCGCTGGCCGATCGCACCTTGCGCCGACGCGCGCTGACCGCCTGCTTCTTCGGCGAGGGCGCGGTGGCCGAGGGCGCCTTCCACGAGGCGATGAACCTCGCCGCGCTGTGGCAGCTGCCGGTGCTCTTCTGCTGCGAGAACAACGGCTATGCCATGGGCACGGCGCTGGCCCGCAGCCAGTCGCAGACCGACCTGCGTGCCCGCGCCGCGAGCTACGGCATGCCCGCGGCCGCGGTCGACGGCATGGATGCGGTGGCCGTGCATCAGGCCACCAGCGCGCTCGCGAGCCTGGTGCGCGAGGGCGGCGGGCCCGCCTTCCTGGCGCTGAACACCTACCGCTTCCGCGCCCACTCGATGTTCGACCCCGAGCTCTACCGCCCGCGGCAGGAGGTTCAGGACTGGCTGTCGCGCTGCCCGATCCAGCGGCTGCGCGAGCGCCTGCAGGCGCACGGCCTGCTCGACGAGGCGGGCTTCGCCGCGATCGAGCGCGCCGCCGACGCGGAGGTGGCCGACGCGGTGGCCTTCGCCGAGGCCGGCACCTGGGAACCGGTGAGCGATCTCGCCCGCGACCTGCTGGCCGCGGAGCCGGCGCCTTGAGCCGGCGGCTGAGCTATCGCGACGCGTTGCGCGAAGCCCTGCGCGAGGCCCTGCTGGCCGATCCGCGGGTGCTGCTGATGGGCGAGGATGTGGGTGCGTATGGGGGCACCTACGCGGTGTCGCGCGGGCTGCTCGCCGAATTCGGCCCGCTGCGCATCCGCGACACGCCGCTCTCGGAGCTGGGCTTCGTGGGCGCGGGCATCGGCGCGGCGATCGGCGGCCTGCGCCCGGTGGTGGAGGTGATGAGCGTGAACTTCAGCCTGCTCGCCCTCGACGCGATCGTGAACACCGCGGCGCTCTACCGGCACATGTCGGGCGGTCAGTTCGGGGTACCGCTGGTGATCCGCATGGCCACCGGCGCGGGTCGCCAGCTCGCCGCGCAGCACTCGCACAGCTTCGAGGCCTGGTACGCGCACGTGCCCGGCCTGCGGGTGCTGGCGCCAGCCACGGTGGCCGACGCGCGCGGCATGCTGGGCCCCGCGCTGGCCGACCCCGACCCGGTGCTGCTGTTCGAGCACGTGCAGCTCTATGGCACCGACGACGAGATCGACGAGTCGCAGCCGGTGGACATCGCGCGCGCCCGGGTGCGCCGCGCCGGCCGCGACCTGAGCCTGATCACGCATGGCGGCAGCCTGCCGCTGGCACTGGCCGCGGCAGCCACGCTGGCCGCCGAAGGCATCGAGGCCGAGGTGATCGACCTGCGGGTGCTGCGCCCGCTGGATGAGGCCACGGTGATCGCCTCGGTGCGCAAGTGCCGGCGGGCCGTGGTGATCGACGAGGGCTGGCGATCGGTGGGCCTGGCCGCCGAGGTGGCCGCGCGCATCGCCGAACAGGCCTTCTGGGACCTTGACGCACCGCCTGTGCGGGTCTGCGCCGAGGAGGTGCCCATCCCCTACCCGCGCCACCTCGAGCAGGCGGCCTTGCCGAGCGCCGAGCGGGTGGTGGCGGCGGCACGCGGACTGCTTGGCGCTGCCGCGGGGGCACGGTGAGGCACTGCCGATGAGCGCTGCGGCGGGCGACCCGGAGGGCGACGGCGAGTTCCGCCTGCCCTCGCTTGGCGCCGACATGGATGAGGGCACGCTGCTGAGCTGGCTGGTGGCGCCGGGCGACCCGGTGCATCGCGGGCAGGTGCTGGCCGTGGTCGACACCGCCAAGGCCGCCGTGGAGGTGGAATGCTGGCAGGACGGCACGGTGCGTGAGCTGCTGGTGAGCCCCGGTACCCGCGTGCCGGTGGGCACGGTGCTGGCCCGCCTGGGGGCGGCGGGCGCCGCGGGGGCGCCCGTGTCCATGCCCGGGTCCGGGCCTGCGCCGGTGTCTGTGTCCATGCCTGTGCCTGCGCCGATCCCTGTGCCTGCGCCGATCCCTGTGCCCGCGCGTGCCCCTGCCGACGCCGTCACACCCGTGGATGCGATCGCCTCCGCCCCGGCCACTTCCCCGGCCACCGCCTCGTCATCGACCGATCGCGTCCGCATGTCGCCCGCCGCGCGCCAGCGGGCCCGCGAGCTCGGGCTGGACCCCGCCGACCTCATCGGCCACGGCCCGGGCGGCGCGATCAGCCTGGCCGATGTCGAGGCCGCGGGCGCGGGCGCCGCAGCAGCGCCCTCACCACCACCCGCCGCGTCGCCCACCGCGGTCACCGACCGCCACACCGCCATGCGCGCCGCCATCGCCGCGGCCATGAGCCGCTCCAAGCGCGAGATCCCGCACTACTACCTCTGGGAGAGCATCCCGATGGCGGTGGCGCTCGACTGGCTGCGCGCTCGCAACGCCGATCGACCCCCGGCCGAGCGGCTGCTGCCCGCCGCGCTGCTGCTGCGCGCCACCACGATCGCCCTGGCCCGCGTGCCGGAGCTCAACGGCCACTGGCGCGACGGCGCCTTCGCGCCGGCCACGGCGGTGACGCTGGGCGTGGCGATCTCGCTGCGGGGCGGCGGACTGGTGGCGCCGGCGCTGGCCGATGCCGCGCAGCGACCGATCGCGCAACTGATGGCCGAGCTCTCGGGCCTGGTGCGCCGGGCGCGGGCCGGGGTGCTGCGCAGCGCCGATCTCGCCGAGCCCAGCCTCACCATCACGCAGCTCGGCGACCAGGGCGCCGAGGCGGTGCTGGGCGTCATCCGCCCGCCGCAGGTGGCGCTGGTGGGCTTCGGGCGGATCGCCGAGCGGGCCTGGGCGCAGGACGGCTGGCTGCGGCCGATGCCGGTCGTGGTCGCCAGCCTCGCGGCCGATCACCGGGTGTCGGACGGCCACCGCGGCGCCGTGTTTCTCGCCACGCTGCGCGAGTGCCTGCAGCAGCCGGCAGCACTCGACGCGCCCTCGACGTCCGCCACGCCCAACGCATCGTCGGACCTGTCCCCGCCCGCGCCATGACCCTGCCCGACCCCGACCTGGAGCGCGCGGTGCTGGCCGCGCTGCGCGCCATCGCCCCGGAGACAGACCCCGCCACGCTCGACCCCGACCGGCCGCTGCGCGAGCAGGCCGAGCTCGACTCGATGGACTGGCTGCACCTGCTCACCGACCTGCACGCCCGCACCGGCGCCGACATCGGCGAGGCGCAGGCCGACCCCCGTCTGAGCCTGCGCGGCCTGGGCGCGCTGCTGACCGCGCTTGGCGGCGCTCAGCCCGCGGGCAGCCGCAAGGGCTGATGCGCGCGGCGCAGTGACTGCCACAGCGCCACGGTCTCGGCCAGGCCGCCATCGCGGGTCTGCGGCCGCACGGCGGTCTGCACCAGCACCAGACGCCGCGCCGGATCAACCATCAGCACCTGCCCGCGCTCGCCCAGCCAGGCGAAGCTGCCGTCGTTCTCGGTGAACACCCAGCTCTGATAGCCGTAGCCCCAGCCGCGGCCGGTCTGGCGGGCGCTGACCTGCGCGCGGGCGAGCTCGCGCAGCCACGCCGCCGAGACCACCTGGCGGTAGTCGGCGCGGCCCTGGCGCGCAAGCATCGCGCCCAGCCGGGCATAGTCGCGCAGCACCGCATTGAAGCCGGTGAAGCCCAGCTCCTGGCCACCGCGCTCGATGATCCACGAGGCGTCGGCCTCGGCGCCGATCGGCTTCCAGACCCGGTCGGAGAAGTAGTCGCACAGCGGCTGCCCGGCCACCGCGCGCAGCACCAGCGCCAGCACGAAGGCATCACCCACCGAGGGATGCCAGCGCTCGCCGGGGGGTGCCAGCCGCTCCTCGAAGAGCCGCGCCGCGCGCGCACCACCCGGCTCCCAGCCGCCGGGCAAGCCCATGCCCTCGGCATCGTCGGCGCTCAGCTCATCGCGCGGCCGCAGCCCCGAGCTCATGGTGAGCAGATGGCGCACCGGCGTGGCACCGTAGGCGCTGCCGGCCAGTGCCGGCACATAGAGCTGGGCCGGGTCGTCGAGCCGCAAGCGACGCTCCTGCAGCGCGATGCCCGCCATCAGCGCCAGCAGGCCGCCGGCCATCGAGAACGCGGTGAAGCGATGCGCCTCGCCGCGGCCGTACTGGTAGCGCTCGGCGAGGATCACGTCCTCGCGCGCGATCAGCAGCCCGGTGACCGGGTTGCGCGCGAGGTAGTCGTCGATGGGCGCGCCCACCGGCGTGCCTGCCAGCGGCCGGCGCCAGGGCCGTGGCGCCGCGGCGCGGGCCGAGGTGTTGGCCGGGAAGATCTCGTCCAGGCGCGAGAAGCCATCGACGCTGGCCGCCGGGCTGCTCCAGGTGGCGCGGGTGGCCCGCGGGTAACGACCCTGCGCGTCGGCATACCGGTTCAGCTCGGGGCCTGCGGGTGCCTTCGCCGGCCCGGGCCGGGCGGGCGGCGCCGAGCGCGTGGCGATGGGCGCCGGCTGCGGCGTGGCCGGGGCACAGCCGGCCAGCGCCAGCAGCGCGCCCGCGCCCGCGCCGCCCGCGGCGAGCCGCCGCCGCAGCGATGAGCTCGGGCCTGCGCGGTGCACCGCGGCTCAGGAGTAACCGATGGACAGCAGGTTCTCCACCGGCCGGTAGAGCGCCTCGAGGTAGGCGATGTCCTCGGCCGGCAGGGTGA
The DNA here is from genome assembly GCA_044356115.1 of Burkholderiaceae bacterium. GTDB lineage: Bacteria > Pseudomonadota > Gammaproteobacteria > Burkholderiales > Burkholderiaceae_E > Quisquiliibacterium. The sequence continues at coordinate 12,644 of JBIKWU010000005.1, forward strand.
TCTCGGTGGCCGCCACCAGCTGGTCGAGCTGCTCGACGCGCGAGATGCCGACCACCGGCGCGGTCACGAAGGGCTTGGAGAGCAGCCACGCGAGCGCGATCTGCGCCGGCGTCTTGCCGTGGCGGGCCGCCACCTCGACCACCCGCTCGGCGATCGGGAACACCGCATCGCCCCGGTACAGGCTGGCGGTGCGAAGACGGTCGCCGCCCTGCGAGCGCTGGGTGGAGCCGGCCTCGAAGCCGCCGCGGTAAGAGCCGGTGAGGATGCCGCGCGCCAGCGGCGACCACGGCATGACCGCCACGCCGGTGCTCTGGCAGTAGGGGATCATCTCGCGTTCTTCCTCGCGGTAGACCAGGTTGTAGTGGTTCTGCATGGAGACGAAGGGCGTCCAGCCATGCATCTTCGCGGTGAGCTGCATCTCGGCGAACTGCCAGGCGAACATCGAGGAGGCGCCCAGGTACAGGATCTTGCCGGCGCGCACCAGGTCGTGCAGCGCGAGCAGGGTCTCCTCGATGGGGGCCGGCACATGGCCGGGCACGCCGTGCGGGTGACGGTGGATGACCAGCTGGTCGATGTAGTCCATGCCCAGGCGCTGCAGGCAGGCGTTCACGCCCTCGATCACGTGCTTGCGCGACAGGCCACCCTGGTTGGCGCCCTTGCCCATCGGCATGGAGATCTTGGTGGCGATGACGTACTCGTCGCGCGGCAGCAGCTCGCGCAGCAGCTGGCCCACCACCCGCTCGGTGGCGCCCAGCCCGTAGACATCGGCGGTGTCGAAGTAGAACAGGCCGCGGTCGATGGCGGCCTTGAACAGCGGCCGGGCCTCGTCGGGGCCGAGGGTCCAGTCACCCTGGTGGCCGCGGCCGGGCTCGCCGAAGTTCATGGTGCCCAGGCACAGCCGGGACACGCGCAGGCCGCTCTGGCGGCCGAGTTGGATCGTCTTGAGCATGGCCGGGGCCTCGCGCAGAAGGGAAGGCGTCGATGCTAACAGCCGCGCCCCGCGCCCGCCCCGGCAGCACCGCTAGGAGCGGACCGGCGCGATCTGCGCGCGCAACCCGTACCACAGCGCGACCAGATCGGCGCCGCCAGCGTCGCGGGCGCCGGGCCGCACCGCGGTGTGCGCGAGCACCAGCTGGCGGGCCGGGTCGATGAACATCGCCTGACCGCGCACGCCCAGCAGCGCGAAGCTGCCGTCGTTCCCGGGAAAGACCCAGGTCTGGTAGCCGTAGCCGTACCAGCGCCCGGTCCGCGCGCCGCTGACGTGGGCGCGGCTGGCCTGCCTGACCCAGGCCGCCGGGATGAGCTGACGGCCCTCGAGGCGGCCATGCCCGGCCAGCAGACGGCCGAAGCGGGCGTAGTCGCGCAGCACCGCGTTGAAGCCCATGTAGCCCACCTCCTGGCCGGACCGGTCGATCAGCCAGCTGGCATCGGCCTCGGCGCCCATCGGCTGCCAGACCCGCTCGGCGAACCACTGCGCGATCGGCTGGCCGATCGCGGCCCGCAGCACCACCGCGAGCACGAAGGTCTCGGCCGAGGCGTAGTACCAGCGCTCGCCGGGCGCGGCGATGCGCTCGTTGAAGCCGCGCACCGCGGCCGCGCCCCCGGCACTGCCCTCGCCCACCGTGGCCCAGGACAGCCGCGAGGCATCGTCGGTGCCGTCATAGTCCTCGCGAAAGCGCACGCCCGAGGACATGGTGAGCAGGTGACGCAGCGGGGTCTGCCCGTAGGCCGTGCCGGCCAGCGCGGGCTGGTAGACCTGCGCGGGGTCATCGAGCGAGCGGATCAGGCCCTCGTCGAGCGCGATGCCGACCAGCATCGCGATCACGGTCTTGGCCATGGAGAACGAGGTGAACCGGTGCCGCTCGTGGCGGCCGTACTGGTAGCGCTCCATGAGCAGGGTGTCGCCCTGCGCGATGATCAGGCCGGTGGCGGGGTTGCGCTCCAGGTAGGCCTGGAAGGGCAGGCGCCCCGCGCCGACCCCCGGCGCGCCCTGATAGTGGCCCTGCGGCTCGGCCGGCGCGCGCTGCCAGGCGCTGGCCTGCGCCGGGCGCGGCGAGCGGCTGGCGCGCAGGATCTCGTCGAGCCGCGAATAGGCATCGACGCTGCGGTCCACGCGCCACCAGGTCTGCCGATCGGCCGACGGGAAGCCGCCGAAGGCATCGGTGTAGCGGGCCAGATCGGGGCCCCCGGGATGGCGGCCGATGCCGTCGGGGCCGGGCTCGCCGGGCCGGCGCGCGGCCGCCTCGCCGGTGGCGGCAGGGGCGGACGCGGGTGTCGGGCCGGCACCGCCAGGACGATCGGGCTGGGCGCAGCCGGCGGCCGACAGGGCCAGCGCGCCCGCCAGCCGCAGGCTGCCCCTGCGCGCGCGGAAGACGGAGCTCATCGGCCGACCTTAGGAGCCGCCGCGGCGGGCGTCAAGGCGCGGAATGGAATCGACGCCGGGCGGGCGCCTTGCCGGGGCCGACGGCCGCTGGCTACCCTCGGTGCGCCCGGCCCGATCGGGTCGGGCCTCTCACCGCCGGGCCACCGGCATCGAACCGGAGACACCATGTCCACCTACCTGCGCCTGCGCCAGATCTGCCTGGTGGCCGCCGACCTCGAGCGCGCCGCCGCCGACATCCAGAGCGTGCTCGGGGTGAACCTGTGCTACCGAGACCCGAACGTCGCCAAGTACGGACTGGTCAACGCGCTCTTTCCGATCGGCACCGACTTCCTCGAGGTGGTGAGCCCCACCCGGCCGGGCACCACCGCCGGGCGCTTCCTGGAGTCCACCGGCGGGCAGGGCGGCTACATGGCGATCTTCGATTGCCACGACCCCGAGCGCCGGCGCGCCCTGGCCGAGTCGCTGGGCATCCGCATCGCGGCCACGCTCAACCACCACGGCTTTTACGGCAACCAGCTGCACCCCAAGGACTGCCGCGCCACCATGCTGGAGTTCGATCGCAGCGAGGGCGGCGACACCCTGATGGGCGGCTACCACCCGGCCGGCCCCGACTGGCAGCGCCATGTCCGCACCGACGTCACGCGCGCCCTGACCGGCATCGAGGTGGCCAGCCCGGATGCCGCCGGCATCGCGGCGCACTGGTCGCGCATCATCGATCGCCCGCTCTCGGCCGATGGCCGCGAGATCCGCCTGGACCACTCGGGCATCCGCTTCATCGACGCGCCGGCCGGCTCGCGGGAGATCCTGGCCAACCTGGTGCTCGATGTGGCCGACCCGGCGGCGATGCTGGCCGCCGCCCGGCGCGCCGGCCTGCCCACCGGCGAGCGCGGCTTCTCGCTCTATGGGGTGAACTGCCTGGTGGCCTGAGCCACCGCCTGTCCGCCGGCGCCGTCTGCGCGCCCGCGGCCGCCGTGTCAGGCCGCCGTATCAGGCCGCCGCCAGCGCGGCCTCGCTCACCGGGTCGCCGGCCAGCCGGGTGTGCCACATCACCCGCGGCTGGGTCATGTCCCAGGGCGTGGCCCGGTGCAGCAGGCAGCGGTTGTCCCAGATGATGGCGTCGCCCACCGACCAGCGGTGGTGATAGACCCGGGGCGGCTGGCAGGCGAAGCTCACCAGCTCGTCGAGCAGCTGCTCGGACTCGGTCGCCGTGAGCCCTGCAATGGCATGGGCATGGCGCCCGATCAGCAGTGACTTGCGGCCGGTCTCGGGGTGCACCTTCACCAGCGGGCGGCGCGGCACCGGGCCGTCGTGGAACCCGTAGCCGCTGTACTCGCTGTTCTCGCGATGCGCATGGCCGAGGCGGGACTGGCTGTAGTGCAGCGAGTGGCAGGCCGAGAGCCCCTCGAGCCGCGCCTGCATGGCCGGATCGAGCGCATCCCAGGCGGCGCGCATGTCGGCAAAGCCGGTGTCGCCCCCCTGCGCGGGCACCACCTCGGCGGTGAACACCGCGCCCTTGGCCTGCACCGGCATGTAGGTGCTGTCGGCATGCCAGCCCATGTTGCCCTTGAGCACCTTGATGACGTCGTCGTTGCCGGCCTCGGGCCGCACACTGCCGTCCTTGCGGACGTTGCTGATCGCGGCGATGTCGAATTCCAGCGGCCCGAAGCGCCGGCCGAGCGCGATCTGCTGCTCGCGGCCGAGATGCTGGCCGGGGAAGATCAGCAGGGCGTAGCGCAGCCACGCCGCGTGGACCGCCTGCCATTGCGCCTCGGTGAGCGCGGCCAGCGACAGCCCGGTGACCACGGCGCCGAAGCTGGCGTCGAGCGGTTCGATGCGCAGGCCCTGGGCCATGGCGGTCTCCTCTGCAAGGTCGACCGATTATCGGAAGCCGTGCGAGGCCGGGTCAATGCACCCGGCCGCTGGCGGGTTCGGTAACCGCCCCCGCGGCAGGCTCAGGCGCCGATGCCCGCCCAGAGCAGGGTGGCGGCGGCCAGGGCCAGCGCCCAGGGCAGGCGCGGCCGATCGCCGCCGGCCGCCCGCGCATCTCCCGCGCGCAGCCCGAGCGTGCCGCCCCCCGCCAGGCCCGGGCGCCAGGCCCGCGAGAGCATCGCGGCCAGCGCGGGCAGCAGGGCCAGCAAGGCCACCGCCAGCCCCAATCCGAAGAGGGTGAGCACCTGCTCGGGGCCGGCGACCAGGCCGATCGCCGCCATCAGCCGGCTCTGCTCGACACTGGCCAGCGCCAGCGCCAGCGCCGGCACCATCAGGGCCATCCCCGCAGCCGCCCCCAGCAGCCCGTCCAGCCCGGCGGGCAGGCCGCCGCGCAGGCAGGCCAGGCCGAAGCCGCCCAGCAGGCCCACCAGTTGCACCGCCTCCGGAAGACGCCGGCCGCGCCACTCGAAGACCGCCGCACTGCCGAGCAGCACCGCCAGCAGGGCGAGACCCGCCGGCGAGAGCGGGACAGGAAAGGCTGCCGACAGCGAGGCCAGCGTCGTGGCAGCGAAGACCAGGGCATCGGGCATGGGCCACCTCGGGTATCGGTCGAACGGACGGGTTGCGCGGAGGTGGCCGGCACGGCCACCATCGGCAGCATGACGGCGCCGCCGTGCCCGGCATTGACCCGGGTCAAGCCCGGGCGTGGGGCCCGCCGCCTTCGGGTAACCTCGCGCCTTCGCCCTCCCGCCAGCCCCGCTTTCCCCGGTATTCCCGCTTCCCCGAGCGGCCCGCGCCCCTGCTGCCCTGACGCCCCGCCCATGCCCCCGCCCGCCATCACCGCTCCCGCCGATGCCGCCGATGCCGCCGAGGCCCTGCTGCGGCGGGTCTTCGGCCACCGCGGCTTCCGGGCGCCGCAGGGCGAGATCGTCCGGCATGTGGCCGGCGGCGGCGACTGCCTGGTGCTGATGCCCACCGGCGGCGGCAAGTCCCTGTGCTACCAGGTGCCGGCCCTGCTGCGGCCAGGCACCGGCATCGTGGTCTCGCCCCTCATCGCACTCATGCAGGACCAGGTCCAGGCGCTGCGGCTCAATGGCGTGCGGGCCGAGTACCTCAACTCAAGCCTCGACGCGCGCCAGGCGCGCGCGGTGGAGCAGGCGCTGCTCGCCGGCGAGGTCGACCTGCTCTACGTGGCGCCCGAGCGCCTGGTCACCGAGAGCTTCCTGGGCCTGCTCGCGCGCCTGGCCCAGGGGCCGGGCATCGCCCTCTTCGCCATCGACGAGGCACACTGCGTGTCGCAGTGGGGCCATGACTTCCGTCCCGAGTACCTGCAGCTCTCGGTGCTGCAAGGCCATTTCCCCGCGGTGCCGCGCATCGCCCTCACCGCCACCGCCGATCCGCAGACCCGCGAGGAGATCCGCGAGCGCCTCGGCCTGGATGAGGCCCGGGTCTTCATCTCCAGCTTCGACCGGCCCAACATCCGCTACGCCATCGTCGACCGGGCCGAGGCCCGCGACCAGCTGCTGCGCTTCATCCGCGACGAGCACGATGGCGACTGCGGCATCGTGTACTGCCTGAGCCGGCGCAAGGTCGACGAGACCGCGCAATGGCTCGCCGCCCAGGGCGTGAACGCCCTGCCCTACCACGCCGGCATGGACCAGACCGAGCGCGCCGCCCACCAGGCCCGCTTCCAGCAGGAGGACGGCGTCGTGATGGTGGCCACGATCGCCTTCGGCATGGGCATCGACAAGCCTGATGTGCGCTTCGTGGCCCACCTCGACCTGCCGCGCAGCGTCGAGGGCTACTACCAGGAGACCGGGCGGGCCGGCCGCGACGGCGAGCCGGCCGACGCCTGGATGGCCTACGGCCTGGCCGACGTGGTGCAGCAGCGCCGCCTGATCGAGGAATCCGAGGCCGACGAACTGCACAAGCGGGTAAGCACCGCCAAGCTCGACGCCATGCTCGGCCTGTGCGAGACGGCCGGCTGCCGCCGCGTGCGGCTGCTGGCCTACTTCGGCCAGGAGAGCCAGCCCTGCGGCAACTGCGACAACTGCCTGAATCCGCCACGCACCCTCGACGCCACCGAGGCCGCGCGCAAGGCGCTCTCGTGCGTGTTCCGCACCGGGCAGCGCTTCGGCGTGGTCCACCTGATCGACGTGCTGCGCGGCAAGGACAGCGAGCGAGCGCGGCGCTGGGACCACCCCTCGCTCAGCGTCTGGGGCATCGGCACCGAGCTCGACGAGACCGGCTGGCGCAGCCTCTTCCGCCAGCTGGTGGCGCAGGGCCTGCTGCGGGTGGCCCACGAGGCCCATGGCGCCCTGCAGCTCACCGAGGCGGCCCGACCGGTGCTGCGCGGCGAGCAGTCGGTGGCGCTGCGCCAGACCGTCACCCCGCCGAGCCGCGGCCGCAGCGCCCGTCGTCGCGGCACCGGGGGCAGCAGCGGCACGCCACCCCCTGGACTCTCGCCCGACGACCTGCGGTTGCTGGAGCGCCTCAAGCAGTGGCGCCGTGAGCAGGCGCAACAACAGTCCGTGCCGGCCTATGTCATCCTGCACGACAGCACCCTGGCGCGCCTGGCCGCCGAGCGCCCCGCCGACGAGGCGGCGCTGGCCGGCGTACCGGGTATTGGCGCCACCAAGCTGGCCCGCTACGGCGAGGCCCTGCTGGCGCTGATGGGGCCCGAAACGGACTGACCCGACCGTTCAGCCGCTGCTAGAATCCGGTCGCGAAAACGGGGTCGCCCGCCGGGTTTTCCCGTGGCATACCCCGAGAAAGCCGGTGGCGTGCCGGCACGGCCTCTCCAGCCCCTCCCCGGAGCCCAGTCCCCATGGTCAGCAATGCGTCTCGAGCCGGCAAGGCAGACCCCCGATTCGCGCGGGGCGCGGCCACACCCACGCCCCGGACCAGCGCACCACCGGCCGCCCAGGCCAAGCGTGACGACACCCAGCTCCTGACCGACGCCCTCGAGAGCTACGAAGCCATGCTGGACATCGGCGGCGGGCGGGCCTTCGCGCAGGCCGAGGCGGGCGCCGAGCCCCTGACCGTCGGCGCTGAAATCGATTCCACCCGCGCGCTCATCCGCAGCCTGCGCGGCTTTCTGGCCAGCCGCGGGGCCGACGCCCTGTTCAACGGGCCGGCGCAGGCCGGCATGCTCGGTCTGGCCCGCGCGGCCATCGACTGCCATCTCGAGCAGCTGCAGGCCTCGGCCGAGATGCTCCTGGCCTGCGAGTTCGGCGACGTGGTCCTCAGCCAGCCCGACCACGCCCTGCAGGCCCTGGCCCGCCGGATGGACCCGCTCTACGACGCCGCCTGCGCGCTGCGGCAGCGGCTGGCGGGCGCCACGCGCTAGCCGATCGCACCGGCCGAGCCCACCTTGGCTCGGAGCACATGCTTCTGGATCTTGCCGGTGCTGGTCTTGGGCACCACCTCGAATCGCACCTCGCGCGGACACTTGAAGCGCGCCAGATGCTGGCGGCAGTGCGCGATCAGTGCCTCGGCCAGCGCTGAGGCCGCCTCGGGGCTCTCGGGCTGACTCTCGGGGCGCAGTTCCACGAAGGCCAGCGGGGTCTCGCCCCACTTGTCGTCCGGGCGGGCCACCACCGCGCAGGCCAGCACCGCGGGGTGCTTGTAGAGCGCATCCTCGACCTCGATGGAGCTGATGTTCTCGCCCCCCGAGATGATGATGTCCTTGGCCCGGTCCTTGAGCTTCACATAGCCGTCGGGGTGCAGCACGCCGAGATCGCCGGTGTGGAACCAGCCGTCGCGGAAGGCCTCCTCGGTGGCGCCGGGGTTCTTCAGGTAGCCCTTCATCACCACGTTGCCGCGGAACATCACCTCGCCCATGGTCTCGCCGTCGCGCGGCACCTCGGTCATGGTGGTCGCGTCCATCACGGTGAGCCCCTCCTGGAGCGGGTGGCGCACGCCCTGGCGGCCGTTGCGGTCGACCCGGTCGGCGAGCGAGAGCGCGGCCCACTCGTCGTGGTGCGCGCACACGGCCGCCGGACCGTAGACCTCGGTGAGCCCGTACACATGGGTGACCTCCCAGCCCATGCGCTCCATGCCCTCGATCATCGACGCCGGCGGCGCGGCGCCGGCCACCATGCACTTCACCGGCCAGTCGATGCCGGCGCGCAGGGCGGCCGGAGCGCTGATGAGGGTGCTGTGCACGATCGGCGCGCCGCAGTAGTGGCTGACCCGGTGCTCGCGGATCAGGGCGAAGATGCTCGCCGCCTCCACCTTGCGCAGGCAGACCTGGGTGCCGGCCACCGCCGGCAGGGTCCAGGGAAAGCACCAGCCGTTGCAGTGGAACATCGGCAGGGTCCAGAGATAGACCGGATGCCGCGGCAGGTTCCAGTCGACCACGTTGGCCACCGCGTTCAGGTAGGCGCCGCGGTGATGCACCACCACGCCCTTGGGGTTGCCGGTGGTGCCCGAGGTGTAGTTCAGGCCGATCGCGTCCCACTCGTCCTCGGGGTACAGGCACACCCCCTGAGGGTCGCCGGCGGCGATGAAGCTCTCGTAGTCGGTCCGGCCGATGCGCTCGCCCGGGCCGTCGTACTGGCTGTCGTCGACATCGACGACATAGGGCAGCGGCGCCCCGGCGGCCGCGAGCTCGTCGAGCGCGGCGCGCGCGGTGGCGCTGAACTCGCGGTCGGTGATCAGCACCTTGGAGTCCGAGTGCCGAAGGATGAAGGCCACCATCGAGGCGTCGAGCCGGGTGTTGATGCTGTTGAGCACCGCCCGCGTGATCGGCACCCCGTAGTGGGCCTCGAGCATCTCGGGGATGTTGGGCAGCATCACCGCCACGGTGTCGCCCTCGCCGATGTCGCGCGCGGCCAGCGCGCTGGCCAGCCGCCGGGCGCGCTCCCAGGTCTGGCGCCAGGTGCGCCGCAGGCTGCCGTGGATCACCGCGCAGCGGTCGGGGTAGACGTCGGCAGCCCAGCGCACCAGGCTGGTGGGCGTGAGAGGAACATGGTTGGCGGCGTTGCGGTCGAGACCCTGCCGGTAGGGATTGGGGTGGGTGGGCATGGCAATCTCCTGGTGCCTGACGCGGCGACAGCCGCGAGGATACCGCCGGTTTGCGGCAAGATTCGGGGATGAATCCCTTCGCCCCCGATCTGCTGCGCGCGCTGGCGCGGCGCCACGGCACGCCGCTGTGGGTCTACGACGCGGCCACCCTCCGCGCCCGCATCGCCGAACTCGGTGCCTTCGACACCGTGCGCTACGCGCAGAAGGCCAACTCCAACACCCACCTGCTGCGCCTGATGCGCGAGCAGGGCGTCTCGGTGGATGCGGTCTCGCTGGGCGAGATCGCGCGCGCCCGGGCGGCGGGCTTCGGTGCCGCCGCCGCGGCGGGCGGCCACACCGACCTGGTGTTCACCGCCGACCTCCTCGACCGCGCCACGCTCGAGGCCGTGGTGGCCGATCGCATCCCGGTGAATGCCGGCTCGGTCGACATGCTCGAGCAGCTCGGCGCGCGCTCGCCCGGCCACCGGGTCTGGCTGCGCATCAACCCCGGCTTCGGCCACGGCCACAGCAACAAGACCAACACCGGCGGCGAACACAGCAAGCACGGCATCTGGCATGCCGACCTGCCGCTGGCGCTGGCGGCCATCGACCGTCACCGCCTGGTGCTCGACGGCCTGCACATGCACATCGGCTCGGGGGTCGACTACACCCACCTGCAGCAGGTCTGCCAGGCCATGGTCGACCTCACCGCGCGGCTGGGCCGGGCGGTGCCGGCCATCTCCGCCGGGGGCGGCCTGTCGATTCCCTACCGCGCTGGTGATCCGCGCATCGACACCGCCCACTACTTCGGGCTCTGGGACGCCGCCCGGCGCCAGATCGCGCAGCGCCAGGGCGCGCCGGTCCATCTCGAGATCGAGCCAGGCCGCTTCCTGGTGGCCGAATGCGGGGTGCTGCTCGCCGAGGTGCGCGCGGTCAAGGGCATGGGCAGCAACCACTTCGTGCTGGCCGACGCGGGCTTCAACGACCTCATGCGCCCGGCCATGTACGGCAGCCACCACGGCATCGCCGTGCTGCCCATGGGCGAGACGCCTGCCGGCGCGACGCGGCCGGTGGTGGTGGCCGGCCCGCTGTGCGAGTCGGGCGATGTCTTCACCCAGGGCGAGGGCGGCACGGTGCTCAGCCGCGAGCTCCCGCTGCCGGCAGTGGGCGACCTGCTGGTGTTCGAGGACGCCGGCGCCTACGGCGCCTCGATGTCCAGCAACTACAACACCCGGCCGCTGGCCGCCGAGGTGCTGGTCGACGGCGAGCACACACGGCTCATCCGCCGGCGCCAGCGCATCGACGAGCTGCTCGCGCTCGAGCGCGACCCGGGCGCCTGAGCAGCGCGCCCGGAATCCGTGTCGCCGGTTTGACACCCCGCGCCAGCCGGCCAGAATGGGCCGATCCCACCAGGGGCACGCCATGACCGTCAGCTTCCGCCCGCTCGCCAACCACTTCGCGGCCGAGGTCAGCCCGATCGATCTGCGCCAGGTCCATGACCGCGACACGCTCGAGCAACTGCGCGACGGCATGAACCGCTACGCGGTGCTGATCTTCCGGGATCAGCCCTTCACCGACCCCGAGCAGCTCGCGTTCGCGCAGCGCTTCGACGGCACCCTGCACGCCCAGACCTCGGCCGCGGTGCTCGCCAGGAACCGCTTCGGCAACGAGGCGCTCACCGACATCTCCAACGTGGGCGCCGACGGCCAGATCCTGCCGGGCAACGACCGCCGTCGCATGTCGGGCATCAGCAACCGCCTGTGGCACACCGACGCCTCCTTCGTCGATCCGGCGGGCCGCTACTCCATGCTCTCGGCGCGGGTGCTGCCCCCGGTGCGCGCCGACACCGAGTTCGCCGACATGCGGGCCGCCTACGACGCCCTGCCCGAGGACACCCGCGCCAGTCTCGAGGGCCTGCGCGTGCACCACTCCATCGTCTACTCGCGCGAGGTGCTCGGCTTCGAGTTCGACGAGGCCGAGCGCGCCCGCCTGCCCGGCGCCATCCACCCGCTGGTGCGCACCCTGCAAGCCACCGGGCGCCGCTCGCTCTACCTGGCCTCGCACGCGGCGCGCATCGTCGACTGGCCGCTGCCCGAGGGCCGGCTGCTGCTGCGCGACCTGATCGAGCACGCCACCCAGCGCGAGTTCACCTACCGGCACGCATGGCGGCCGCACGACTTCGTCATCTGGGACAACCGCACCACCATGCACCGCGCCCGGCCCTTCGATGACCGTGCCCACCGGCGCGAGCTGCGGCGCACCACCACCCTCGACCTGCCCCTGCCCGAGCGCGCCTGAGGGCGCCCGGGCCCAACCCAGCGGAGACCCCCATGAGCGTGCAGGACCTCACCGTCGAGGACTTCGACAGCACCGTCACCGGCAACGACATCGTCGTGGTCGACTTCTGGGCGCCCTGGTGCGGCCCCTGCCTGGGCTTCGCGCCGGTGTTCGAGCAGGTGGCCGCCGAGAACGCCGACATCGCCTTCTGCAAGGTCAACACCGACGAGGAGCAGGCGCTCGCCGGGCACTTCGGCATCCGCTCGATCCCCACCCTCATGATCTTCCGCGAGCAGGTGCTGGTGTTCGAGCAGGCCGGCGCGCTGCCCAAGGGGGCGCTCACCGACCTGCTCGGTCAGGTGCGGGCCCTCGACATGGAAGAGGTCCGTCGCGGCGCCGACGCCGACACCGGCGGCTGAACCCCTGCCCGGGGCAGGCCCGGGACTTGACGCCGGACGGCGCATGGCTCAGCGTTGCGGCGGCGGCAGTGTCACTGGCCGCCCCACCAGCCAACTCATCCCCGAAAACACCCAGGAGACACGCATGCAGCGTCGGGCCTTTGTCACCCACGGCGGTATGGCCGCCATTCTTGCCACCGGCACGGCGCCGGCCATTGCCCAGACCCTCCCCGAGGTGCGCTGGCGCATGGCCTCGAGCTTCCCCAAGAGCCTTGACACCCTCTGGGGCGCGGCCGAGTTCGTGTCCAAGCGCGTCAGCGACATGACGGGTGGTCGCTTCAAGATCACCAACTTCGCCTCGGGCGAGATCGTGCCCGGGCTGCAGGTGCTCGACGCGGTGCAGGGCGGCACGGTCGAAGCCGGCCAGACCGCCATGTACTACTACTTCGGCAAGAACCCGGCCATGGCCTTCGGCACCTGCCTGCCCTTCGGCCCGAACCAGCGCCAGCAGAACGCCTGGTGGTACCACGGCGGCGGCGAGCAGATGTTCAACGAGTTCCTCAAGGCCTACAACTGCGTGGCCATCGCCTACGGCAACACCGGCACCCAGATGGGCGGCTGGTTCCGCAAGGAGATCAAGACCATCGAGGACCTCAAGGGCCTGAAGTTCCGGGTCGGCGGCGTGGCCGGCGCGGTGCTCACCCGTCTGGGCGTGGTACCGCAGCAGATCGCCGCCGGCGACATCTACCCGGCCCTCGAGAAGGGCGCCATCGACGCCGCCGAGTGGATCGGCCCGTTCGACGACGAGAAGCTCGGCTTCAACAAGGTGGCCAAGTTCTACTACGCGCCCGGCTGGTGGGAGCCCAACTCCATGGGCCACATGATCGTCAACCAGAAGGCCTGGGAAGCCATCCCCAAGGAGTACCAGGTGGCCTATCAGGCGGCTTGCGGCGAGTGCAACGCCTGGACCATGGCCAAGTACGACCACCTCAACCCGCCGGCGCTGCGCAAGCTGGTGGGCGGCGGCGCGCAGCTGCGGGCCTTCCCGCGCGCGCTGATGGAGGCTTGCCACAAGGCCTCGCTCGACCAGTACAAGGACTGGTCGGACAAGTTCCCCGAGTTCAAGACCATGTTCAACTCGTACTGGAAGTACACCGGCGAGCTCACCCAGTGGTTCCGGGTGGCCGAAGGTTCGTACGACACCTACAAGTCCGCCACCAAGCTCTGATCGGCGGTCACTGAGCCTCACCGCCATGCGCGCGGTGGTCTGCCGGGCCCATGACGGGCCCGGCGCCGTTTCCATCGAGGACATCCCCGCGCCGCCCCTCGCAGCGGGCAGCGTGCGGGTGGGTGTGCGCGTGATCGGCGTGAGCTTTGCCACCGGCCTCGTGCTGGCGGGCAAGCACCAGAACACGCCGGCACTGCCCTTCGTGCCGGGCACCGAGGTGGCCGGCGTGGTGCTGGAATGCGGCAGCGGCGTCACGGCGGTGGCGCCGGGCGATCGCGTGGCCGTGGGCACCCGATCCGGCGGCTGGGCCGAGGAGGTGGTGGCGCCCGAGGGCACGGTGTGGCGACTGCCCGAGGCCGTGGACTTTCTGGCCGCGGCGCACTTCCCCACCATCTATGCCACGGCCTATGCGGCGCTGCGCTGGCGGGCTGCCGTGCAGCCGGGCGAGACCGTGCTGGTGCACGCCGCGGCCGGCGGCAGCGGCCTGGCCGCCGTGGAGATCGCGCGCTGCCTGGGCGCCCGGGTGATCGCCACCGCCGGTTCGCCCGAGAAGCTCGCGGTGGCCCGGGCCCATGGGGCCGAGGTGCTGATCGACTACCGCGCCGGCGGCTTTCGCGACGCGGTGCTGCAGGCCACCGGCGGGCGCGGCGCCGACGTCGTCTACGACCCGGTGGGCGGCGCGGTCTTCGACGAGTCGCTGCGCTGCATCGCCCCCGAGGGCCGGCTCATTCCCATGGGCTTTGCCGGCGGCGGCATCCCGCAGATCCCGGCCAATCTGCTGCTGGTCAAGAACGTGAACGTCATCGGCCTGTACTGGGGCTACTACGTGGGCTGGGCGCGCACGCTGCCGCCACCGGGCACCGAGACCCGGGTGCGGGCCGCCTTCACCGAGATGCTCGCGTGGTGCGTCCAGGGCCGGCTGCGCCCGCGCACCTGGCGCACCTGGCCCATGAGCGGCTTCCAGGAGGCCCTGGCCGCGATCACCTCGCGCGCGGTGATCGGCCGGGTGGCGCTGATTCCCTGAGCGCCGGCGGGCCGACCGGGCTCAGCCCGCGGCCGGTGCGCGCCGGCGCAGCAGGTACTTCTGCATGCCATCCATCACCAGCACACCGTGCTGGTTGTGCACCGTGGAGCGCATCACGATCACGCCGGTGGTTCGGCCGGGCAGCAGTTCGGCCACCTCGATCGCGCTGTAGAGCGTGTCACCCACGTACACCGGGGCGAGGAACCGGCTGCTCTGCTCGATGAAGGCCTTGAGCGAATCCTCGACCAGGTGCGGGAACAGGCCGGCGCCGGCCGCGGTCTGGATAGCCACCTGGAAGCCATGGGCGAGCAGGTCGGGCATGCCGTGCCCGCGGCAGAACTCGCGGTCATAGTGGATGGGATGATTGTCGCCGCTGGCGAGCTGGAAGGCGGCGAACAGCGCATCGGTCATGGTGCGCGAGGGCATCGGGAAGCGCTCGCCGAGGCGAAAGTCCTCGAACCAGCGCTGCTCGCACAGCCGGTGCGCGGCGCGCAGCTCGGCGCTCATTGCGGCTTGATCCCGGCGTCGGCCACGATCTGCGCCCACAGCGCCATGTCCTGGCGCAGGGTGCGGGCGAAGGACTCGGGCGAGTCGCCCACCGGCACCAGGGTCTGTTCGTTGAGCCGCGCCTGCACGTCAGGCAGCTTCACCACCCGCATCACGTCGCGCGAGATCTTCTCGATCAGCGGACGTGGCGTGCCCGCCGGCGCGAACAGGCCCACCCAGCCCAGGGGCTCGTAGCCCGGGTAGCCGAGCTCGCCCAGCGTGGGCACGGCCGGCAGCATGGGCGCACGGCGCGGCCCGGTGACCACGATGGGCCGCAGCTTGCCGGCGGCGATGTGCTGCGTGGCGGTGCTGACATCGATCCACGACGAGCTCACCTGCCCGCCGAGCAGGTCGGTGACCAGGGGGGCCGCGCCCTTGTAGGGCACATGGGTCATGTCCAGGCCCTGCTGCCGGGCGAAGCGCTCGCCCACGATGTGCGAGCTGGAGCCGGTGCCGAAGGAGCCGAAAGTGTGCCGCCCGGGCGCGGCCTTGACCGTGGCGATGAACTCGCGCAGGTCGCGCGCCGGGAACTCGGGCTTGACCGCCAGCACCAGGTAGGAGAGGCAGATCTGCGAGATGGGCTCGAAGTCCTTCAGCGCGTCGTACGGGATCTTCGCGAACAGCGCCGGGTTCTGGATATGGGTGGTGATGGTGGCGAGCAGGGTGTGGCCATCGGCGGGCGCGCGCGCCACCTGCTCGCCGCCGATCATGCCGCTGGCGCCGGGCTTGTTCTCGACGATCACCTGCTGGCCCCAGGCCTCGGTGAGCTTGCCGGCGAGCAAGCGCGCGGTGAGGTCGGTGGCCCCGCCCGCGGGGAAGGGCACCACCATCTTCACCGGCCGCGCCGGGTAGTTGCCGGACTGCGCGCGCGCGGCCGGCAGGCCAAGGCCTGCCGCGGCGGCGGCGAGCGCGCCCTGGGCAAGCAGTTGTCGACGAATGTTCCGGGGCATGTGAGTCTCCTTCAGTCCTTGAGTCGCCAGGCGGTGAGCATCGCACCCGCCACGCCCAGACCCGCACCGGCGAGCAGGGCACCCGGGGCGCCCAGCCAGGTGCCGAGCTGGCCCAGGCACAGGCTGCCCAGCGGCGTGGCGCCGATGAACATGGCAGTGTAGATGGCCATCACGCGGCCGCGCTTGTCGTCATCGACACGCTGCTGGATGGTGACATTGGTGGACACCGCCTGCGCGATGGTACCCAGGCCCACCAGCACCATCGCCACGATGGCGAGCCCGATGAGATCGGTGCGCGTGAACACCGCCAGCCCGATGGCGGCCGACAGATTACCGGCAAGCGCGATCGCCTGCAGGTTGCGGCTGCCGCGACGCGCCGCGAGGGTGATCGCCGCGATCATGGCACCGACCCCGGCGCTCGAGAGGAACAGGCCCACCAGCTCGGGGTGGGCGCCGTGCAGCGCGGCCACCGCCGCCGGCATCAGGTGCGCGTAAGGCCCGACCCCGAACCCGAGCGCGAACACACCGATCAGCATGCGCGCGATGACCGGGTCGTCGAAGGCGCACCGCCAGCCCTCGATGAACTGCTGGCCGAACGAGCCCTTGGGCCTGGCCGCATCGCGGCTGACGGTGCGGATGCGCATCAGCTGGTAGAGCGTGGCGCACAGCAGGCAGGGATGCAGCAGGAAGCAGGCCGCCTCGCCCGCCCAGCCGATCAGCAGCCCGCCGATCGCCGGGCCGATGAAGCGGGCCGTGTTCAGCGCGCTGGAGTGCAGCGCGACCGCATTGGGCAGGACCGCGCGGTCCTCGATCAGATCGACCAGGAAGGCATGGCGGATGGGGATCTCGATCGCGAACAGCAGGCCGCGCATGAAGGCGAAGATCACGAGCAGCGCCGGGTTCATCCAGCCGGCGGCGGTCAGCGCGGCGAGCAGCAGGCCGGTGAGCGCCACCGCGCCGAGCAGGCCGATCAGCATGGCGCGCCGCGGATAGCGGTCGGCGAGCAGGCCGGCCAACGGCGAGACCAGCAGCGCCGGGGAAAGCTGCGCGAAGCCGACCACCCCGAGCAGCGCCACCGAACCGGTGAGCCGATAGGCCAGCCATGCCATGCCCACGTTGTGCGCGAACCCGCCGATCAGGGCGATGGCCTGGCCGATGAAGTAACGGCGGAACTCGGGGTGCTCGAGGGCGGGGAAGCGGGACATGGGCGAGGGCCGCCGTGGGTGCTTCGTGGGCGGGGGCAAACCCTTTACAGTACGGACCACGGCCGGGCCCGGCGAGGCCCTCAACAGACCCCCACGGAGACTACACGATGTACGCAGGACATCACGCCACGGCGCATCCCGATCGGCCCGCCTTCATCATGGCGGCCACCGGCGAGCAGGTCAGCTACGCGGAACTGGAAGCCCGCAGCAACCGGCTCGCCCATCTGCTGCGCGCGCACGGGCTCAAGCGGCTGGACCACTTCTCCATCTTCATGGAGAACAACAACCGCTACCTCGAGACCTGCGCCGCCGGCGAGCGCGCGGGCCTGTACTACACCTGCGTGAACTCCTACCTGAAGGCCGACGAGCTGGCCTACATCCTGAACAACAGCGAGTCGCGGGTGCTGATCACCTCGACCTCGCGCAGCGAGGTCGCGCGCGAGGCGCTCAGGCAGTGCCCGAACGTGACCCTGGCGCTGATCGTCGACGGCGACGGCCATGCCGCGCCCTTCCAGGACTACGCCACGGCGGTTGCGCGCTTCCCGGCCACGCCGCTGCCCGACGAGCGCCTGGGCACGCCCATGCTGTATTCGTCGGGCACCACCGGGCGGCCCAAGGGCATCGTGCGGCCGCTGCCCGACAACCCGCCGAGCGAGCCGCTGCCGCTCTTCCACTTCCTGAACAAGCTCTGGCGCTATCGGGCCGACATGGTCTACCTGTCGCCGGCACCGCTCTACCACTCGGCCCCGCAGGCGGCGGTCTCGCTCACCATCCGCAATGGCGGCACCGTGATCATCATGGAGCACTTCGATCCGGAGCAGTACCTCGCGCTGGTGCCGCGCTACCGGGTCACCCACACGCAGCTCGTGCCCACCATGTTCAGCCGCATGCTCAAGCTGCCGGCCGAGGTGCGCACCCGCCATGACCTGTCCTCGCTCGAGATCGCGGTGCACGCCGCCGCGCCCTGCCCGGTGCAGGTCAAGGAGCAGATGATCGCGTGGTGGGGCCCGATCATTCACGAGTACTACGGCGCCACCGAGGGCCTGGGCTTCACCGCCTGCGACACGCCCGAGTGGCTGGCCCACCGCGGCAGCGTGGGCCGGGTGCTGCTCGGCGATCTGCACATCCTCGACGAGGAAGGCAAGCCCTGCCCCAAGGGCGTGCCCGGCGAGATCTGGTTCAAGACCGCCACACCGTTCGAGTACTTCAACGACGCGTCCCGCACCGCCGAGTCACGCTCGAGCGACGGCAGCATGAGCACCGTGGGCGATGTCGGCTATGTCGACGACGACGGCTTCCTGTACCTCACCGACCGCTCCACCTTCATGATCATCTCGGGCGGCGTGAACATCTATCCGCAGGAATGCGAGAACCTGCTGATCACCCATCCCAAGGTGGCCGACGCGGCGGTGTTCGGCGTGCCCAACGAAGACCTCGGCGAGGAGGTCAAGGCGGTCATCCAGCCCATGCCCGGCCAGACCGCCGGGCCCGAGCTCGCCCAGGAACTGATCGCGTTCTGCGGCGCCCATCTCTCGCGCCAGAAGGTGCCGCGCTCCATCGACTTCATGGACGCGCTGCCCCGCCTGCCCACCGGCAAGCTCTACAAGAAGGGCCTGCGCGACGCCTACTGGGGCGACAAGAAGAGCCGCATCGTCTGAGCCCGCGGCAGGTCGCGGGCCCGGGCCCGCGCCGCGCGCCTTGCCATGCCGGCTGGCGCACCCTCGGGTGCGCCGGTCAGCGCGCTCGCCAGCCGCCGTCCACCACCAGGCTGTGGCCGTTGACGTAGCCGGCCTCGTCGCCGGCCAGGTAGCACACCGCGCCGGCCACGTCGGTCACGCTGCCGCGCACACCGGCCGGCACCAGCGCGCGCACCTGGTCTTCGGACACTGCCACGCCGCGGCCGCTGATGTCGGGCACATCGGGGCCGAGCAGGCTCTGCGAGTTGCGCCGCAGCCCGGTGGGAATCACTCCCGGGCAGACCGCGTTCACGGTGATGCCGCGGCTGCCGTAGACCACCGCCATCTGCCGGGTGAGGCCGATCACCGCGTGCTTGGCCGCGATGTAGGCCGCGCCGCCGCCGGTGCCGTTCAGGCCGGCCACCGAGGCCATGTTGATGATGCGGCCGCGACCGGCGGGCAGCATCTCGCGCAGGCCACGGCGACAGCACAGGAACACCCCGGTGAGATCGACGTCGAGCACCTTGCGCCAGACCGCGGGGTCGATCTCGTGGACATCGAAGTAGCCATCGAGGATGCCGGCGTTGTTCACCAGGATGTGCAGCGGGCCCAGGCCGGCCACGGCCGCGCCGATCGCGTGGTCGACATCGGACTCGCGGGACACATCGCAGGCCAGGCCCAGCGCCCGGCCGCCCGTGCCGGTGATGAGCGCGGCAGTCTCGGCCGCGGCCGCGGCGTCGATGTCGAGCGCGGCCACCGCCGCGCCGCGCTCGGCCAGCGCCTGCGCCACGGCGCGGCCGATGCCCGAGCCCGCGCCGGTGACCACTGCCATGCGATCAGCAAAGCCCATGCTCAACCCTTTCGTGGTGCGTGTGCGGATTCGAAGGCCGCGAGGAAGGCGGCGAGGTTGATGCCGAGCTCGGGCCCGAGATAGCCGCCCTCCTGCACCAGCACCGTGGGCAGGCCCAGGCCGGCGATGGCCGCGGCCATCTGCCGGAATCCCTCGGTGGTGATGCGCAGCCCCTGCAGCGGGTCGCTCTCGGCGGCATCCAGACCCAGCGCCACCACCAGCGCGCCCGGCGCGAAGCGGCCGATGCGCTCGAGGGCCGCGCGGCCCGCGGCAAGCCAGGGCGCATCGCCGCTGCCGGCCGGCAAGGGCAGGTTCAGGTTGAAGCCCTCGCCGGCGCCCTGCCCGCGCTCGTGCGCGTGGCCCCAGAAGTAGGGATAGAAGCCGTTGGGGTCGGTGTGCAGGGACACGGTGAGCACGTCGCGCTCGGCATAGAAGATGCCCTGCGTGCCGTTGCCGTGATGGACGTCGATGTCGAGCACCGCCACGCGGCCATGGCGGGCACGCAGGCGTCGCGCCGCGATGGCGGTGTTGTTCAGGAAGCAGAAGCCCCCGGCGGTGTCGGCGAAGGCGTGATGCCCGGGCGGACGGCACAGCGCGTAGGCGTTCCGGCCATGGGCCAGCACATGGTCGGCCGCGGCCACCGCCACCTGCGCGGCGTGGTAGGCGGCCTCCCAGGTGCCGGGGCCGATGGGCGAGCCGGTGTCGGTGGTGTGCCAGCCCGCGCGGCCCACGATGCCGGTGGGGTAGTGACCGCCAGCGCGCCCCGGGTGCACATTGGGGATCACCTCGGCGCTCGCGCCGGGCAGCGCCTGCCACTGCGCCCAGGCCACCTGCAGGAAGTCGAGGTACTCGGGGGTGTGCACGTCGGCGATGGGCCCCAGGCCCTGGTCAGGCGCCTCGGCGATGTCATGGCCGCCGGCCTGCGCCGCGGCCAGCAGGATGCGGGCTCGCTCGGGCTGCTCGGCGGCGGCGGTCGGCCGGCCGCGCACGAGGAAGAACTGCGGGTCGTGGCCGGCGTGACGCTCGGTGTGGAAGATCTTCATGGGCGAGGCGCCTGAGGCGACGGGATCGTGCGGGCGCGCGGCTCAGTGCACCCGGAACACCGCGCGCGCGCGCCAGCCACCGATGAAGTGGCGGCCCGCCGCCTCGCGCTGGCGCTCGGCCTCGGCCGAGGCGCCGGCCGCGCGCGCGGTGCGCCAGCAGAACAGGGTGAGCAGTTCCTGCTGGGCATGGCTGCCGCCGAGCTCGGGCAGGCGTGGCAGCACCGGGCCGAGGCGGCCGAGCGCGCCGGCCATGTCGCCCGCGGCGGCCTCGCGCATGGCGGCGCACAGCGGCAGCGCCACCTCGCGCACCACCTCGGCCTGGTCATCCGTGCCCTGGCCAAAGCCCTGCATGCCCGCGAGCAGTTGCTGCGCGGCGGCGTCACGGCCATCGGCCAGCAGCGCGAGCATGTAGTGCGGCAGGCTGAAGGCCGAGAGGCAGTCACCGACCCGGGCCTGGGCATGGTCGGCCAGTTCGCGCCAGCGCGGCCCGGCCGCGACACCGAGATGCTCCAGCCGGTAGAGCATGGAGATGGCGTTCTGCAGGTCGATGTAGAGATCGGGCTGGGCCTGCGTGAGCGGCGCCGACAGATTGCGGAAGCGGGTGTCATAGAGCGTGAGCGCGGTCTGGGCATCGCCCTGACCGAGGTGCATGAGCGCGGCATGCCACCACAGGTGGTGCACCAGGTTGTTGCCCTCGGCCCAGTGCGCCGACTGCTGCGTGAGCCAGGCGATGCCTTCGGCTTGCCGGCCCTGCATCTCGAGCACGTGGGCCACCGCGTGGGTGCCCCAGATATCCTGCGGATCGATCGCCACCGACGCGCGCCCGAGCGGCTCGGCCTGATCGAGCCGGCCGCACTCCTCGAGCGCGAAGCAGTGGCAGGCGAGCATCGAGCCCCAGCCAGGCAGGCCCTCGTGCCAGTGCGGGCGGGTCTGCTCCACCGAGGCCAGCATGGCCTGCGGCCGGCCGAGCCAGAAGAGGTGGAAGTGGGCCAGCCGGAAGGCGAGGAGATCGGTGGGGTGCTCGCGCGAGATCTGGTCCCACAGCGCGAGCGAGCGCTCGAGGTGGCCCTCCACCCAGGCCTGCAGCGCCGCCAGATGCATGCGCTCGCGCGCGGTGGCACCGGCGGCGGCGGCCGCGCGGGCCTGGGCCAGCGCCGCCGCCGCGATGGGCACCAGCGCCTGCTTGCAGCCCAGCAGCATCAGATAGCCCTTGAGGCACTGGCCCATCACGAAGCCCGGCTCGGCCGCCAGCGTGGCG
>JBIKWU010000117.1:0-11133 GCA_044356115.1 Burkholderiaceae bacterium
AGCGCCAGCGCCTTGTTAAGGGCCTTGCCTTTATCGAACTCGGGGGGACGCGCCATGCTTGCATTCTGTACCGATCAGTTCACAATCACAAGCCTGACGCGCGCTTGCCTCTGACACTCGCGCCGCCTCACGGCGACCGCCGCGCGGCGCTCCGGCGGCCCACCTCCTCCACGCACAGGAAACCTCCATGACCCGACCCGTCTGTCTCGTCCTCGGCGCCGGCGCCGGCATCGGCGGCAATGTCGCCAAGCGCTTCGCCCGCGAGGGCTACCACGCCTGCCTCGCGCGCCGCACCGACAAGGCGGGCCTCGACCGGCTGGTGGCCGACATCCGGGCCGAGGGCGGGTCGGCCAGCGGCTACCTGCTCAATGCCGTGGAGGAAGGCAGCATCGAGCAGCTGGTCACCCACATCGAGGCCGAGGTCGGGCCGATCTCGGTCGCGGTCTTCAACCTCGGCGCGCAGATCGGCGACCGGGGTCTGGCCAGCACCACGCTGAAGGCCTTCGAGATGGGCTGGCGCATGGCCACGTTAAGCCTGTTCCGGCTGGCGCAGGTGCTGTTTCCGTACATGGAGCAGCGCGGCAAGGGAGCGCTGCTCGTGACCTCGGCCACCGCCGCCATGCGCGGCAACGCCGGCCAGCACTCGCATGCCGCCGCCGTCGGCGGGCGGCGCATGCTCTGCCAGTCGCTGAACGCGCAGTTCGCCAGCAAGGGCATCCATGTGTCGCACATCGTGATCGATGGCGCGGTCGATGCGCCCGACACGCTGGGCAAGATGCTCGGCCCCGAGCGCTTCCAGGCGCTGCGCGAGAAAAAGGGCCTGGCCAAGGACGGACTGATACTGCCGGCCGAGGTGGCCAACACCTATTACCACCTCGCGCACCAGCACCGCTCGGCCTGGACCTTCGAGATCGACCTGCGCGCGCACTCCGACCTGGCGTGGTGGAACCATGCCGGCAGCCCGGATCTGAAGTAGTCACGCAGCCGCAACCGACGCCATCGCGCGAACCCACAGGAAAACCAGCATGACCCAAGCCATCGAGCTGATCTTCGACTTCGTCAGCCCCAACGCCTACCTGGTGTGGCAGCCGCTGCGTGCGCTCGCCGCGCGGCGGGGTGCGCAACTCACGATCACGCCGGCGTTCCTGGGCGGGATGCACAAGCTGACCGGCAACGCGCCTCCCTTCATCCGAGACGCCGACATCAAGGGCAAGAACGCCTATGCCAGGCTTGAAATGCAACGCTTCATCGACAAGCACGGGCTGCACCGATTCAGGATGAACCCCGGCTTCCCGTTCAATTCGGTCAACCTGCTGCGGATGCTGGTGTCGCTGGAAGGCGATGACCAGATCAGGTTGATCGAGGCGCTGATGCCCGCGATCTGGGAACAGGAGCTCGACGTGAGCAATACCGCCGCGGTTGCGGCGGTGCTGACCACGGCGGGCTTCGATGCCGGGTCCCTTGTCGCGCGGACGCAGGACGGCGCCATCAAGCAGGCCCTGATCGACAACACCGAGAAGGCCGTGGAGCGCGGCGCGTTCGGCATTCCGACGTTTTTCGTCGGGACCGACATGTTCTTCGGCAAGGAACGCCTCGGGCAGATCGAAGAGCTGCTTGAACGCGGCTGATCGCGAGTGATCAGGCCGGCATCGCGCTCAGGCGCGCCATGTTGCGCCCCACCTCGGGCATGAGCGCCCCGATCCGCGCCCGCAAAGCCAACGCCTCGTCATCGTCCGGCGGGATGGTCGCCATCATCGCGCCGATCGCGTTCAGCCGGGTGTCGGCCAGCCACTGCCGAACCCGGGGGTGGGCGAGGCTCGCGGCCTGGTTCGCGAAGCCGGTCGCGGTGCGCTCGACCCAGTCGGCAACGGTGTCGATCATCGGCACGGGGCGCGCCATCGCCTGCTTCGCCGCATCATCCTCGACGCGGGCCTCGATGACGGCGAGCATGCCAGCGCTCTGCGCGATCGCCGGAAAGCGCACGAGCTGCAGGTCCATGCGGCCCGGGCTGAACACCGGGGTTCGGTCGTGACAGCTGCGCGCCAGCGCGCTGGCGGTGGCATCAACGAAGAGCGTGTCGGCCGCGCACGGCAGCACCGCGCCCTGCAGACGCATGCGCCCAGGCTCCAGGCTGAGCACCTTGCCCTCGCGAACGACGCGCCCGATGCCACGCGCGCGCTCGAGCTCCGGCGGCGTGACCGTGGCCGCATGGAACATCGTGGGACGCACGCCAGAATCGAGCCGCAGCCAGGCGCCGGCCGCCTCCATGCCGTCGGCGAGATCGTCGACCGACGCGGCCGCCGCCATCGCCTCGTTCATCGCCACCATGAAGCGCAGCGTGCCGGTGCGCAGGGGCGCGGCCGTCTGGAAGGCGCGGCGACTGCTCCACCAGGCATCGCGCGAGATCACCCAGCTGATCGACCCGGGCGGCGCGCCCGCATCGAGCAGCCATGAGACGCAATCGAGCCCGGTCTTGCCGCCGCCGAGCACCACGAAGCTCCCGAAGCCCGGAGCCTGGCGCGGCAGGTCGTTCGGCGGCACGCACACGACCCCGGGCGCGACCTCGAAGCCGCGCCGGTGGGTGAGCGGGATGGCGGTCTCGAAGTGGGTCCCGTCGACGAAGCGGCGTCGCGCATGCAGCCGCAGACGAGGCCCGCCGAGCAGCGGCCGGATCTCGCCATCGTCGGCAAGCTCGCTCATCGGGAAGTAGCGGACCCGTCCGCTGGGCAGGAAGGTTTCTTCCATCGCCCGGTGGAAGTGGTCGGCCACCTGCGTGCCGGTGGGCAGCGCCTGCAGGCCGGCGTTCATGCCCTCGGTGTCGATGCGATCGTCGCCCAGGGCCCGCGAGGCCAGGCCGTAGAGCGGTGCCGGCTGGTGCAGCCGCACGAAGGGATAGGCGTGGTTCCAGTGGCCGCCGGGTGCCGCGCCTCGATCGACGATCGCGATGGTGGCGTCGGTCTCCTGCAGCAGGACGTCGACGAATCCCATCGACATCGCGCCCGCGCCCTTGACCAGATAGTCGACTTCGTCGCTCACGGTGCACGCTCCTCGCAGGGTGGTCGTCGTCTCAGTACACCCGCGCAGAGAGGGGCGTCAACCGCCCCGGACCGAGCACCCTGAGCTCGACATCGCGCCCCTCCCGATTGCCGGTGCAGACCCGCAGCCGCCCTCGCGCACGAGATGCGACCAACACGACCGCTCCGACTGCAACCCTTGCTGGCATGGCTCCAGAATGGCACCATGGTTCCATTCTGGAGCCATTCATGACCGTCAGCCTCTCCATCAAGGGCGTCCCGGAAGCGCTGGCCGCCCGCCTGCGCCAGCGCGCGGCGCGCAACCATCGCTCACTGCAGCGCGAACTGATGGCCCTGCTGGAGGCCGCAGCCGCTCAGCCCTCACGTTCCGCGACTGGTGTCGAGATCCCGGGGCTCCTGTCGGCTGAGCCGCCGGCCGGCTATGCGGCCGTGCATCCGCTTCCTGCCATCAGGAGCACCCCATCCCCCCTCCAGGCCGATGCCGACGATCTGCTGGGCGAACTCGACCAGATCGTGCAAGGCAGCCGCTGGGGCCATGCTCCCCTGCTCGACCGGGAAAGGCTGCACGACCGCGCGCTGGCGCGCGAACTCGATTTCGACTGCCGCGAGGCCGAGCTGCGGCTGGCGAGGGCAGGCCGGCTACCCGGCGAAGCCTGAGTCGACGCACGGTACGCCATGGCCACAGCCTATTTTCTCGACACCAACATCCTCGTCTACGCCACCTCGCTGGCCTCCGACCACCTGCCCAGGCGCGAGGTGGCGCGCGCCTGGGTGGCGCGCCCCGACTGGGGTGTCTCCACCCAGGTGCTGATGGAGCTCTACGCTCAGGCGCGCCAGACCCGCCATGGGCTGCTGCCCACCGCTGCGCAGGCGCTGGTCGAACGCATCGCGGCGCGCCGGCCGGTGGTGCCGGTGGACCGAGACACCGTCCTCGAAGCCCTGGCGCTGCGGCACCGCCACTACCTCTCGCACTGGGACGCCGCCATCCTCTGTGCCGCCCGGCGCATGGGCGCGCACACCGTCGTCAGCGAGGACCTTGCGCCCGGGCAGGATTACGGCGGCGTGCGCGTGCTGAACCCCTTTCGCAGCGATTCACCAACACCACCCCCGGTCTGAGACCAGCGCTGCCGCGCGCCCCGGCTCAGCCCTCGCGCCAGAACGGATTGCTCCAGGCCCGACGGCCCTGCGCATCGAGCACGGTCAGCCGCATGAAGCCCTGCTTGCCCAGCTTGTAGGCAGGCAGGCGGGCCTCGGTGAGGTCATGGCCCACCACATGCACCTCGCGCGAGCCCTTGCCCTGCAGGTAGATGCCGGTGGCCGGCGAGCATTGCACCACCAGCTCGTCACCGTCGACGTGGATGCCGTGCAGCTCGACCCCGGTGGTGCTGTAGTAGTGACCGGCCTTGAGCGCGGCCAGCAGCGCCTCGGGGCTGCGCTCGGTGGCGCGCACCATCACCCAGGCGCCGAAGGCGTCGTCGAGCTCGAAGTGGGCGTCGTCGCAGGCGAGCACGTTCAGGCGATGCCCGAGCGCGAGCATCTGGTCGAGCAGCACCGCGCCATCGCCGCGATCGGTCTTGACCGCCGAGGTGTGGTTGTAGACCTCGATGGCGTGCGCGGCCTCGATGCTGCGGGCGTCATCGACCCCCAGCGCATACCAGGCCGGATGCACGATGCTCACGTAGGCGCCCGCCGCGCGGCAGCGCGCCGCGATCTCGGGCGCGGTCTCGCCCTCGTGGGGCGCGGCGAAATCCAGCGGCAGGCCGTTGGCGAGCAGATGCCACTTCTCGCCCAGCGCGGTGTGGCCGACGTGCATCTCGGCGCCGAGCAGGGTGGTGAAGCTGTCGGTACGAAAGGGCCGGGTGTCGGTGACCGGGAAGTCGTACTTGGGCAGGAAGTGGTCCGACAGGCACAGGAAGTCATAGCCGCGCTCGCGATAGCGCCGGCACACCTCCGCCGCCGGCAGCTGCCCGTCGGAGGTGTCGCTGTGGGTATGCAGATTGCCCTTGTAGAAGCGTCCGGGCTGATCGAAGGGATTGGATGGCATCGCGCACTCCTGGACTGGGTTGGGTGGGGAAGGTGACCGGACCTCAGGCGCTGCGCCAGACTTCATCGAAACGCACGGACCAGATCTGCGGGTGGTACTCGAGATTGCGGATGTTCCGTCGGCGCGCAAGGATCGAATCGCCACCGGCCGGCAGGATCGCCGGCACCTCCTCCTGCAGGATGCGCTGCATCTCGTGGTAGTAGCGCTTGCGCAGGGTGTCATCGCGCGTGACCATCGCACGCCGGTAGAGATCCATGTAGCGGTCGTGCTCCGGGCCGCGCCAGTGGCCGCTCTCGACGAAGGCGCCGCGCATGCGGTTCAGCGAGATGCCGGGGTTGCGCGAGCCCACCGCGGTCATCGCGAACTTGTGGAACTTGCCCTTCGAGAGATCGTTGTCGCCGGTCCGGAAGGCCGCGTAGCCGTCGGCGGGCCGCTCCTCGATCGGCAGCGTGATGCCGGCCTCCTTCACGGTCTGCTGCAGCACCTGGAAGTAGATGGGCACCTCGGGCAACTGTGGGCTGAAGTAGAGCGTGGGCAGCGTGATGCCGTTGGGGTAGCCGGCCTGCGCGAGCAGCCTGCGGGCTGCGGCCACGTCGCGCTTGGCGGGGCGGAACAGGAACGCGGGATCGGTGGACACCAGATGGCTGTCATTGCCCACCCAGCCGTACTTGCCGCCGTAGGCGATGCGCACGATCGCCTCGCGGTCGATGGCCAGGGCCAGGGCCTGGCGGATGCGCTTGTCCTCGAAGGGCGAACCCGGGTGCTTGGGCAACTGGATCACGAAGTGGTAGCTGCCGCGGCCCACCGAGAACTCCAGGTCGGGCTCGCGCTGCAACTGGCGCAGGGCGCGCGCGTCGATGGTGAGCACGGCGTCGAACTGCCGCGCGCGCAGGCCGTTGAGCGCCGCCTCCTGCTGACCCTCGCGGTTGTGGATCTCCAGGCGATCCAGGTACGGGAAGCCCTTGCGCCAGTACTGCTCGTGGCGCTCGAAGATGGCCGAGCGGTTGGGATCGGCGCTCACGAAGCGGAAGGGGCCGGTGCCGATGCCGTTCAGGCCGATGCGCGCCGGCGTGTCGGCCTGCATGATGCCGTGCTGGTACTCGGCGAGCACGTACGGGAACTCGGCATTGCCTTCCTTGAGGTGGAATCGCACCTTGTGCCGGCCCAGACCCTCCACCTTCTGGATCTGCGAGGCGAAGGCCGCGCCGGTGCGGTGGGCCTCGAAGGAGGCCACCACATCCTCGCCGGTCATCTCGCGGCCGTCGTGAAAGAGCACGCCCTCG
This sequence comes from Burkholderiaceae bacterium, assembly GCA_044356115.1. Classification (GTDB taxonomy): domain Bacteria; phylum Pseudomonadota; class Gammaproteobacteria; order Burkholderiales; family Burkholderiaceae_E; genus Quisquiliibacterium. Next base: position 6,363 of record JBIKWU010000117.1, read on the forward strand.
CGCAGGCTCACGTCCCACACGTTCACCTGCTCGTCAGTAGGCGCGATCTCGCGGGCGAGCTCGTACTGCCACTCGAGCTTCTCGTTGACCCAGGTCAGGCAGTTGTAGGCTACCCGCGTGCTGAGGTCGACGAAGAAATACGGGTGACGCGCATTGCCGGCATTGGCCGTGCGCCGGTTGGCCGAGCACTGCGCCACCTTGAGGGTGCCACCGCGCACCGGGGTGGGCCCCGGTGCCTTGGTGGCGGCTGGCGTCTGAGCCGCGGCTGCGGCCGGCAGGCCGGCGCCGGCGGCCAGCGCCGCGGTGGCCAGGCCGAAGTCACGTCGATCGAATCGGTTCATCGCACGCAGTCCTTTCAGGCATTCGCGGCTTGCGCGAGGGTCGGGTCCTGCCCCTGTCGGCTGGCCGAGGTGGCCGCCGACAGCAGCAGGCGGGTGTAGTCGGAAGCGGGGTTCGAGAAGACCTCGGCGGTGAGGCCCTGCTCGTGCACCAGGCCATCGCGCAGCACCAGCACGCGGTGCGCCATGCGCCACACCACGCCAAGGTCGTGGGTGATCACCACCAGCGCCAGCGCGCGCCGCGCCTGCACCTGCAGCAACCGGTCGATCACCTGCGCCTGCACGGTGGCATCCAGCGCCGAGGTGAACTCGTCGCAGACGATGAGCTCGGGCTCGGCGGCCAGCGCGCGCGCGATCGCCACCCGCTGCTGCTGACCACCCGAGAGCTGTCGGGGGTAGCGCGTGAGGTAGCTCGCCTCGAGGCCCAGTTCCTCGAGCAGCCCGCCGGCCCGGTCCCAGGCCTGACGGCGGCTCAGGCCGAAGAACACCTGCATCGGTCGGGCGATCGCGGTGCCCACCCGCTGACGCGGGTTCAGCGACGACAAGGGGTCCTGGAAGATCATCTGGATGCGCCGGCGCTGCTCGCGGCGGCGCGCGGCGGCGCCGCCCGGCAGGGGCTGCCCCTGGAAACGCATGCGCCCCTCGGAGGGCGCGAGCAGGCCGGCCAGCGCGCCGCCCAGGGTGCTCTTGCCCGACCCCGACTCGCCGATCACGCCGAGCACCTCGCCGGGCCGCAGCATCAGGTCCACGCCCCGCAGCGCCGCGGGCGCATCGGCAGGGCGCCTGCGCCACCAGCCGCCCGGGTGATAGCGATGGCCCAGCGCCTGCGCCTCGATCAGCGGGGGCTGCGCGTGCTGCGCGCGATCGGCTGGCGCGGCGGCATCGAGCCGCAGCACCGAACCGACCAGCGCACGGGTGTATTCGGTGGCCGGCCGCGCGAAGGTGGCCGTGGTGGGCCCGTGCTCGACGCAGGCGCCACCCTTCATTACCAGCACCTCATCGCACATCTGCGCCACCACGTTCAGGTCGTGCGTGACCAGCACCAGCCCTACCCCCAGGCCGCGGCGCAGCTCACGCACGAGATCGAGCACCTGGACCTCGGTGGACTTGTCGAGCGCGGTGGTGGGCTCGTCGAGCACCAGCAGCCGCGGCTGGCAGGCCAGCGCACAGGCGATCACCACCCGCTGCCGCTGCCCGCCCGAGAGCTGGTGCGGATAGCGCCCGAACAACGCCGCCGGATCGGGCAGGCGGGTCTGTGTCATGAGCTCGAGGGCGCGCTCTCGCGCCGCCGCGGCCTGCAGCCCGGCCCGCGTGCGCAGGATCTCGACCAGCTGCGCGCCCACGGTGAGGTGATAGGTGAGCGAGGACAGCGGGTTCTGCGGCACGAAGGCCACGTCGATGCCGCGCAGGCGCGCGAGACTTCCCGGATCGCGCTCGTCGAGCAGCTTGCCGCGGATCAGGATGCGTCCGCCGGTGCGCTCGCCCGCGCCGCGGTAATGCCCCAGGAGGGCACGCGCCGCGGTGCTCTTGCCGCTGCCGCTTTCGCCGACGATGCCCAGCGAGCCGCCCTCGGCGAGCTCGAAGTTCAGATCGCGCACCGCCGTCGCCATCCTGCCCAGGGCATCGCGGTAGCCGATGGACAGATCCTCGACCCGCAGCAGCGGCGGCGGCACCGCGCCCTCAGCCATGCGCGCCCCCGCGGGCGGCATCCAGTCCCCAGGCGTCGGCCACCCCTTCGGTGGCGAAGTTGATGCCGATGACCAGCGTGGAGATGCACACCGCCGGGATCAGGATGAGCCAGGGCTCGGAGTGAATGGCCGAGAGACCGGCGTGGATCATCAGGCCCCAGTCGGGCGTGGGCGGTGACAGGCCCAGGCCCAGGAACGAGAGCGCGCTCACCAGCAGCAGCGCGCTCGAGCTGCGCAGCGCGAACTCCACCAGCAGCAGATCGATCACGCTGGGCAGCATCTCGCGCACGATGATCGCCGGGCCGTGTTCGCCACGCAGCTGCGCGGCCTTCACATAGCCCAGCGACATCAGCTGCAGCCCGGCCGCGCGCGCGGTACGGATGGCGCCCATCATCTTGATGACCGCGATCACCGCGATCAACACGCCCATCGACTGCCCGAACCCGGTGACGAACAGCGACACGAACAGGATCGACGGAATGGCGAGCTTGAGCTCCACCAGACGCGACACCCCATCATCGAACCAGCCGCGCCAGTAGGCCGCGGCCAGGCCCACCAGCCCGCCACCGAGCGCCGCGATCAGGCCGGCGCTGAAGGCCACCAGAATGGCCACCCGTCCGCCGAGCACCACGCGCGACAGGAAGTCGCGCCCGAGTTCATCGGTGCCGAAGCGGAACTCGTCGCCGGGCGGCTCGAGCGGTGGGCCGACCAGGGCGGTGGGGTCATGGGGAATCCACCACGGCGCGGTCAGCGCCATGAGCAGGTGCGCGAGCACGAGCGTGACGCCCACCACCGCCAGCGGTTTGCGCGCGAGCAGACGCAGGCGATCGGTCATGCGGCGGTGCGGGTGCAGGGCATGGCGCAGCGTGCTCAGGCGCTGCGGGTGCGCGGGTCGAGCGCGAGCACCGAGAGATCGGCCAGCAGGTTGAGCACCACCACCACCAGCGCCGATGCCAGCGCGATCGCCTGCACCACATGCACCTCGCGGCGCACCACGCCCCGCACCAGCTCCTGGCCCAGACCCGGGATGGAGAAGACCAGTTCCACCACCACGATGCCGGAGACCAGCGCGGCCGCGTAGAGGGCCATCGCGGTCAGGCAGGGAATGACGGCGGCTGGCAGCGCGTGCCGGAAGACCACCCGCCACTCGGGCACGCCGGTCATGCGCAGCCGCTCGATGTTGTCGGCGCTCAGCGACTCGATCATGCCCACCCGCAGCAGCCGGCTGAGGTAGGCCACCGACCCGATCACGATGGTGGCCACGGGCAGCGCGCAGACCGCGAGGAGGTCGAGCACCGGCGCGCGGGTGTCCACGGTGATGGTGGCCGGGAACCACGGCAGCATCACCGCGAAGACGATCACCAGCAGGGTTCCGATCACGAACTCCGGGATCGAGTAGCCGATGATGGTGGCGGTGGCGATGAGGTGATCCGGCAGACGGCGGTGCCAGACCGCGCCCGCCACACCCACCAGCACCGCCAGCGGCAGCGCGATGAGCAGCACCACGCCGGCCAGGGCCAGCGAATTGCGCATCGGCCAGGCGATCACCTCGGCCACCGGCGTCTTGGCGATCAGCGTGCGCCCGAAGTCGCCCTGCGCCGCGTTGACGAGGAAGGATCCCAGGCGCTCGTGGGCCGGGCGGTCCAGCCCGAGCTCATGCTTCATCTGCGCCAGCCGCTCGGGCGGGATGCTGGCGATCTCGTCGGAGGACAGGATCACGTCGAGCGCATCGCCCGGCATGACCTCGGTGGCCAGGAAGATGAAGACCGCGAGCGCAAGCAGCGTGACCAGCGACAGCATCACGCGGCGCACGATCGCGACGATCAGGCCTTCCACACGCCATCCCAGCGAATCGACCAGTGCTGCGGGTGGTTTTCCAGACCGCGCACGCCAGGCCGCTTGACCAGCAGATTGTTGCGACCGGCGGGCAGCAGCGCCGGCACCTCCTCGTGCAGGATGGCCTGCATCTGGGCGTAGATCGCCTTGCGCCGGCCGGCATCGCGCGTGACCATCGCCTGGTCGTAGAGCTTCATGTACTCGTCGGCGGGCGGGCCGCTCCAGTAGCCGCTCTCGTTGTTGGCCTGGCGCATGCGGAACAGGCTGATGCCGGGGTTGCGCGGCCCCACCGCGGTGTAGGCGAACTTGTGGAAGTTGCCCTTGGCGACATCGACATCGCCCTGACGGAACTTCTGGTAGCCGTCGCTGGGGCGCTCCTCGATGGGCAGCGTGATGCCGGCCTCCTTCACGGTCTGCTGCAGCACCTGGAAGTAGCGCGCCATCTCGGGCCACTGCGGCGCGTAGTAGAGCGTGGGCAGCGTGATGCCGTTGGGGTGCCCGGCCTCGGCCAGCAGCTTGCGGGCCCGAGCCACGTCGCGGCGCACCGGGCGCGCCACGAAGTTGCCGTCGGCCGCCACCAGATGACTGTCGTTGCCCACCCAGCCGGCATTGCGGCCATAGACCACGCGCACGATCGCCTCGCGATCGACCGCCAGCGCCAGCGCCTGGCGGATGCGCCGGTCGTTGAACGGCGAGCCGGGGTGCTTGGGCAGCACGATGACCGCGTGATCGCCGCTGCTGGCGCTCACGATCTCGGTGTCGGCCTCCTTCTCGAGCTGGCGCACCAGCCGGGGATCGATGTTGAGCACGGCGTCGAACTGCTTCGCCCGGAAGCCATTGATGGCGGCCTCCATCTGGCCCTCGCGGTTGACCACCTCGAGCCGGTCAAGGTAAGGCCCCTCGCGCCAG
>JBIKWU010000118.1:0-11059 GCA_044356115.1 Burkholderiaceae bacterium
ATAGCGGCGCCGCACGTACTCGATGACCTTGTAGCGGTTGTCCTGGCAGAAGTCGATGTCGAAGTCGGGCATGGACACCCGCTCCGGATTGAGGAATCGCTCGAAGAGCAGCGCGTAGGGAATCGGATCGATGTCGGTGATGCCCAGCGAGAAGGCCACCAGCGAGCCGGCGCCCGAGCCCCGGCCCGGGCCCACCGGCACGCCGTTGGACTTGGCCCAGTTGATGAAGTCGGCCACGATCAGGAAGTAGCCCGGGAAGCCCATCTGGACAATGGTGTCGCACTCGTAGACCAGACGGGCCGCGTAGTCGGGGCGCCGCGCCTCGCGTTCGGCCGGGTCAGGGAAGAGCACGGGCAGGCGGGCCTCGAGGCCCTGAGCCGCCTGCTGGCGCAGGAAGTCGTCAAGGCCCACCCCCTCGGGCGTGGGGAACTGCGGCAGGCGCGCCTTGCCGAGGGTCATGGCGAGGTTGCAGCGCCGCGCGATGGCCACCGAATTGGCCAGCGCCTGGGGGAGATCGGCGAAGCGCTCGGCCATCTCGGCCTGGCTGAGGAAGTACTGCTCCTCGGTGAACCGGCGCGTGCGGCGCGGGTTGGCGAGGATCTCGCCCTCGGCGATGCACACCCGGGCCTCGTGCGCGCGGAATTCATCGCGCCGGATGAACTGCACCGGGTGGGTGGCCACCAGCGGGAGGCCCAGACGGGCGGCCAGCCGGGCGGCCTCGCGGGTGTGGGTCTCGGCCTCCTGGGCGCCGGTGCGCTGGACCTCCAGGAAGTAGCTGTCGGGGAAGCGCCGGGCCCACTGGCCGGCCAGACGCGCCGCGGCCTCGGGGTTGCCGGCGAGCAGGGCCTGGCCGACATCGCCATGCTGGGCGCCCGAGAGCAGGATGAGGCCGGGGTTGGGTTCGTCGAACCAGCCCGGCAGCATCTCGGCGCGGCCGCGGTACTCGTTGCCGAGCCAGGCGCGCGAGAGCAGATCGCACAGGCGCAGATAGCCCTCCTGGCTGGCCGCCAGCAGCAGGATGCGATGCGGCCGGTCGCGCTCGGCCTCGTTGGTGAGCCAGGCATCCACGCCCAGCACCGGCTTGAGGCCGCGAGCCCGGGCAGCCTTGTAGAACTTGATCCAGCCGAACAGGTTGGCGAGGTCGGTGATGGCGACCGCGGGCTGCTGGTCATCTGCCGCGGCCTGCACCAGCGAGTCGATCCGCACGATGGAATCGCTCACCGAGAACTCGGAGTGGACCCGGAGATGGACGAACTGGGGGGCTGGCATCGGTAGAATTTTACCCCTCCGCCGACCCCCGGCGGGTTGCCGGCATCGCCCCAGTGACATTTCCCGCCAACCACCGCCAGGCCGTCGTGCTGCTGGTCTTCTGCGCCCTGTGCTGGAGCATCGCCGGGGTCTTCACCCGCCTGCTCGAGCGCGCCGAAGGCTTCGAGATCACCTTCTGGCGCAGCCTGTTCTGCGTGGTCTGTGTCACCGGCGCCATGGCGCTGGGCGGCCAGCCCAGGCCCTGGCGGGCCCTGCGCGCCATGGGAATGCCGGGGCTGGTCTCCAGCCTGATGTGGGCCGCCATGTTCATCTGCTTCATGGTCGCGCTCACGCTCACCAGCGTGGCCAATGTCATGCTGGTCACCGGCCTGTCGCCGCTGATGGCCGCCCTGCTCGGCTGGCTGCTGCTGGGCGAGCGGGTGAGCGCCGGCACGGCGTGGGCGATCGCCGCCGCGCTGGGCGGCATCGGCTGGATGGTTCACGAGGGCGTGTCGGCTCAGGGCCTGGGCGGCATGCTGGTGGCGCTGGGCGTGCCCACCGCCGCGGCGCTCAACCTGGTGGTGCTGCGCCGTCAGCAGGCGCGCCTCGATCTCGCGCCGGCGGTGCTCGGCGGCGCCCTGCTCTCCTGCCTGATCACCCTGCCGCTGGCCTGGCCGCTCTCGGCCAGCAGCACCGACCTCGCCATCCTGGGCTTGCTGGGCTTCGTGCAACTGGGCATCCCCTGCCTGCTGATGGTGCGGGTGGCCCGCCATCTCGCGCCGCATGAAATCGCCCTCATCAGCCTGCTCGAGGTGGTACTGGCGCCGGTCTGGGCCTGGCTGGGCGCTGGCGAGGCGGTCGGCGCCTCCACCGTGCAGGGCGGGCTGGCCGTGGTGACGGCGCTCGCGCTCAATGCCTGGCTGCAGCGCGCCCAGGGCGCGCGCCCGGCATGAGCGGGCCGGCCGACACGCCCGGCATGAGCGGGGCGGCCGACAGGCCCGGCGCAGCGGCCGGCGCGACGGGCGCCGAGCACGCCGCAGGCCCCGCGGGCGCGCCGCGCCCGCTGGCCGAGATGCCTGCGCTGCGCTTGCAGGGCATCCTCACCGACATCGATGACACCCTCACCACCGAGGGCCGCCTGCAGGCCTCGGCCTACCGGGCGCTCGAGCGGCTGCACCAGGCCGGCCTGAAGGTGGTGCCGGTCACCGGCCGATCGGCCGGATGGGCTCACATGATCATGAAGACCTGGCCGGTGGACGCGGTGGTGGCCGAAAGCGGCGGCCTTTACCTGGCCCGCGATGACCATGGTCGGCTGATCGAGGTCACCCATGAGCCGCCCGCCGAACTCGCCGCCGCGCGCGCCGAACTGCTCGCGCTGGCCGCGCGGCTGATCGACGCCCATGCCGGTCTGGCCTGGGCCAGCGACAACACCTACCGGCGGGTCGATGTGGCGATCGACTGGTGCGAGGAGGTCGCGCCGGTGGCGGCCTCGGCGGTGGCCTCGGTGATCGCCGCGCTGCACGCCGGCGGCTACAGCGCCCGGGCGAGCAGCGTGCACATCAATGCCTGGCAGGGCAGCTTCGACAAGGCCCCCATGGCGCTGCGCTGCCTGCGCGAGCGCTGGGGCCTCACGGCGCAGCAGGCTCGCGACGGCTGGCTCTTCATCGGCGACGCGCCCAACGATGCCTCGATGTTCGAGACCTTTCCGTTGAGCGTGGGCGTGGCCAACATCGCGCCCGCCCTCGCGCGGCTGCCGGTGCCGCCGGCCTGGATCACCCGCGCCAGCCATGGCGCAGGCTTCGAGGAACTGGCCGCCCGACTGCTCGGCGACTGAGCCGCCGGGGCTGCCGCAGCCACCGGGGCAGCCGCAGCCGCTCCAGCAGCCACCGCCGCGAAGGTCGCTGCAGCCTGCCGCGGCCTGCCGCAGCGGCCTCAGCCGCGCAGCGCGCGGGCGGTCTCGGCGATGCGCCGCCCGTATTCGCGGGCCGTGGCCAGATCGCCTTCCGGCGGGCTCTGCTCGGGCGGCACGTTGTCGGCCTGCGCCATCACGCCGATGGAACTGCCCAGGCGATTGATGGCCGCCGGGTCGCCCGGCGTTGCCGGAGGCGGCAGGCCGGTGCCCACCCAGATCATGCCGTGCTGCATGGCCAGGGTCACGAAGTAGCTGAGGGTGGAGAACTTGTCACCCGACATGTTCAGCGAGCAGGTGAAGCCGCCGGCGAGCTTGTCCTTCCAGCCCTGGGTGAACCAGACCTTGGCGGTGGCATCGGCGAAGACCTTGAACGGGCCGGAGGGCCCGCCCATGTAGGTGGGCGCGCCGAACACGATGGCGTCGGCGGCGCCGAGCGCGGTCCAGCCGGCATCGTCGATGGCGCTGACATCGATCAGGCTGACGCGGGTGCCGGCGAGCGCAGCAGCGCCCTGTTCGACAGCCTGGGCAACGCGGCGGGTATGGCCGTAGCCGGAGTGGAAGGCGATGGCGATGGTGGTCATGGCGAGGCTCTCTGGAGATCAGGCAGAAGGGAAGACAATCGACAGTGGGATGCGCCGGCGAACACCGGCGCGCTTCAGGGCAGATCGAACACCAGCACCTCGGCCCGGTCACCGGCGCCGAGTTCCACCGCGGGTTCGCCGCTCAACTTGAGCGCGTCACCGCCCGCCAGGGCGTGGCCATTGACCTGCAGGCGGCCGCGGGCGAGGTGCACATAGGCGCGCCGCCCGGGCGACAGCGGCAGGCGCGCGGATTGCGCGCCCTCGAAGAGCCCGGCGTACAGGCGCGCGTCCTGGTGGATGCGCACCACCCCCGGCCCGCCCTGCGGCGAGGCCACCAGCGCGAGCCGGCCCTGCCGCGCCGCGGGGTCGATCGCGCACTGCTCGTAGCCCGGATCGATGCCCGGCGACTGCGGCGTGATCCAGATCTGCAGGAAGTGGGTCGGGGCGGCAGGCTGGTGGTTGTACTCGGCATGGGTCACTCCGCGCCCGGCGCTCATGCGCTGCACCTCGCCGGGCCGGATCACCGATCCGTGCCCCAGGCTGTCCTGGTGGGCGAGCGCCCCGTCGAGCACGTAGCTGAGAATCTCCATGTCGCGATGGCCATGGGGCGGAAAGCCGCTACCCGGCGCGATCACGTCCTCGTTGATCACGCGCAGCGGCCCGAAGCCCATGTGCGCCGGATCGTGGTAGCTGGCGAATGAAAAACTGTGAAAGGATTTGAGCCATCCGTGGTCGGCATGGCCTCGCGCCTCGCTGCGGCGGATCTCGATCATGGGCTGCTCCTGATATGGCATCGTGACGGCCATCAGCCGTCCTGACACCCTTGCAGTGTAGGCGCGTGACGCGCCCCGGGGGGCTGCCCGGATTCGTCGATTTCATTCAAAATACTTGAACCATGCTAACCCTCGATGCCCTGTCGGTGCTCGACACGATCGCGCGGCGCGGCAGTTTCGCCGCGGCCGCCGCCGAGCTCGGCAAGGTGCCCTCGGCCCTCACCTACACCGTGCGCCGCCTCGAGGAGCAGCTTGACGTGCTGCTGTTCGACCGGCGCGGCCGCCGGGCCCGGCTCACGCCCGCCGGTCAGGAGCTGCTCGAGCAGGGCCGCCTGCTGCTGCGCGCGGCCGATGACCTCGCCTGCCGGGTGCGCGAGGTGGCCAGCGGCTGGGAGGTGGAGCTGCGCATCGCGCTCGATGCCGTGATCGCGTTCGAGCGCATCGAGCCCCTGCTCGCGGACTTCGATCGGCTGCGCGCGCCCACCCGGCTGCGCTTCTCGGTCGAGGTGCTCGATGGCGGCTGGGATGCCCTGCTTTCGGGCCGGGCCGATCTGGCCATCGGCATGAGCGGCGAGCCGCCGACGGGGCTGGCCGCCAGCGCCGAGATCAGCGCGCGGCCGCTGGGCGCGGTGCGGTTCGTGTGGTGCGTGGCGCCAGAGCACCCGCTCGCGCAGGCAGCCGAGCCGATCGACCCCGACCTGCTGGTGCGGCACCGGGCCGTGGCCCTGGCCAGCAGCGCGCGCATGCTGCCGCCGCGCTCGGCCGGACTGCTCTCCGGTCAGGACACCCTCACCGTGGCCACGCTGGAGCAGAAGATCGCGCTGCAGCTGGCGGGCCTGGGCGGCGGTTACCTGCCCGAGGCCTTTGCCCGGCCGTACCTGGCGGATGGCCGGCTGGTGGCACGGCGCACCGCGCGGCCGCCCCTGAGCGGCCCGGCGCAGTACGCCTGGCGGCGCGCCGCGCGCGGCAAGGCCCAGGCCTGGTGGCTGCAGCGCCTTGAGGTGGCCCGCGTGCGTCAGCAGTTGCTGGCCGGGCCGCGGGTGGCGCGGGCAACACCGGCGGCGCGCGCGTGACCGGAGCGCATCGCATGCACACCCCCCAGGGCCGTTACGTGGGGCGCTTTGCGCCCTCGCCCACCGGACCGCTGCACGCCGGCTCGCTGGTGGCCGCGCTGGCCAGCCGGCTCGACGCCCTCGCCCATGGCGGACACTGGCTGCTGCGCATCGAAGACCTCGATCCGCCGCGCGAGGTGCCCGGCGCCGCGGCCGACATCATCGCCACCCTCGCGGCCTTCGGCTTCCGCCATGACGGCCCGATCGTCTTCCAGAGCCAGCGCCATGCCGGCTACCAGCAGGCCTTCGACCGGCTGCGTGATGCCGGCTGGGTCTATCCCTGCGGCTGCACGCGCCGCGAGATCGCCGACTCGCTGCAGCGCCAGGGTCAGGCATTAGGGCGTCACCAGGAGAAGGTCTACCCCGGCACCTGCCGCGCAGGCATGCGCCCCGGTCAGCCGGTGCGGGCCTGGCGGGTGCGGGTCGACGACACCGTGGTGCGCTGGCGCGACGCGCAGCTTGGCGAGCGCGAAGAGGCGCTCGCGCGCAGCGTGGGCGACTTCGTGCTGCGGCGGGCCGACGGCCTGTGGGCCTACCAGCTCGCGGTGGTGGTCGACGACGCCCTGCAGGGCGTCACCCATGTGGTCCGCGGCGATGACCTGCTGGGCGCCACCGCGCGCCAGATCCACCTGCAGCAGTTGCTGGGCTGGCCGCGCCCGGCGTACCGCCACCTGCCGGTGCTCACCGATGCACACGGCGAGAAGCTCTCCAAGCAGACCGGCGCGCCCGCGCTGCGCAGCGCGCAGCCGCTGCCCGCCCTGGAACAGGCGCTCGCGCACCTGGGCATCGCACCCACGGGCGCGGCTTGTCTGGATGAATTCTGGGCGCTCGCGGTGGCGGCCTGGGCCGCGCACACCGGCGTGACGCGCTGAGCAGGGGGCCGCTCAGCCCTTGCGGACACCACCGAGCAGCGCGGCCACCGGCCGTGCCTGGCGTCGGCGCGGACCCGATGTCGCTGCTACCGAGCCCGGGGTGCCAGCCCCGCTGGCCTCGGCCGCGGGCTCGGCGGCCGCCGCGCCCGGCTCGTAGGGCTTGTAGAAGAACGGGTCTTCCGAGTGCCCGGGCAACTGGGTGCGGGGCCGCGCCTCGCGGCGGGGGGCCGCGCCCTCGCGGGCAGGGCGAGCCTCGCGGCCGCCCTCGCGCGGGCTGTCACGCCAGCCCTCGCGCGCCGGCCGGGCCTCGCGCGCCTCACGGGGCGTGCGGCGCTCGCGCTCGCCATCGCGAGCGCGCTCGGCGAGCGCGGCATCGAGGCTGAGGGTCTGCTGCGGAATCTCGCGCTTGATGAGCTTCTGGATGCCGTCGAGCAGACGCTCGTCAGCGCCGGTCATGAGCGAGAGCGCCACGCCGCTTGCGCCCGCGCGGCCGGTGCGACCGATGCGGTGGACGTAGTCTTCGGGCGAATAGGGCAGGTCGTAGTTGATGACCGCCGGCAGCTCGGCGATGTCGAGGCCGCGCGCGGCCACATCGGTGGCCACCAGCACCGCGATCTCGCCCTTCTTGAAGCCCTCGAGCGTGGCCAGGCGCTCCTGCTGGCTCTTGTCACCGTGGATGGCGTTGGCGTTCAGGCCGTCTTTCTCGAGCTGGCGGGCGAGCCGCCCGGCGCCGATCTTGGTGTTGGTGAAGACGATCACCTGCGAGAGCTGGCGATCGCGCACCAGCTGGGCCACCGCCGCGCGCTTGCTCTCGGCATCGGGCACCCGGTAGACGAGCTGCTCGACGTTCTCGGCCGCGGCATTGCGGCGCGCCACCTCGACCGAGACCGGGTTCTTCAGGAAGGACTCCGCGAGCTTGCGGATCTCGCCCGAGAAGGTGGCCGAGAACATGAGGTTCTGGCGCACCGGCGGCAGCAGGTTGATGATGCGCTGGATGTCGGGCAGGAAGCCCATGTCGAGCATGCGATCGGCCTCGTCCATGACGAAGACCTCGGTGACGCCCAGCGACACGGTGCGCTGGCTGACATGGTCGAGCAGCCGCCCGGGCGTGGCGATGAGCACCTCGGCGCCCTGGCGCAGCGCGGCGATCTGGGGGGCGATGTCCACCCCGCCGAACACCACGGTGGAGCGCAGCCCGGTGTACTTCGCGTACTCGCGCACGTTGGCGTAGATCTGGTCGGCCAGTTCGCGGGTGGGCGCGAGGATGAGCGCGCGCACCGGGTGGCGCGCCGGCGAGGCGCTGTGATTGGCCAGCGGCATCAGCCGCTGCAGGATGGGCAGCGCGAAACCGGCGGTCTTGCCGGTGCCGGTCTGGGCCGCGCCCATGACATCGCGGCCCTGGATGACCAGCGGAATGGCCTGGGCCTGGATCGGCGTGGGCTCGCGGTAACCGAGCTCGGTGACCGCGCGCAGGATGGGCTCGGCCAGGCCGAAGTCGTTGAAGGTGGTGACGATGCTGGGCGTGGTGTTCAAGTGTGCGTGGGGCCCGGGAGGGGTGCGGGCCCGCGAAGGATGAATCGGGCGCAAGGCGGGCGCAGGCGCCCGGTTGCGGGCCGACCGGCGGCGGCAAGCCGCGACCGGGCGAACCGCTCATTGTCGCGCATTCAGGCCCCGGCGCAAACCCGGCCTGCTCAGCGGTCGCAGGCGAGCAGTTCCTCGACCACCCGATCCACCGCTGCGGCGCCGTCGATGCCCACCGCCACCCGGGCGCGCGGCGCCGCCGGCAAGCCGGGCAGGCCGCGGGCCTCGTCGGACAGGCCGCGCAGGTCGCAGGCCGTCATGCCGCGCAGCACCGGGCTGGCCAGCTCCACATGCACCGGGGTGTCCTGCCAGCGCAGCAGATCGGGCTCGCTCAGGGCGAGCAGCGCGCAGGGATCGTGCATGGCCGCGGTGTCACGCCGGTAGACCGCGCGGGTGCGGGCCAGGTAGAAGCCGAGCAGTCCCGCGAAGGTGCGCCCCACCTGGCCGCCAGACTGCGCCAGCCGATCGACATGGGCCTGCCCGATGCCGGCCTGGCGGGTGACGTTGAGGCCGACCATGCGGATCGGCGCGCCGCTGGCGAAGACCACCGCCGCCGCCTCGGGGTCGCAGTGGATGTTGAACTCGGCCTGCGGCGTGATGTTGCCGACGTCGGTGGAGCCGCCCATGAGCACGATCTCGCGCAGCCAGCCGGCAAGGCGGGGCTCGGTGCGCAGCGCCATGGCCACGTTGGTGAGCGGCCCGACCGCGACCAGGGTGAGTTCGTCCGGCGCGGCCCGGGCCTGCTCGATCAGGAACGGCACCGCATGCTGCGCGACAGGCGCGCGGCGCGGCTCGGGCAGCACCGCGCCGTCCAGCCCGCTGCGCCCATGGATGTGCGCCGCCGAGGCCGGCGCGCCCAGCAGCGGCCCGGCCATGCCGGCGGCCACCGGCACCGTGAGCCCGATCAGCTCGCACACCGCCAGCGCGTTGCGGGTGGTGTTGGCCAGCGGCGTGTTGCCGAAGACCGTGGTGATGCCCACCAGATCCAGACGGCGGGCGGCGTAGACGATGGCCATCGCGTCATCGTGGCCGGGATCGCAGTCGAGCAGGATGCGGGCCGGCGCCGGCACCAGGGCGGCGTTCATGAGCGCTCCCCGGCATCGGGCAACCGGGCGGCGATCGCGCCGGCCCGCGCCAGCGCGGGCACAGCGCCACGGCCGGTGCAGGCCAGGGCACCGGCGGTGACGCCATGGCGCAGCGCCAGTGCCGGGGGATCACCCGCCGCCCAGCGGCACGCGAAGGCGCCCACGAAGGCATCGCCCGCACCGGTGGTGTCGACCACCGCGACCGCCGGCGGCAGGCAATGCCGTGGCGGCTGGCCGGGCTGCAGCAGCAGGGCGCCGCGCTCGCCGAGCGTGACCACGACGGCGCGGCGCACCCGACGCAGCAGCGCCTCGGCCAGCGCCTGCGGGTCGCGGCCGGCAGCCGGCGCGGGGTCGTCGGCGGCTGCGCCGGCGGTGAGCAGCGCCGCCTCGCCTTCATTGGCCACGACGATGTCGGTCAGGGCCCAGAGCGAGGCCGGCAGTTCGCCCCGCGCCGGGGCGGTGTTCAGCAGCGTGAGGGCACCGCGCTCGCGCGCGAGCGCGAAGACCTGTTCGGTGACCGCAAGCGGCGTTTCGAGCGTGGCCAGCACGAGGTCGGCCTGCGCGATCAGCGGGCGGGCACGCGCGACATCGGCGGCCTGCAGCCGCTGGTTGGCGCCGGGCGCGATCACGATGCGGTTCTCGCCCCCGGCTTCCACCAGGATGAGGGCCTGTCCGGTGGGGTCGCTGGCGAACACGCCGACCGCCGAGGCGTCGATGCCCTCGGCCGCCCACAGCGCGCGCGCCACCGCGCCCGAGTTGTCGTCGCCGACCCCGGCGAGCAGGCTCACCTGCGCGCCGCAGCGCGCCGCCTGGATGGCCTGGTTGCTGCCCTTGCCGCCCGGCGCCTCGAGGGCATCGCGACCGGCGAGCGTCTCGCCGGCGGCCGGGCAGCGATCGACCACGACGCTGAGGTCGCGCATGTAGCTGGCGATGGCGAATAGTCGGGGTGGGCGGGTCATGCGGGTCTCCGGGCGCGTGCGCCGAGGGCGGGCGCCGATGCGACGGCGGGACGAGGCGCCGATGCGACGCCGCGGCGCGCCGACTATGCCCAGCCGGCGGCAGGCTCGTCAAACGAGCCCCGTGCCCGGCACAGTCAGCGCCCGCCATGCCCCTGTCGCCCTGCTTCGCCCTGGTCGATGTCGAGACCACCGGCCTCTCGCCCCAACATCACCGCGTGATCGAGATCGCGGTGATCCGGGTGCAGCATGAGCAGGGCGCCTGGCAAGCGAGCGAGTGGCGTTCGCTGGTGGCGCCGGGCGTGCCGATCCCGGGGGCGATCAGCCGCCTCACCGGCATCACGGCGGCGCAGTGCGCCGAGGCGCCGGCCTTCCCGGCACTGGCCGACGCCCTGCTCGAGCGGCTGGAGGGCGCGGTCTTCGTGGCCCACCAGGCCCGTTTCGACTACGGCTTCGTGCGCGCCGAGCTCGCGCGCGCCGGCCGCGCCTTCTCGGCGCGTACTCTTTGCACCGTGCGGCTGTCGCGGCTCATCGAGCCGCAGGCCGCTGACCACACCCTCGATGGCCTGCTGGCGCGCCACGGCCTGAGCGCGCCCGGGCGTCATCGCGCCCTGGGCGATGCCCGCGCGCTGTGGGCCCTGGTGCGCGCGCTGGCCGAGCGCCACGGCGAGCGCGCGCTGCGGCTGGCCGCCTCGCAGCTGCTGCGGCATCCCGGCCTGCCCGCGAACCTGCCGGCCGGGGCGCTCGAAGCCGTGCCCGAAGGGCCCGGGGTGTATGCCATGCTGGGCGCGCGCGGACAGCCGCTCTACGTGGGCCGCAGCAGCGATCTCCGACGACGCCTGGCCAGCCACTTCAGCGCCGACCCCACCCGCGAGCGCGCCGCCCGCCTGGCCGCCGAGACCCACCACCTGGAATGGCAGCGCACCGCGGGCGAGCTGG
>JBIKWU010000370.1:0-3116 GCA_044356115.1 Burkholderiaceae bacterium
GGCCGCCCGCCGGAGTGCATCAGCAGGACACCCGGCACCAGGAAGTCGTAGATGAACCAGCGGTCCACCGGGCCGTCGAAGCGCCGGAAGCGCTGGTAGTAGGGCGGCGCGGGCACCGAGGGCACCCGCCGGGTGACCCGGATCCCGCGCGGCACGCTCTCGATCTCGGCGCGCGCCTGCGCGATCCGCGGGCTGCCGCCCAGCGTCTTCTCGTGCACCCAGCTCAGGTGGGAGAAGTCGAGCAGGTTGTCGCAGATCAGCCGATGATCGACGTCGTAGTGCATGTAGCCCGGACGGTAGTGCCACTCGGGGTGATCGCAGGAGAAGTTGTCGGGCAGCAGCGCGGGGTCGGCCCGCGCGGGGTCGCCCATCCACACGAAGACCCAGCGATTGCGCAGCGCCACCGGATAACGGCGTACCCGCGCCGCCGCGGGCACGCGGTCGGAGCCGGGTATCTCCACGCAGCGCCCGCTCGCGTCGAACTTCAGGCCGTGATAGCCGCAGCGCACGCAGTCGCCCTCCTTGCGGCCGGCCGACAGCGGCGCCAGGCGGTGGCAGCAGCGGTCCTCCAGGGCGGTCAGGCCGCCGGCGGTGCGATACACCAGGATGGGCTCGCCCAGCACCGTGCGCGAGAACAGGCCGTCCTCGGGAATCTCGTGGTCCCAGGCGATCACGTACCAGCACTGGCGAAGGAACATGGGTGGCGCTCCGGACGAGGGTGATCGCGCGGACAGGGCGATGAGCCCCTGCCGCGCGCGGGCCGCGGGCGGGTAGGAGCCTGCGATGAGGATAGTATCCGGCTGCCTTGCCATCCATCCTGAAGCGCCCGCCATGCTCCGCCGCCCCATTCCGTTCCATCGCCCTGGCCGCTCTCCCGACCGTGCCCTGCCTGCCCTGCGCGCGGCCCTGGCCGCGCTGCTGCTCGGCGCCAGCGCCCTGCCGGCCTGGGCGCAGGTCAGCGCGAGCGACGCCTGGACCCGCGCCACGGTGCCGCAGCAGAAGGTCGCCGGGGTGTTCGTGCAGCTGCGCGCCACGGCCGATGCCCGCCTCGTCGAGGCCAGCTCCGGCGCGGCGCGCGCGGTGGAGATCCACGAGATGGCCATGGAGGGCAATGTGATGAAGATGCGGCAGATTCCCGGGCTGGACCTGCCCGCGGGCAAGCCGGTCGACCTCAAGCCCGGCGGCTACCACCTCATGCTGATCGACCTCAAGGCGCCGCTGCGCGAGGGCGAGGCCGTGCCGCTGTCGCTGGTGGTGCAGGGCCGTGACGGCCGGCGTGAAAGCCTCGAGGTGAAGGCGCTGGTGCGACCGATCAGCGCCGTGGGCTCGGGCAGCTCGCACGGTCACCCCCACGGCAAGGCCGGCCAGTAAGTCGCCCCACCGGCCTCAGGCCCGCACCACCGGCCCCGGCCGCTCGAACCACGACCCGATCCGCGCCGACACCGCCTGCTCGATCAGGCCGCGCCGGGGCTTGAGCGTGGGCGTGAGCAGGCCGTTGGCCACCGTCCATGCGTCCGGCGGCAACAGCACCAGCATGCGCAGCCGCTCGTGCGGGGCCAGGCCGGCGTTCACCCGGTGCAGCAGCGCGGCCAGCGCCTGATCGCAGGCCGCCCGCGCGGTGGCGCGCGCGCGATCGTCCGCGGTGACAGCGGTGTCGGCGCCCTCGTCAGCGTCGGGGCCGGCCCCGGGCTGGCCCGGCGCCAGCATCAGCATCGCGAAGGCGGCCGGCCTGCCCGCGCCCGCCACCACCGCCATCGCCACCCGCGGGTCTGCCTGCAGCAGCGCCTCGATCGGCGCCGGTGCCACGTACTTGCCGGTGGCCGTCTTGAAGGGCTCCTTGAGCCGGCCGGTCAGCCGCAGGCGGCCCTCGTCATCGCGCTCGCCGACGTCGCCGGTGCGAAAGAAGCCGTCGGCGGTGAAGCTGGCCGCGGTCAGCGCGGGCTCGCGGTGATAGCCCACCATGCAGCCCGGTGAGCGGATCAGCACCTCGCCCTCGGGGCTGATGCGAACCGCCACGCCCGGGAAGGGTTCGCCCACCCAGCCCGCCCGCGTGCGGCCCTCGCGGCTGAAATGCGAGCAGGCGAAGTCCTCGGTCATGCCATAGCCCTCGAGCAGGTTCAGGCCCAGCGCCCGATACCAGGCGATCAGCTCGGGGCGCACCGGCGCCGAGCCGCTGCCGGCCACGCGCACGTCGGCCAGCCCCAGACGCGCCAGCACCCGGCGGCCCGCCACCGGACCGAGCATCGGCACGCGCAGCAGCCAGTCGAGCGGCCTCGCCGGGACCTGCTGCAGCACACCGTCGCGGAACCGCTCCCACAGTCGCGGCACCGACAGGAACAGCGTGGGCCGGGCGCGGCGCAGGTCGGCGGGGAAGGTGGCCAGGCTGTCGGCGAAGTACACCCGACCGCCGGCCCGCAGCGTGGCGCAGGCGACATAGGCCCGCTCGAACACATGCGCCAGGGGCAGGTAGGACAGCAGCCGGTCGTCGGGCCGGTAGCCGATCGTGGTGGTGATGATCTCGGTGGCCCGGCTCACATGGCCGAAGTCGTGCATCACGCCCTTGGGTTCGCCGCTGGTGCCCGAGGTGTACACCAGCATCGCCAGGGCGTGGGCGGCGCGCCCCGGGCGCCCGGGCAGTGGCGCGCTCGCGCCGATCAGCGCATCCCAGCGCAGCGGCAGGCCCGGCGGCCCCAGGGGCAGCGCCACGCAGGGCATGTCCGAAGGCACGCCCGACGCCTGCCCCGGCCAGTCATCGAGCCGGCCCACGAACAGCAGCGTGGCGCCGCTGTGCTCGAGCACGCGCCGCAGGCCCGCGGCGGTCTCGGTGGCGAACAGCGCGACGGTGGTGCCGCCGGCCAGCCAGATGGCCAGTTCGGCGATCACGCTGTGCGCGCAGTTCTTCGAGAGCACGGCGATCTTCGGTTCCTGGCCCAGGGGCTGCCCGCGCAGCCAGCTCGCCATGCGGCGCGCCTCGTCCAGGCAACGCCCCCAGGTGTAGTCGATGCAGTCCGTCGTGCCCGGTTGCGGTTGGGTCAGGTAGACCCGATCGCGCCAGGATTGTTCGTGGTCGAAGACATGGTCGAGCAGCAGCGGGGGAGGGGTCATGCGGACTCCGG
>JBIKWU010000119.1:0-11039 GCA_044356115.1 Burkholderiaceae bacterium
AGCCCGGCCAAAGAGCATCACCGCAGATCCGCGTGCAGCGTGCTCGCGATATCTCAGGCCGGTCGGGCTGTCCTCCCGGGTCGTGGACTGGCTCTCCCAGTGAATCAGCGATGGGCTGATCGCGTAATCGTTGTAGCGTGTGTTCGGCGAAAAGCGACCATCGGTCTTGTCGAGCGTGAAGGCGAACAGATCGGCGCGGGCCTCTGGAACCCAGCGGACGCCGGTCTGCCACGCGGCAACCCGGGCGCCCCGGCCGATGCCGAAGGCGGCAAGGATCTCGATCCGCGAGTATCGGGCGTGGATCAGCAGCGGAAGGTCCGGCGAGCCGGCCGCCGCGACGGTAAGGTGTTCGATACGCGCGGCCAGAGCCTCGAAAAGCTCGCACAGCTCATGAAGCACCTGAGGATGGCGCCAGAGGAGCGCTGCGCCATCCGCCAGCGAGAGGTCCCGCGGCGCCACCTCGCCCACGAGGGATGCGACCAGCATGCGAAACAGCCGGCGATCGTGCTCGGGCATCGACTGCGCATCCGGCGCCGCCGGGAGTCCGGCCCACTGCGCCCACCTCGTCAGCCGAAGCCGATCGTCGACATGGAGCAGTCGCCCGCACGCCCGCCGCAGGGCCGCCTCATGCGGACCCGATGGCGCCAGGGGAAGACCCGCGTCGGCGCACAGATCGGACCAGCCGCGACGATCGTCGTAGATGTCCTCGACGGTCAACCCGCAAGCATCGAGGAAGCGCGACAGGCTGACGGCGCCCGCGCCCGCCGCCAGATCGCTCAGCGCGGCAACCCGACGCGGCCAGCTCGCCGCAATACCCTGCCGCAGGTTCTCGAGCACGATCGAACGCGCCTTGGCGTCGAGCTCCATGTGGCAGCCCGCGGGCAGGAACGGAAAGCCGCGCTCGACCTGCTCCCGAAGCGGCCGCCCCGCGCGACCGAGCAAGGCCCCCAGACGACGGTCAAACCGGAACTCGCGTCGATGCTGGCCGACGAAGTCCAGCACCGTGCAGATCGCCTTGCCCTCGCACAGCCGCAGACCGCGACCGAGCTGCTGGATAAACAGCGTTGGGCTGTCGGTCGGCCGCAGCAGCAGCAGGGTATCGACGGCAGGCACATCGACACCTTCGTTGAGCAGGTCGACCGAGAACACCACCCGGATGCGGCCATGGGCGAGATCCTCGAGCGCCTGGGCACGCGCGTCGCCCGGCGTGCCCGACCACAGGGCAACCGCGTTCACCCCGGCCTCGCGGAACACCCGCGCCATGAAGCGCGCGTGCTCGATGCTCACGCAAAAGCCAATGGCTCGGATCGCGTCAGGGCCATCGGTGCGACGCACCAGCTGCTCGAGGACCGATCGGGCCCAGACATCGCTGGCGGTCAGCAGGGCAGAGAGCCCGTCGATGTCATAGCCGACGCCGCGACGCCACGGGATCCGGGTCAGGTCGAGGCCATCGTGGACACCGTAATAGACGAACGGCACGAGTCGCCGCTGGTCGATCGCATCCCAGAGCCGCAGCTCCGCGGCAATGCGACCATCGAACCACGAGATCACCGAGCGCCCGTCGGCGCGCTCGGGGGTCGCGGTGAGCCCAAGTAACTCGCGCGGTCGCAGCCTGCGCAGGAGCGCGCCGTAGGACTCGGCGGCGGCGTGATGGAACTCGTCGACGATCACCACGTCGAACCAATCCTCCTCCAGGCTTGCCAGACCATTGGCCGACAGGCTCTGGATGGAGGCGAAGACATGCTCGAAGCGAACCGGGCGCCTGCCGCCCACCCAGGGCTCGCCGAAGTCGGGTCGACGCAGAGCGTGCCGGAAGGTGGCCATCGCCTGCTCGAGCAACTGTTCCCGGTGCGCGACGAACAGCAGTCTCGCCCTCGGCAGTCGGCGGGCGAGCCGGACGTAGTCCACAGCCGCCATCACCGTCTTGCCGGTGCCGGTGGCCGCGACCAGCAGGTTGCGGTGGCGGCCCTGCTCGCGAGCCAGCGCGATCTGCTCCAGCATTCGTTCCTGGAAAGGCTCGAGCCGAAGCTCGGTGGGCGGCATCACGAAGGCCTGCCCCGCACCGGCGGCGGGGCGCGCCTGAAGGAATGTCTCGCGGTGATAGTCGACGAAGTCCCGGCCATCCCAGTAGCTGTCGAAGGTGGCGCAGACCTTGTCGATCACGCTGCGATTGCGAGCCCCCGAGATCCGTACATTCCACTCCAGGCCGGTCACCTGAGCGGAGTGAGTGAGGTTGGACGAACCGATGTAGGCCGTGGAGAAACCGGAATCCCGATGGAACAGGAAAGCCTTCGCGTGAAGGCGGGTGCCGCCGGTCTCGTAGGACACGCGCACCTGGGCGCCCGCCGCACGCAGCGCGTCGAGTGCCTCGGCCTCGGTCGAGTCGGTATAGGTGGTGGTGAGGACGCGAACGGCACGACCCGATTGCGTGAAGCGCGTGAGCGTGTCGAGCAGCGGTCGGATGCCACTTCGGCGGATGAACGCCATCAGGATGTCCACGCGATCGGCAGACTCGATTTCCTCGAGGATCTGGCGACCGACTCCAGGCTCGCCCGGAGCGTTGGTCAGCAGCGCCGTATCGAGCACCGGGATCAGGGGCTGACGCAGCACCTCGGGATTGCCGTCGGGCATGAGGCGCTGCACGGCAGTGAGCATCATCCCGGGGGCCACAGGCCGCTCGGGTTCGATCTCACGTCGGACATCGTCCGAGACGGCACGACTCGCAAGCAGGTCGATGAGGTCGCGGGCGAGCTCCGTCCCGCGACCGGCCCGTTCACCCTCCGGGATGCCGCGCAGCGCCAGCTCGACCACGTGTGCGACATGCAGCGCCAAGCGATCGGCTGCATCCGCGTCGCCCATCGGCTCGCGCTGATCCCGGAGCTGACGGCGGTCGATGCCAGCGAGCCGGGCCTCGAGCATCTCGGTGAGCAGGATCGCGTAGAGACCGCGCGGCAGCGTCATGACAGCAGAGGATCCTACCTACGCCTACCCCGATCGACCAGCCTTCGTTCGCAAGGCGCATTGCGCGGTCTATGGCTAGGCGATATCATGACCAGTCAAATGACTAGTTATTGAATCATGAAGATCTGGCCCGTGCAGGACGCCAAGGCCCGGTTCAGCGAGTTCCTCGAAACCTGCCTCGCTGACGGCCCTCAACTGGTGACGCGGCGCGGCGCCGAAGCCGCGGTCCTGGTTCCGATCGAGCAATGGCGCCGCCTGCAAGCGACGGCTCGGCCATCGCTGAAGGCACTGCTGCTGGCCGAGGAAGCCAGAGCCGACTTCCGGGTGCCGCCGCGCGGCCGGGCCCGGCGCCGTCCGCCGCCCGCCGCCGACTGACCATGTACCTGCTCGACACCAACGTCGTCTCCGAGTTGCGCCGTCCGCGGCCGCACGGGGGGGTGCTCGCCTGGCTGCGTGCCGCCGACGAGGTCGATCTGCATCTCTCGTCCGTGACCGTGGGGGAACTGCAGGCAGGTATCGAGATCACCCGTGCTCAGGATCCGGCCAAGGCCGCCGAGCTTCAGGCATGGCTCGAAGCGCTCGAGGTCCAATACGCGGTCCTGCCGATGGACGCCCGCGCGTTTCGCGAGTGGGCGCGCTTGATGCACGCGCGCTCGAACACCCTGTACGAAGATGCCATGATCGCCGCCACGGCGCGCATCCACAGGCTGACGGTCGTCACCCGCAACGTGGGCGATTTCAAGGGGTTCGGCGTCCCGCTGCTCAACCCCTTCTCCCCCCTCACCCCCCCGCCAGGAAGCTCCGCACGCCCGAGGCGATGAACTGCACGCCCACGCACAGCAGCAGAAAGCCCATGAGCCGGGTGAGCACCTCGATGCCTGCCGGGCCCAGGCGGGCCGACACCGCCTGCGCGCTGCGCAGCACGAGCCAGATGATCAGCGCGGTGGCCAGCATCGCGCCCAGCGTGGCGCCGTAGGCCAGCGCCTCGGCAACGATCGTCTTCTGCTCGCGGATCTCGGTCGAGATGCCGATCACCACCGCGATCGTGCCCGGCCCGGTGATGGTGGGCAGCGCCAGCGGAAAGAAGGCCGGGTTAGCGTGCGCGGCGCCGGCCCTGGCCGAGCCCGGGCCGTGCCCGAAGAGCATGCCGTGGCCGAGCAGCACCACGCAGATGCCGCCGGCCACCCGCAGCGCCGGCAGCGAGACCCCGAACAGATTAAGGACCAGCCCGCCTGCAAACAGGCTTCCGACCAGGATGGCCAGCGCGTAGCCGCTGGTGCGCGCCGCAAGGTGGCGCTGGGCGTCGGAGCTCATGCCGGCCGACAGCGCGGTGAAGACCGGCAGCGCCGAGGGCGGATTGATGATGGTGATCATGCTGAAGAAGCCACCGAGGAAGAAGGTGGCCATCAGCCGCAGGACTTCGGCCTCGCTCACGCGCCCTGCGGCAGCACGACCTGCGCCCGCGCGTTCACGGTCTCCATGTCGAGCCCGACGATCTTCTTGTAGCCGGCGGCGATCTCCACGAGCTCCTCGTGCGTGGCCACGTCCTCCACGCGCTCGAAACCCTCGGGAGCCCGCTCCTCGAAGACGTCCATCACGTAATCAGGACCCTGCGCGCGGTTGGCCATCACGATGCGCGCGGTCCTGGGCAGGCGCTCCTGCTCGTAGCGCTGCAGCGCTGCCGGCAGGCCGGCGACGTCGGTGCCGGCGATCTGCTCGGAGAGCACCCGGGCATCGAGGATGGACTGCGTGGCGCCGTTGGAGCCGATCGGGTACATGGGATGCGCGGCATCGCCGAGCAGCGTGATGCGGTCGTGCGTCCAGCGCGGCAACGGGTCGCGGTCGACCATCGGGAACTCGAAGATAACCTTCGCGCCGCGGAACAGCGCCGGCACATCGAGCCAATCCCAGACCCAGCGCTCGAAGCGCGAGGCGAAGACCTCGAGGGCCACCTCGCGGTTCCAGTCCTGCTTGGGCGGGGCCTGGTCGCCGGGCACGCGCAGCTCGGCGATCCAGTTGATGAGCGACTCGCCGCGGTCGGCATGCTGGCGCGAGATGGGATAGGTGACGAGCTTCTGGTCGCGGTGACCGGCCATCACCATGCTGGCCCCGGTGAGGAAGGGCTTGCCCACGGTGGTGGCGCGCCACAGCACGCAGCCCGAGAACTGCGGCGGGCCTTCGTCGGGGTAGAACTGCCGCCGCACCACCGAGTGGATGCCGTCGGCCGAGATGATGGCATCGGCCTGCTCGGTGAACTCGCGCCCGGTGGCGCGCTCGCGCAGCCGCACCCGGCCGGCGGAGGGGTCGACCGACACCGCCTCGCAGCCGGTGCGCACCGCCTGCGCGCCCAGGCGCTCGACGGCCGCGCGCATGAGCAGCATCTGCAGCTCGCCCCGGTGGATGGAGAACTGCGGCACCCGGTAGCCGGCGTTCATGCCGCGCGGCTCGGACCACACCTTCTGCCCGTGGCGATTGAAGTAGCAGACCTCCGCCGTGCGGATGCCGGTGGCGTCGAGCCGCGGCAGCAGGCCGAGCGCAGCCAGTTCGACCACCGCGCTGGGCTGCACGTTGATGCCCACGCCCAGCGGCTTGACCTCGCTGGCCGATTCGTAAACCCGCGCGGTGATGCCGCGCGCCTGTAGCATCAGGGCGAGCGCCAGCCCGCCGATGCCGCCGCCAATGATCACGATGTTCATGCCCGCAACGATAGCAAAGCCCGCCCGCGCCCCCGCGAGCCGCCCTGCGGCCTGGCTGGTGGCGGCTTTGCTGAGCGCGGCGGCGGCGATGGCCGGGGCAACCGGCTCCGCGCCCGCCGTGCGTCCGGCGCAGGGCGGCGTGAACCCCGCGGGCATCGACTGGCAGCCCATCGAGGGCTGGGAGATCGCCCGCACCGAGACCACGGTCGGCCAGTTCCGGCGCTTCGCGCGCGCCACGGCCCTGGTCACGCGGGCCGAGCGGCAGGGTGGCGGTGAGGTCTACGAAGCAGGCTGGGCGCGCAAGCCGGGCTGGCACTGGGCCGCACCCTTCGGCAGCCCGGCAGCCGATGACGAACCCGCGGTGCACCTGGACTTCCACGAGGCGCAGGCCTTCTGCCGGTGGGCGGGCGGGCGGCTGCCCACCGACCGGGAATGGGTGCAGGCCGCCTACACCGAGACCCGCGCCGCGCCGCCCCCGCCCTTCGAGCGCGGCCGCCGCTATCCCTATCCCGTCGGCGCCACGCCGGCCGGGGCCCAGTGCCTGGGCGAATGCGGACCGCAGGCGGCCGAGCGCGCCGTGCGCCACGGCGCAGCCCTGTGGCGGGGCCAGGGCCACGCGCGGGTCTCGACCACCCCGGCCGGGGTCAACGGCCTGCACGACATGGGCGGCAACGCCTGGGAGTGGGTGGACGAACCGCCCGGGGCCACGGGCGATACCGAGCGGCGCACCCGCGGCGGATCATGGTGGTATGGCGCCGGGCCCATGACCGCGGGGCACCTGCAGGGCAAGCCGGCCGGCACCACCGTGGTCTACATCGGCTTTCGCTGCGCCCGCGGCGGCTGACCCCCTGCGCCCACCGTCCGGCGGTCATCAGGCGCCGGTCGGGTCGCTCCGCCTGCAGACCGCGCCAGGCGTGCCGACAACAGCGAACCCCCTCAGCAGGAGTTCGCCTGTCATGGCCAGCCCTACTCACACCGACCCACCGCACCCGACCGGCGGCGATTCGCGTCGCGGGTTCGCGAGCCGGGCACAGGCGCTGTTCCGGGCGCTGCTGGGCCGCGCCGACGCCCCCGCACAGCCCGGCTCGACGAGCCCGGGCACAGCCTGGATCAGCGCCGAGCTCTACAGCCGATTCCCGGACGCGGTGCTGCTGCTGCGCGACGAGCGCATCGTCGACCTGAACCCGGCGGCAGCCCAGCTGCTCGAGCTCAGCTCGCCCGCCCAGGCGCTGGGCACGCCACTCGGCGGCTGGCTGCTGGGCGACGAGCAGGCCGAGGAGGAGGCCGGGAAAGGCACCGCGGCAGCCCTTGCCCGGGCCCGCCCCATGGCCGGCGGCGACGAGTCCTGGGAAGCCCCCGCGGCCAACGATCCGGTCGTGCCGGTCGAGGGCACGCTCGACGCGGCCCAGGCTGCGCTGACGGGCGCCCTGGGCGAGCGGCCGCGCGCGGTCCGGCTGCGCACCCGCCACGCCGACGGGCTGCTGGCCGAGCTGCGCGTGGTGCGGCTGACCGACGGGCGCAGCGCGCTGGCCATCCTGCGCGACGCCACCAGCTCGGCCGACGCCGCCGCGCTCTGGCGGCGGGCAACCCGGCGCGATCCGCTGACCGGCCTGCCCGATCGCGCGGCCCTCGAGCGCCGGCTCGACCTCGCCCTGCGCGAAGCCGCGCGCGACGGACTCGGGGTGGCGGTGCTGTTCCTGGACCTCGACCGCTTCAAGGCGATCAACGACAACCTGGGGCATGACATCGGCGACCAGGTGCTGCTCGAGGCATCACGCCGTCTGCACTCGGCCTGCCGCTCGGGCGAGGAGCCGGCGCGCATCGGCGGCGATGAGTTCGTGGTGGTGCTGCCCAGCCTGAAGGACCCTGCCGAGGCTGCCGCCGTCGCGCGCCGCGTCCTGGCGGCCATGCAGCCCGCGCTGCGGGTGGGGCACTTCGAGCTGCTGGCCACGCCGTCGATCGGCATCGCCACCTTCCCGGCCGATGGGGAAGACAGCGCCGCACTGCTGCGACAGGCCCACGCCGCGATGTACCTCGCCAAGTCCGAGGGTCGCAACACCTTCCGCCACGCCCGTCGGCGTGCCGTGCCCCTGGGCTCGGAGGCCATCTCGCCGGGCTAGGCGGCTTGGGCCTAAGATGGCGGATTGCCCGCTCGCGCAACGGAGACCGCCCATGCCCTTCGCCCAGTCAGACGGCGCCCGCATCTACTGGCGGCTCGATGGCCGGCCCGACCGTCCGCCGCTCGTGATGGTCAGTTCGCTGGGCTCGGACCATGCCATGTGGAATCCGGTGATTGCCGGTCTCGAGCGCGAGTTCCATGTGCTTCGCCTCGACAAGCGCGGCCACGGCGCCTCCGACGTGCCCGAGGGCGAGTACCGCCTGGAGCAACTCGCCCAGGACGTGCTCGCCTGTGCCGACGCTGCCGGCTGGAAACGCTTCCATTACGCGGGCCTTTCCATCGGCGGCATGATCGGCATGTGGCTGGCGCAGAACGCACCCCGGCGTCTTGACCGGCTGGTGCTCTCGAACACCGCAGCGCGCACCGACCCCGGCACCTTCGACGAGCGCATCCGCCTGGTGCGCAGCCAGGGCATGGGCGCGGTGGCCGACACGGTGCTGGGGCGCTTCTTCACCCCTGCCTATGCGGCACGCCGCACCATCCACTACAGCACCGTGCGCAGCACCCTGCTCGGCATCGACCCCCGTGGCTATGCCGGTTGCTGCGCCGCCATCCGCGACATGCGCATCGCCGAGGGTCTTCGCCGCATCAAGACGCCCACCCTGGTGATCGCGGGCCGCTTCGATCCCTCCACCCCGGCCGAACGCGGCCGAGAGATCGCCGCGGCGATCCCGGGCGCGGGCTACGTCGAACTGCCCACCGCCCACTTCGGCCACTCCGAGCGCCCGCGCCGTTGGCTGGATGCGGTGGTGCCCTTTCTCAACGGCACGCCCGCGGCCTGAGCGCGGGCCTCCACGAACCCCCGACTCACCGCGCCTCCCGGAACCGACTGATGCAGGACCTCACCCCACGCCAGGCCCATGAACTGCTTGCCAAGCAGCCCGATGCGGTGTTCGTCGACTGCCGCAGCGAGGCCGAGTACCTCTTCGTCGGCCACCCCGCGGGCGCGGTCCATGTCGCCTGGGCCGAGGCACCCGACTGGGACGTCAATCCGCACTTCGTGAGCGAGGTGCGCAAGCTGGTCAGCCACTCGATCGACCGGCCGGTGGTGATCATCTGTCGCAGCGGAAACCGCTCGGTGCACGCCGCCCAGGCGCTGGAGGCCGCGGGCTTCACGCGGGTGGTCAACGTGCTGCACGGATTCGAGGGCTCGATCAACGAGCGCCACCACCGCGGCGAGCTCAACGGCTGGCGCTTCGACGGCCTGCCCTGGGAGCAGCTCTAGCTCGCCGGCTTGAGCGACTTCCAGGTGGACGTGGCGTAGGCCACCAGCTCGCCCTGCGCGTCGGCGAGCTCGGCGCACAGGTACGAGATGCTGCGCCCCTGGCGCAGGAAGCGCCCGGTGCACACCAGCGGCTCGATGCGCACCGCCTTCACGTACTGGGTTTTCATCTCGAGCGTGGTGCCCGGCCCGCTCACGTGATTGAGCAGATGGCCCATCGAGATGTCCATGATGGTGGCCACCACCCCGCCATGCAGCGAGCCCTGCGGGTTGAACATGAAGTCGCGCGGCGTGAGGCTGACCCGGCAGCAGCCATCCGGAAACCGGATGTCCATGCCGAACAGCCGGGCCAGGAAGAACTTGCCGAACTCCTGGGTGTGCTCGAGCAGCGCGCGCTCGAAAGCCTCGCGTGCGGCGGCTTCGTCCACCCGACGCGGCGCGCTCATGCCGCACCCCGGGCGACGGCCGATGCGATGAAGCGCTCGAGCAGCGCGGCGAGTTCGCGCGGGCAATCGAGGTTGGGCGAATGTCCGACCCCGTGCCAGACATGCAGTCCGGTGCCCGGGGGGTACATCGCCCAGCTGGCGAGCATGTCGGGCAGGGGAATGACGGCGTCGCGGTCACCGGCCACCAGCAATACCGGCATGGGCAGCGTGCGCACCCGGTCGCCCAGGCGCAGCTGCAGCATCGAACGCATGGACCCGCGCAGCCGGCGCTCGGGCGCCTGGCGGATGTCGGCCAGGAGCTGGCGGATCTGCTGCGGATCGTGACCCGCGACCAGGCCATCGAGCACCTCGTCCTCGCGACCGCGGTCGAGCTGCGCCTGCCGGGCAGCGGCACGGGCGTCGAGAAAGGCCTCCAGCGCCGCGCCGGCCAGCGGCGCGCCGTTGGGGCTGGCCGGGTCGAGCAGCACCAGGGCCTCGAGCCGCTCGGGATGGTCGACCGCGTACTGCGCCACCGTGGCCCCGCCCATGGAGTGACCCACCAGCGTGAAGCGCGTGATGCCCAGGCGATCGACCAGCTCATGGAGATCGGCGGCGAACTTCTGCACGGTGAAGTCGCGCTCGTCGGGCGGCGCCTCGGAGGCCCCGGCGCCGCGATTGTTGACCGCGATGCTGCGATAGCGCCCGGTCGGCAAGGCCTGCTGGGTGGCGTGCCAGATGCGGCCCGAGGACTGGTAGCCGTGCACCAGCACCACGGTGTGCGGGCCGCTGCCGTGCTCGAAATACTCGAGCGAGACCTCCGAGAGCCGGATCAGCGCCATGACCGATCAGGCCGTCAGCACCGACATGCGAGACAGGCGCTGCGCGATGATCGCCTCGGCCTCGCGCACGATGCGCGACACCAGCTCGGCGCAGGTGGGGATGTCGTGGATCAGGCCCTGGACCATGCCGGCCGACCAGATGCCGTACTCGGGATCGCCGGTCTCGTAGACCACCCGCCCGCGCTGGCCGGCCACCAGGTGCTTGAGATCGTCGATGGTGGCGCCGCCCTTGCGCTCGATGGAGACCACCTCGCGGCTCACCGCGTTGCTGGCCACCCGCGAGGTGTTGCGCAGCGTGCGGAAGATCAGCTCGGTGGCGCGCTCGTCGTTGGCCACGATCTGCTCCTTGATGCGCTGGTGGATCGGGCTCTCGACCGTGCACATGAAACGCGTGCCCATGTTGATGCCCTCGGCGCCCAGCGCCAGCGCCGCCACCAGGCCACGGGCGTCACCGAAGCCACCCGAGGCGATCATGGGGATCTTCACCTGGTCGGCCGCGGCCGGGATCAGGATGAGGCCCGGGGTGTCGTCCTCGCCGGGATGGCCGGCGCACTCGAAGCCGTCGATCGAGATGGCATCGGCCCCGATGCGCTCGGCCTTCAGGGCGTGACGCACCGCGGTGCACTTGTGGATCACCTTCACGCCATGCTTCTTGAGCTCGGCGATGTGTTCCTGCGGGTTGTTGCCGGCGGTCTCGACGATGCGCACGCCCGACTC
>JBIKWU010000120.1:0-11037 GCA_044356115.1 Burkholderiaceae bacterium
ATTTCGAAGGCTACGGCGTCGAGGCGGTGGTCTACACCGACATCGGCCGCGACGGCATGCTCTCGGGGGTCAACATCGAGGCCACGGTGCGGCTGGCCCGCGAGCTGCGGGTGCCGGTCTACGCCTCGGGCGGCGTCGCCGGCCTCGATGACGTCGATCGCCTGTGCGCGATCGAGTCCGAGGGCATCGAAGGCGCCATCCTCGGTCGCGCGCTCTACGAAGGCCGGCTCGAGTTCCGCGCCGCGCAGGCGCGCGCCGACGAGCTCAACGGCGAGCGCTGAGTGCTCACCAAGCGCATCATTCCCTGTCTGGATGTCACCGCCGGCCGGGTGGTCAAGGGCGTCAACTTCCTGCAGCTGCGCGATGCCGGCGACCCGGTCGAGATCGCCCGTCGCTACGACGAGCAGGGCGCCGACGAACTCACCTTCCTCGACATCACCGCCTCGTCCGACCAGCGCGACATCATCCTGCACGTCATCGAGGCGGTGGCCGAGCAGGTCTTCATCCCGCTCACCGTGGGCGGCGGCGTGCGCGCGGTCGACGACGTGCGCCGCCTGCTCAATGCCGGCGCCGACAAGATCTCCATGAACAGCGCCGCGGTGCAGTCGCCGACGCTGGTGGCGCAGGCCAGTGCCCGCTACGGCGCGCAGTGCATCGTGGTGGCCATCGACGCCAAGCAGGTCGCGCCCGGCCGCTGGGAGGTGTTCACCCACGGCGGGCGCCGCGCCACCGGCCTCGATGCCGTGGCCTGGGCCCGCGAGGTGCAGCGCCTGGGCGCCGGCGAGATCCTGCTCACCAGCATGGATCGCGACGGCACCCGCGAGGGCTTCGACCTCGCCCTCACCCGCGCGGTGTCCGAGGCGGTGAGCATCCCGGTCATCGCGTCGGGCGGCGTGGGCAAGCTGCAGCACCTGGCCGACGGCGTCACCCTCGGCCGCGCCGACGCGGTGCTCGCCGCCAGCATCTTCCACTTCGGCGAACACACCGTGGGCGAGGCCAAGCGCCATCTCGCCGCGCAGGGCATCCCGGTGAGGCTGTCGTGAGCGCGCCCGCATCCGGTCCCGCGCCCGCTCCTGCAGCCGACGCCTCGCCGTCCCCCGCGCCCGACCCGGCCGGCCTGCTGCGCACCGACTGGCTCGACCAGGTGCGCTTCGATGCCGCCGGCCTGGTGCCCGCCATCGCCCAGGACGCGCTCTCGCAGCGCATCCTGATGGTCGCCTGGATGAACCGCGAGTCGCTGCTCGAGACCGCGCTCACCGGCCGCGCGGTGTACTTCTCGCGCTCGCGCGGCCGGCTCTGGCGCAAGGGCGAGGAGTCCGGCCATGTCCAGCGGGTGAAGGAACTGCGCCTCGACTGCGACGCCGACGTGGTGCTCCTCAAGGTCGAGCAGCACGGCGGCATCGCCTGCCACACCGGCCGCGAATCCTGCTTCTTCCTGCGCCTCACCGATGGCCGCTGGGAGAGCATTGATCCGGTCATCCGCCCGCCCGAGGACATCTACCGGTGAACCCTGCCGACCTCCTGTCGCGTCTGGCCGACGTCATCGAGAGCCGGCGCGGCGCCGATCCCGAGCGCTCCTACGTGGCGCGCCTGCTCGCCCGCGCCCCTGACGCCATCCTGAAGAAGATCGGCGAGGAGGCCACCGAGACCGTCATGGCGGCCAAGGACGGCGACCCCGCGCGCATCGTGGCCGAGACCGCCGACCTCTGGTTCCACTGCCTGGTGATGCTGGCCCACTACGGCCTGCGGCCCGAGGACGTGGCCGCCGAACTCGCCCGCCGCGAAGGCCTTTCGGGCCTGGCCGAGAAGGCCGCGCGCGGCACCGCCCAACCCCCAGCCCGATCCGACTGATGCACAAGCCCGACTGCCTCTTCTGCCGCATCGTCCGCGGCGAGATCCCCGCCCGCAAGGTCTACGAAGACGACGAGATGCTCGCCTTCCACGACATCCACCCGCAGGCGCCGGTGCACTTCCTGATCATCCCCAAGGTGCACGTCGAGAACCTCTATGACGCCGACCTGAAGCACCAGCAGGTGCTCGGCCGCATGCTCGGCATGGCCGGGCAACTCGCCCGCGAGCAGGGTGCCACCGACGGCTTCAGGGTGGTGGTCAACAATGGCCGGGTGGGCAGACAGGAGGTGTATCATCTCCACATACATGTGCTTGGCGGCCCGCAGCCGCTCGGTTCGGGCATGAACCGGCAGCCGTGAGCCCTCTCCCCGGAGGGCCGGCCGTCCGCCCGGCGCCTCGCGCACGCCTCAGGAGTCACCCATGGGAAGCTTGAGCATCTGGCACTGGCTCATCGTGCTGGTCATCATCATGCTGGTCTTCGGCACCAAGAAACTGCGCAACATCGGCTCCGATCTCGGTGGCGCGGTGCGTGGCTTCAAGGAAGGCGTGAAGGAAGGCACCGAGAAGGCCGCCACCGACACCGCCGCGGCCAAGACCATCGACGTCGACGCCAAGCCCAAGAGCTGAGTCCGCGCCCGCCCACGCAGCACCTGCCGCCGCGGCTCTCGTCCGTCGCGGGTGCGCCTGCGCGGCGTCCCCGGCCCTTTCTCCCCGCGCCCGACCATGTTCGACATCGGCTTCTCCGAGATGGTGATCATCGCCGTGGTGGCGCTGGTCGTGCTCGGGCCCGACCGTCTGCCGCGGGTGGCCCGCCAGGCCGGACAATGGATGGGCAAGCTCCAGCGCTACGTCAGCGACGTCAAGTCGGACATCAACCGCCAGATGGAGCTCGATGAGCTCCGGCGCCTGAAGACCGAGGTCACCGACGCGGCCAGCAACCTGCAGAGCTCGGTGCAGTCGGTGGTCTCCGACGCCCAGACCAGCCTCGACACCCTGTCCGACGCCGCCTCCGCGCCCGCGCAGCCGGCCACCGACTGGGACAAGATCTACGCCAACCGCCGCCTCCGCGATCGCTTCAAGGATCGCCGCACTGAACGCGCCCGTCTGCTCGGCAAGAAGCTGCCGCCCAAGCGCCGCTGACCGGAGCCCCCCTTGCGTCTGCCCCGTCTGCTGCGTTCCGAGAGCAAGTCCGCCGATCCCGCCCAGGAAGAGAGCTTCGTCTCGCATCTGGTCGAGCTGCGCGACCGGCTGGTGAAGTCCCTGATCGTGGTGCTGGTGCTCTTCGGGGTGTGCTTCTACTTCAGCGGCGAGATCATGAAGCTGCTCTCGCAGCCGCTCTACCAGTCGCTGCCGGCGGGCCAGCGGCCCATCTTCACCGACCAGGCTGGCGCCTTCTTCACCCTCACCAAGGTCGCGTTTCTCACCGCGCTGCTGCTGTCGCTGCCCTGGGTGCTCTACCAGGCGTGGGCCTTCGTGGCGCCGGGCCTCTACGAGCACGAGAAGAAGTTCGCCCTGCCGCTGATCGTCTCCAGCGTGTTCTTCCTGGTGGTGGGCATCAGCTTCGCGTACTTCTTCGTGCTGCCGGCGGCCTACAAGTTCTTCTATGCCTTCGCGGCGGACACCGGTGCCGACGTGATGCAGGACCTGCAGAAGTACTGGGACTTCACCCTGGCGATCTTCTTCGGCTTCGGCCTCACCTTCGAGGTGCCGGTGGTCGAGATGCTGCTGGTCAAGCTCGGCATGGTCACCACGCAGCAGTTGCGCGAGGCGCGCCGTTACGTGGTGGTGGGCGCTTTCGTGGTGGCCGCGGTGCTCACGCCGCCCGATGTGCTCTCGCAGTTCATGCTCGCGGTGCCGCTGTGCCTGCTCTATGAGCTGGGCATCGTGCTGGCCGGGTTCATTACCGTGCGCAGCCGTGCTCCCGAGGCGCCGGCCGAGGGCAGCGCCGACGCTGCCCCGGGCGGATCGCCAGGCGGTTCGTCGGGCGGCAGCGCCTGAGTTCCCTGGTCCTGCGGCCGTTCGGCGCCGGCGGAATCGCCAGGCGCGCCGAGCCTCATTCGCCCTTCTGACCCGGCCGTGGGCGCTTGCCCACCGTGACCGGCAGGTCGATCTCCTTGCCCTCGCGCACGAAACGGAATCGGCTCACGCTGCCGGGCTTGAGTTGCGAGATCGTCTGGAGCATGGCGGCCGTGCCGCTGATGGCCGCGCCGTCCACCGACACCAGGATGTCGCCCACCTTCACGCCCGCCTTCTCGGCCGGCCCGCCGCGCATCACGCCGGCGATGATCGCGCCCTGCTGGCGCGGCAGCTTGAAGGCCTCGGCCAGCTCAGGCGTGATGTCCTGCGGTTCGACGCCGATGTAGCCGCGGGTGACGCTGCCGCTGGCCACCAGCTGATCGGTCACCTGGCGAACCGTGCTCACCGGGATGGCGAAGCCGATGCCCAGCGAACCGCCGCTGCGCGAATAGATGGCGGTGTTGATGCCGAGCAGCCTGCCAGCCGAATCGACCAGCGCGCCGCCCGAGTTGCCGGGGTTGATCGCGGCGTCGGTCTGGATGAAGTTCTCGAAGGTGTTGATGCCGAGCTGGCTGCGGCCCAGGGCGCTGATGATGCCCATGGTGACGGTCTGGCCCACGCCGAACGGATTGCCCACGGCCAGCACCACGTCGCCGACCCGCGCGGCGTCGGCCTGGCCGAACTCGATGGCGGGCAGCTTGTCGAGCGCGATGCGCAGCACGGCGAGATCGGTTTCGGGATCGCTGCCCACGGCCGTGGCCTTGGCGCGCCGGCCGTCGGAGAGCAGGACCTCGATCTCGTCGGCCGACTCGACCACGTGGTGGTTGGTGACCACCAGGCCGTCGGCCGAGATGATCACGCCCGAGCCCAGGCTGGAGGTCTGCTGACGCTGGGCGAACTGCTCGCCGAAGAAGCGCCGGAACAGCGGGTCATTGAGCAGCGGGTGGTCTCTGGGCACGCGCACCTGCTTGGTGGTGAAGATGTTCACCACCGAGGCGGTGGCCCGGCGGGCGCCCTCGCTGTATGAAAGAATCGCGCCGTCGCGCCGGGGTTCGCTGCGGGCGCTGCCGCCGCTGGCGGGGCCCTGGCCCACGGAGGGTTCGGGGGCGCGCCCCAGACGGCCCGGCAGCCACTGCGGCTGGAAGCTGGCCACCACGAACACGGCCGCCAGCAGCACCGTGACCGCCTGCGCGAACACCAGCCAGAAACGATGGAGCATGCGTATGGCCAGAGAGCGTGAGAGAGGCGGGGATCGGGCCGGGGTTCCCCGGCAGCACGTGGCGGCCTATCTGGCGCAATGCCTTGGCCCGGAACGGTTCGCCGATTATTGCCCAAACGGGCTGCAGGTGGAAGGTTCGCCCCGGGTGGCGGTGGTGGCAAGCGGCGTGACGGCCAGCGCCGCCTTCGTGCGGGCCGCGCTGCGCGCCGGCGCCGACACGCTGCTGGTTCATCACGGCTGGTTCTGGCGCGGTGATGATCCGCGGGTGCTCGGTCCGCACCGCGAGCGGCTGGCACTGGTGCTCGGCGGTGGGCTGAACCTGTTCGCGTATCACCTGCCCCTGGATGTCCATCCCGAGGTCGGCAACAACGTGCAGCTCGGGCTGAGGCTGGGCTGGACGGTGGACGGGCGGTTCGGCGCCGATGGGCTGGGATGCTGGCACCGGCTGCCCGCGCCCCTGGCCGTGTCCGATCTGGCCGCGCGGCTGGCGCAGGCCCTGGGCCGCGAGCCGCTCGTGCTGGGCCCCATGCGCCGGCGGTTGCGGCGGGTGGCGTGGTGCACCGGCGCGGCCCAGGACATGCTGGCGCAGGCTGCGGCGGCTGGCGCCGACGCGTTCATCAGTGGCGAGGTTTCGGAGCGCACCACCCACCTGGCGCGCGAACTGGGCATCACCTACCTGGCCGCCGGCCACCATGCCACCGAGCGGTTCGGCGTGCAGGCGCTGGGGGCGCGGCTGGCCGCCGAGTTCGGCGTGCGGCATCGCTTCATCGACGACCCCAACCCGGTGTAGCGGCGGCGCCTCGCGCGCGCCGCCCCGGGGGCTGCTTACCCGCGCTGCTTGAGCAGGTCGCGGATCTCGGCGAGCAGCACTTCGCTGGCCGGCGGCGGCGGCGGCTCGGCGGGTGCGGCCGGCGCCTCGGCATCGGCCTTCTTCCAGCGGTTCATCGCCTTGACCATCATGAAGATGATGAACGCGAGGATCAGGAAGTTGACCGCGATGGTGATGAAGTTGCCGTAGGCGAAGACCGGCACGCCGGCCTTCTTCAGGGCATCGAGGCTCATGACGGTGCCGGGCGGGATCTGCCCGAGCGGCACCAGCAGGCTGGAGAAGTCGAGCTTGCCGCCGATGATCGCAGCCACCACCGGCATGATCAGGTCGCCCACCACCGAGTCGACGATCTTGCCGAAGGCCGCGCCGATGATCACCCCGACGGCGAGGTCCATCACGTTGCCCTTGATGGCAAAGGCCTTGAACTCGGACACGATCGACATCTGCGTTCCTCCTGGATTGTTGGTTTATTGGCGGTGATCGTGCCGGACGCGCGGCCGATCCGCTGGCTCAGGAACTTATCACAGGGCATTCGCGACGCTGAACCCCTCTCGAAGCGGCCCTCGGACGGCAGTGCGGTTTTTCCATTGCGC
Source organism: Burkholderiaceae bacterium (assembly GCA_044356115.1). Lineage (GTDB taxonomy): Bacteria > Pseudomonadota > Gammaproteobacteria > Burkholderiales > Burkholderiaceae_E > Quisquiliibacterium. Next base: position 6,509 of record JBIKWU010000120.1, read on the forward strand.
TGCACAATCGGCTAAACTCGTGTGTTGCCTGACTGCGGCGCTCACTGCGCCGCCGCTTTCCAGGCCCGGGTCCGCGCCGCCTCGGTGACGCGCCTGCCCGAGCCGCCGCGCCTACGCATTCTTTCCAGAGCGATCAGCCATCAGGATCCCCGTCATGAGCGATTCTTCCCTGTTGCCCGAAGACCCTTCCCGTCGCGCCGCGCTGCTCACCACCTGTTCGGTGGGCGCGGTGGGCGGCGCCGCCGTGGCCTGGCCCTTCCTGAAGAGCCTCAAGCCCTCCGAGCGCGCCCTCGCGGCCGGCGCCCCGGTCGAGGTCGACATCGCCGGCATGGCGCCGGGCGAGCTCAAGCGGGTGGAGTGGCGCGGCAAGCCGGTGTGGGTGGTGCGCCGCACCCCCGAGATGCTCGAGACCCTCAAGAAGACCGAGCCCGGCGTGGCCGATCCCGGTTCGGTGCGCACCGCCTACCCCACGCCCGAGTACGCCAAGAATCCGCACCGCTCGATCAAGCCCGAGTACCTGGTGGTGGTCGGCATCTGCTCGCACCTGGGCTGCTCGCCTTCCGAGAAATTCACCCCTGGCGCTCAGCCCTCGCTGCCCGATGACTGGGCCGGCGGCTTCCTGTGCCCCTGCCACGGGTCCACCTTCGACCTGGCCGGCCGGGTCTTCAAGAACAAGCCCGCGCCCGACAACCTCGAGGTTCCGCCGCACACCTACCTGAGCGACACCCGGATCCTCATCGGCGAAGACAAGAAGGCCTGAGCGAAGGAACGCACATCATGGCAGCTGAGAAGCAACTCCCCCCCAACGCCCCGGTGCTCGACAAGACGCTCGCCTGGGTCGACGCGCGGTTTCCGCTGACCGCCACCTGGAAGGCGCACCTCTCCGAGTACTACGCGCCCAAGAACTTCAACTTCTGGTACTTCTTCGGCTCGCTGGCCATCCTGGTGCTGGTCATCCAGATCCTCACCGGCATCTTCCTGGTCATGCACTACAAGCCTGACGCCTCGCTCAACGCGGCGGGCGTGCCGGTGGCCTTCGCCAGCGTCGAATACATCATGCGCGACGTGCCCTACGGCTGGCTGGTGCGCTACATGCACTCCACCGGCGCCTCGGCGTTCTTCGTGGTGGTGTACCTGCACATGTTCCGCGGGCTGCTGTATGGCTCGTATCGCAAGCCGCGTGAACTCGTCTGGATCTTCGGCTGCGCGATCTTCCTGTGCCTGATGGCCGAGGCGTTCATGGGCTATCTGCTGCCCTGGGGCCAGATGTCGTACTGGGGCGCGCAGGTGATCGTGAACCTGTTCGCGGCCATCCCGTTCATCGGCCCTGACCTCTCGGTCTGGATCCGCGGCGACTACGTCGTGAGCGATGCCACGCTGAACCGCTTCTTCTCGTTCCATGTCATCGCGGTGCCGCTGGTGCTGCTCGGTCTGGTGGCGGCTCACGTGGTGGCGCTGCACGAGGTGGGCTCGAACAACCCCGACGGCGTCGACATCAAGGCCCGCAAGGATGCCAGCGGCAAGCCGCTGGACGGCATTCCCTTCCATCCCTACTACACCGTGCACGACATCCTGGGGGTGTCGGTCTTCCTGATCTTCTTCTCGGCGGTGGTCTTCTTCGCCCCCGAGCTTGGCGGCTACTTCCTGGAATTCAACAACTTCATCCCGGCCGACCCGCTCAAGACCCCGGCGCACATCGCACCGGTCTGGTACTTCACGCCGTTCTATTCCATCCTGCGGGCCACCACCGACGAGTTCCTGCGCTACTGGATGACGCCGTTCCTCATCCTGTACTCGCTGATGGTGGTCGTGAGCGCCCGCCGCTCGGTGTTCAAGCTGATCGCACCCGCGGTCAGCGCGGTGCTGATCATCGGGTTCTTCCTGGCCGACGCCAAGTTCTGGGGCGTGGTTGCCATGGGCGCGTCGGTGGTGATCTTCTTCGCGCTGCCCTGGCTCGACAACAGCCCGGTGCGCTCCATCCGTTACCGGCCCGGCTGGCACGGCTATGTCTACGCCATCTTCGTGGTGGTGTTCATCGTCCTCGGCTACTTCGGCGTGCTGGCGCCGTCAGCGGCCGGCCAGATCTTCTCCATGATCGGTACCCTGCTCTATTTCAGCTTCTTCCTGCTGATGCCCTGGTGGAGCGCCATGGGCGAGTTCAAGCCGGTGCCCGATCGGGTCACCTTCGAGGCCCACTGAGCGTCGCCGGGATCCGACCATGAAAACTCTCCGCACCCTGCTCGCTGCCCTCCCGCTGGCGTTCGGTCTGTCGATCGCCAGCGCCTCCGAAGGCGGCTTCCCGCTCGACCGCTTCCCGGTCGAGAAACTCACCGACATCCCGGCGCTTCAGAACGGCGCGAAGCTGTTCGTGAACTACTGCCTGAACTGCCATGGCGCGTCGTCCATGCGCTACAACCGGCTTCAGGACCTCGACCTCACCGAAGACCAGATCCGCAAGAACCTGCTGTTCACCGCGGAGAAGGTCGGCGAGCCCATGAAGGTGGCCATTGCGCCGTCAGACGCCAAGGCCTGGTTCGGCGCGCTGCCGCCTGACCTCTCGGTGATCGCGCGGGCGCGCGCCTCCGGCGCCGGCAGCGGTGCTGACTGGCTCTACACCTACCTGCGGTCCTATTACCGGGACAACACCCGCGCCACCGGCTGGAACAACGCACTCTTCGAGAACGTCGGCATGCCGCACGTCCTCTGGGAATTGCAGGGTCCGCGCGGTGTCACCATCCAGGAGACCAAGGCGGTCAAGGACGAGAAGTCCGGCGCGCTCACCGGTTTCCAGAAGGTGACGATCAGCTTCGATTCCGCCGGCGTGCGCACCGAGAAGGTCGAGAAGCTCGAGGGCAAGCACCATCACGACAATCGCGAGATCGTGCTTGGCAAGCCCGAGGGCGGCACGCTGCCCCAGGCCCAGTACGACGCCGCCGTGGCCGACCTGGTCGGCTACATCACCTACATGTCCGACCCGTCGGCGCGTAGCCGCACGCAGCTCGGGGTGTGGGTGCTGCTGTTCCTGTCGGTCTTCACGGTCTTCGCCTGGTGGCTCAACCGCGAATACTGGAAGGACATCAAGTAGGTCCTTCGCTGCAACCCACCGGGGTGAGCCGGGGTCCGGCTCACCCCTGATTTTTTTCAAGCACACCGTTCACAAGGGAGCCGCTCGCCATGATGGTTCTGTATTCGGGCACTACCTGCCCGTTCAGCCAGCGCTGCCGCTTCGTGCTGTTCGAAAAGGGCATGGACTTCGAGATCCGCGACGTCGATCTCTACAACAAGCCCGAGGACATCTCGATCATGAATCCGTACGGTCAGGTGCCCATCCTGGTCGAACGTGACCTGATCCTGTACGAATCGAACATCATCAACGAGTACATCGACGAGCGCTTCCCGCATCCGCAGCTCATGCCGGCCGATCCGGTGATGCGGGCCCGCGCCCGGCTGTTCCTGTTCAACTTCGAGCGCGAGCTCTTCGTGCACGTGCAGCAGCTCGAGCGGCGGGATCACCACAAGGACGCGTCCAAGCAGATGGAGAAGGCGCGCCTGCAGATCCGCGATCGCCTCACCCAGCTCACGCCGATCTTCATCAAGAACAAGTTCATCCTGGGCGAGGACTTCTCCATGCTCGACGTGGCCCTGGCGCCGCTGCTCTGGCGCCTCGACCACTACGGCATCGAGATGCCCAAGACCACCGCGCCGCTGCTGCGGTATGCCGAGCGCATCTTCTCGCGCCCGGCCTACATCGAGGCGCTGACCCCCTCCGAGAAGGTGATGCGGCGCTGAGCGCCCGCCTGCTGCCGGTCTGGAATGCGGTGAGTGAACTCTCCACCAAACCCTACCTGATCCGCGCCATCCACGCGTGGTGCGCGGACAGCGGGTATCGCGCGCACATCGCCGTGGCCGTCGACGAGCACACCCGGGTGCCGATGGAGTTCGTGCGCAACGGCGAGATCGTGCTCAACATCTCGGCCGATGCCACCCATCGGCTGCAGATCGGCAACGACCTGATCGAGTTTGAGGCGCGCTTCAACCGGATCGCCCGCCAGGTGTCGGTACCCATCGCCAATGTCTCGGCCGTCTACGCTGCCGAGACCGGCCACGGCATGGCCTTCGATGTCGCCAAGCCGCTCGCGCTGGCGCCCGCGCCGCAGCCTTCGGCTGCTGACGCCGAAGCGCCGCCGACGCTGGCCGACCCCGGGGCGGGCTCGTCCGATGAACCAGCCTCGCCGGTCTCGCTGGTCTCGATCCCGCCCGCAGGCAGAGGTCCGGGCAGCGCCGAGCCTTCCGGCAAGCCTGACGGCCCCGACACCGATCCGCCGCCGACCGGCGCGCCCGCGGGTGGCCGGCCGCGCCTGACCCGGGTCAAGTAGGGTACCCGCGCGGGTGTTTCGCTCCCGGGTGTGTCGCTCCCCATTGCCGGCTTAGCTCAGTTGGTAGAGCAACCGCCTTGTAAGCGGTAGGTCACCTGTTCGAGTCAGGTAGCCGGCACCCTTTCCCGGCCGATCGAGCCGGCGGGCATCATC
>JBIKWU010000121.1:0-11018 GCA_044356115.1 Burkholderiaceae bacterium
TACGGCACGGCCTGGGCCAGCCAGAAAGACCAGGATGCCTACCTGCATCGCCTGGAGGAGGCCGAGCGCCGCGACCACCGGCGCCTGGGCCGCGAGCTCGATCTCTTCCACATGCAGGAAGAGGCGCCCGGCCTGGTGTTCTGGCACCCCAAGGGCTGGACGGTCTGGCAGCAGGTCGAGCAGTACATGCGCCGTGTCTACCAGGACAGCGGCTACCAGGAGGTCAAGGGGCCGCAGATCCTTGATCGCTCGCTGTGGGAGCGCACCGGCCACTGGGAGAACTACCGCGAGAACATGTTCGTCACCGAGTCCGAGAACCGCATCTACGCGGTCAAGCCGATGAACTGCCCCGGCCATGTGCAGATCTTCCGCGCCGGGCTGCGCTCCTACCGCGAGCTGCCCCTGCGCTACGGCGAGTTCGGGCAGTGCCACCGCAACGAGCCCTCCGGCGCCCTGCACGGCATCCTGCGGGTGCGCGGCTTCACCCAGGACGACGGCCACATCTTCTGCACCGAAGACCAGATCCTGGCCGAGTGCGAGCACTTCACCGAGCAGCTGCAGAAGGTCTATGCCGACTTCGGCTTCACCGAGATCCTGTACAAGGTGGCCACCCGGCCCGAGAAGCGGGTGGGCTCCGATGCGCTCTGGGACAAGGCCGAGCACGCGGTGATGGAGTCATTGCGCCGCTCGGGCTGCGAGTTCGTGGTGGCGCCCGGCGACGGCGCCTTCTACGGCCCCAAGATCGAGTACACCCTGAAGGACGCGCTCGGCCGGCAGTGGCAGTGCGGCACCATGCAGGTGGACTTCAACACCGCCGAGCGCCTCGATGCCGAGTACGTGGCCGAGGACAACGCGCGCCGCCACCCGGTGATGCTGCACCGGGCGATCGTCGGCTCGCTCGAGCGCTTCATCGGCATCCTCATCGAGAACCACGCCGGGGCCCTGCCGATGTGGCTGAGCCCCCTGCAGGCGGTGGTCATGAACATCACCGAAGCCCAGGCCGACTATGCCCACGGCGTTGTCCAGGCGCTGAAGAAACAAGGGTTTAGGGTGCAGGCCGATTTGCGCAACGAGAAGATCAACTATAAAATCCGGGAGTTTAGCCTGCAGAAAGTTCCGTACATCCTGGTTGTAGGAGACAAGGAGCGGCAGGCAGGCATGGTGGCTGTGCGTGCGCGTGGCGGGGCCGATCTGGGCGCCATGCCGCTTGATGAGTTCATCGGGCGGCTCTCCCAGGACATCGAGTCGCGTCGCGCCCAGCCGCTTCCGGCCAGGCCGGCCTGAGCCGGGTCACCGCCATCGCGGTGCCCCTCGGGCAAGGCAGGGCAGGGGGCTGTCGCGCCGCCGTTCTCATCCACTGACTGGAGGTCCAGACAATCGCTACCGAACGTTCGCATCGCATCAACGGCGAAATCACAGTGCCCGAGGTGCGGCTCATCGGGGTCGATAACGAGCCACTCGGTATCGTCGCTTTCCGGGATGCCATCCGCCTGGCGGAGGACAAGGAGGTAGATCTCGTCGAGATCGCGCCCACCGCCTCACCGCCGGTCTGCCGCCTGATGGACTATGGCAAGTTCAAGTATCAGGAGCAGAAGAAGGCCCACGAAGCCAAGCTCAAGCAGAAGATCATCCAGGTCAAGGAAGTGAAGTTCCGGCCTGGCACCGATGACGGCGACTACAACGTCAAGTTGCGCAATCTGGTCCGGTTCCTTGAAGAAGGCGACAAGGCCAAGATCACCCTGCGCTTCCGCGGTCGCGAGATGGCACACCAGGAGTTCGGGGTGCGCCTGCTCGAGCGGGTGCGCACCGACCTCGATGCGGTCGGGCAGGTCGAGCAGATGCCTCGGCTTGAAGGCCGGCAGATGGTCATGATCATCGCGCCGCGCAAGAAGAAGTGAACACCGGGCCGCGCGCAGCTGCGCGGCCCTGCAGCACCAGCCGCCCCTCGGGGCGGCCGGGGTCCGGCCCCAGGCCGGACCGACACAAGCCGAGCGGGTTCAGCAAGTTCCGGCGTCAGCAGCCGGACACCTGTCAAGGCAACCAAGAAGGAAGCCAGGGGTTCCCATGCCCAAGATGAAGACGAAGAAAAGCGCTGCGAAGCGCTTCAGGGTGCGTGCCGGCGGCAGCATCAAGCGGGGTCAGGCGTTCAAGCGCCACATCCTCACCAAGAAGACCACCAAGACCAAGCGTCAGTTGCGCGGCTCCGCCGGCGTTCATGAAACGAACGTCGATTCGGTGCGCGCCATGATGCCTTACGCCTGAGGAGCTGAACCATGCCCAGAGTCAAGCGTGGCGTCACCGCCCGGGCCCGTCACAAGAAGGTTCTTGCCCTCGCCAAGGGCTATCGCGGCCGTCGCAGCAAGGTCTTTCGCATTGCCAAGCAGGCGGTCATGCGGGCGGGCCAGTACGCCTACCGCGATCGTCGCAACAAGAAGCGGGTGTTCCGCTCGCTCTGGATCGCGCGGATCAACGCCGCGGCCCGTGAGCACGGCATCAACTACAGCCGCTTCATCGCCGGCCTGAACCGCGCGGCCATCGGCCTTGACCGCAAGGTGCTGGCCGAGCTCGCCGTCAACGACAAGCCGGCCTTCGCGGCCATCGTCGCCCAGGTCAAGGCCTCGCTCGCCGCGGCCTGAGCCCGCGCGCGGCGCGGTGCGCGCCGCGCCGTGGCGCGCGCCTGGCAAACGGGGCCCTCGGGCCCCGTTTGCATTGTGGATTCCGCTTCCCGGGTCGTGGCTGCCGCCGCGTCCCGGGCGCATCACCCCTCGGAGCCGTCCTGCCATGGACCTCGATCTGAACCAGCTCATCGCCACTGCCGGCTCGCTCATCGGGCAGGCGCCCGATGCCGCGGCCCTGGCCGATGCCAAGGCGCGCTTCCTGGGCAAGGACGGCGAGATCACCCGCCACATGAAGGCGCTCGGGCGGCTCTCGCCCACGGAGCGCGCGGCCGCCGGCCGGGCCCTGAACGAGGCCAAGCAGGCGGTGGAGGCCGCGGTGAACGCCCGCGAGCAGGCGCTCGCCGCGGCGCTGCTCGATGCCCGTCTGGCCCAGGAGGCGATCGATGTCACGCTGCCCGGGCGCGGCACTGGCGCGGGCGGCCTGCACCCGCTGTCGCTCACCGTCGAGCGCATCGAGGCGATCTTCCGCTCCATCGGCTTCGATGTCGCCGACGGCCCCGAGATCGAGGAAGACTTCTTCAACTTCACCGCGCTGAACACGCCCGAGAACCACCCGGCGCGGTCGATGCACGACACCTTCTACGTCGAGGGCCGTGATGCCCATGGCCACGGCCTGCTGCTGCGCACCCACACCAGCCCGGTGCAGATCCGCTACGCGCGCACGCATCAGCCACCCATCAAGGTGATCGCGCCGGGCAAGACCTACCGGGTGGATTCCGACGCCACCCACTCGCCGATGTTCCAGCAGTTCGAGGGCCTGTGGGTCGACGAGTCCATCAGCTTCACCGACCTCAAGAGCGTGTTCACCGAATTCCTGCAGCGCTTCTTCGAGACCACCGACCTCGACGTGCGCTTTCGCCCCTCCTACTTCCCGTTCACCGAGCCCTCGGCCGAGATCGACATGCGCTTTCGCGACGGCCCGCTGGCCGGACGCTGGCTCGAGGTGGCGGGCTCGGGCCAGGTGCATCCCACGGTGATGCGCAACTACGGTCTCGATCCCGAGCGCTTCCTGGGCTTTGCCTTCGGCTCCGGGGTCGAGCGCCTGGCCATGCTGCGCTACGGCGTGGGTGACCTGCGGCTTTTCTACGAGAACGACCTGCGCTTCCTCGCGCAGTTCAACCGCTGACGAGGTCTCCGGATGAAGTTTCCCGAAAGCTGGCTGCGCAGCTTCTGCGATCCGCAACTCACCACCGAGGCCCTGGCCGACCGGCTCACCATGCTTGGCCTGGAGGTCGAGGAGGTCGGCGCGGCCGCGCCGCCGTTCACCGGCGTGGTCGTCGCCCGGGTGGTCTCGGTGACCCGCCATCCCGCGGCCGACAAGCTCTCGGTCTGCGAGGTCGACACCGGCCATGGCATGCAGACCATCGTCTGCGGCGCGCCCAATGTCGCCGCGGGCCTGCGCGTGCCCTGCGCGCTGCCCGGCGCGCAACTGCCCGGCGGGCTGAGCATCCAGCCGGTGGAGATGCGCGGCGTACGCAGCAACGGCATGCTCTGCTCGGCGCGCGAGCTCGGCCTGTCCGACGACCACGGCGGCCTGCTGGTGCTGGCCGATGACACGCCGGTGGGCGCCGACCTGCGCACCGCGCTCACCCTCGATGACGCGGTGCTCACGCTCAAGCTCACGCCCAACCTCGGCCACTGCTTCGGCGTGCTGGGCATCGCCCGCGAGGTGGCCGCCGCCACCGGCGCGCCGTTGCGCGAGCCGGCCTTCGACCCGGTGCCGGTGAGCCTGACTGATCGCCTGCCGGTGAGCCTGCAGGCGCCCGATCTGTGCGGGCGCTTCAGCGGCCGCATCATCCGTGGCGTCAATGCCCGAGCGGTCACGCCCGACTGGATGAAGCGCCGCCTGGAGCGCGCCGGGCAGCGCCCGATCTCGGCCCTGGTCGACATCTCCAACTACGTGATGCTCGAACTCGGCCGGCCCTCGCATGTGTTCGACCTGCATCGCATCCACGGCGGCCTGCAGGTGCGCTGGGGTCGCCCCGGCGAGACGCTCAAGCTGCTCAATGGCCAGACCATCGAACTCGACGGCGCGGTGGGCGTGATCGCCGACGCGACCCAGGTCGAGAGCCTCGCCGGCATCATGGGCGGCGACAGCACCGCGGTCTCGCTCGACACCACCGACATCTACCTCGAGGCCGCGTTCTGGTGGCCGCAGGCGATCGCCGGCCGCGCGCGGCGCTACAACTTCTCCACCGACGCTGCCCAGCGCTTCGAGCGGGGTGTCGATGCCGCCACCACCGTGGCGCACATCGAGTACCTGTCGCGCCTCATCCTGGACATCTGCGGCGGGCAGGCCGGCCCGGTGGATGACCAGATCACCGGGCTGCCGCCGCGTCATCCGGTGGCCATGCGTACCGATCGCGCCCGCCAGGTGATCGGCGTACCCATCGCCGACGACGAGATGGCGCAGTGCTTCGAGCGGCTGGGTCTGCATTTCGTGCGCGAGCCCGGCCGCTTCGTGGTGCAGCCGCCCTCCTGGCGCTTCGACCTGCAGATCGAGGAAGATCTCATCGAGGAGGTGGTGCGGCTGTGGGGCTTCGAGCGGCTGCCGGTGCGCCCGCCGCGCGCGGCCTCGCCGATGCTGCCGCACACCGAGCTCGAGCGCCCTGTGGGGCAGGTGCGCCGCGCGATGGCCGCGCGCGACTTCCAGGAGGTGATCACCTTCGGTTTCGTCGCGGGCACGCTCGACGAGCGCTTCGGCCAGGGGCCTGCCATCCGCCTGCTCAATCCGATCGCGGCCCACCTCGATGTCATGCGCACCACGCTGTGGTCCGGGCTGGTCGACGCGCTGCGCACCAACCTCAACCGCAAGGCGGGGCGGGTCCGCCTGTTCGAGATCGGCCGGGTCTTCCGTGCCGACCCGGCCGTGGCGTCCGGCCCGCACAGCGTGCAGGGCGTCGATCAGCCGTTGCGCCTGGCCGCGCTCGCCTTCGGCCCGGTGGTCGACGATCAATGGGGCGCCACCCCGCGGCCGACCGACTTCTTCGACCTCAAGGGCGATCTCGAGACGCTCGTGGGTGAGCGTGCGGCCGGGCTCACCTACCGGCGCGTCGAGCATCCGGCGCTGCATCCCGGACGCAGCGCCCGCATCCTCGACGGCGAGGAGCCGGTGGGCTGGATCGGCGTGATGCACCCGGCGTTGCAGCAGGCCCTCGAACTGCCCCAGGCACCGGTCCTGCTCGATCTCGACCTGACCTGGCTGCGCCGCCGGACGCTCGCCCGCCCGCAGGAGACCTCCCGCTTCCCGGCGGTCGTGCGCGACCTCGCCTGGGTGGTGCCAGCCGATCTGGAGGCCGCCAGGGTGGCCGATGAAATCAGCCAGGCGCTGGCCGAACAGCCCGCGGGCGAGCTCGTCCAGAACGTGAGACTGTTTGACGAATATCGCGGTAAGGGATTGGAAAATAAGGAAAAAAGCCTTGCCTTCCGATTCTGGATGCAAGATACTCGCCGCACCTTGAACGATCAGGAAGTAGCCCACCTGCTGGATGCGGTGGTGGCCCGACTGGCCGATCGGCTGGGAGCCAGGCTGCGCGCTGGCGCCTGATTTCTTCCCCCTCCATGACTTCGCCCGGCTCACTTTCGCCGCTGCCCGAATCGCTGACTTCGCCCGAGCCGGGTGACGCTGCCGATGACGCCTTCACGCTCACCAAGGCCGAACTCGCCGAGATGCTGTTCGAGCGGGTGGGCCTGAACAAGCGCGAGGCCAAGGACATGGTCGAGACCTTCTTCGACGAGATCCGCGGCGCGCTCGAGCGCGGCCACAGCGTCAAGCTCTCGGGCTTCGGCAATTTCCAGCTGCGTGACAAGCCCCAGCGGCCGGGGCGCAATCCCAAGACCGGCGAGGAGATTCCCATCTCGGCCCGGCGCGTGGTCACCTTCCATGCCAGCCAGAAGCTGAAGTCGCAGATCGACGGCAGCGAGCGTGGCTGAGCGCGCACCGCGTCCATCGTCCGATCCCGCCCGCGCTCACGATGCAGTCCCGCAACGAACCCAAGGTAGTGCTGCCACCGATCCCGGCCAAGCGCTACTTCACCATCGGCGAGGTGAGCGAGCTCTGCGGCGTCAAGCCGCATGTGCTGCGCTACTGGGAGCAGGAGTTCACCCAGCTGCGGCCCATGAAGCGCCGCGGCAACCGGCGCTACTACCAGCACCACGAGGTGCTGCTGGTGCGCCGCATCCGCGATCTGCTCTACGAGCAGGGCTTCACCATCAGCGGCGCCCGCAACCGTCTGGGCGAGGCCTCGACCCGCTCGCGCAATGGCGCCGGGCATGGGGCGCACGAGGGCGAAGCCGGCCCCGAAGAGACGCTCATGCTGATCGAGACGGCATCGGGGCTTGACCCTGCCGAGGGCGATCACGCCCCACCCGTGGCCCCCGAGACCCTCGCCGCCGTGCGCGCGGATCTGCTGCGCGCGCTCAGCCTCCTCGATCCGGACTGAGCCTCGCGGCACGAGGTCCGGCGATCGGTTATACTTGCGGTCTCCCTCGGGGCGTAGCGCAGCCTGGTAGCGCACTTGCATGGGGTGCAAGGGGTCGCGAGTTCGAATCCCGCCGTCCCGACCAATGGAAAACAACGGGTTAGGTCTCACAAGGACCTAACCCGTTGTCCTTTGTGGCCCGCGTTGGTTCGCCTGGTCACCGTTCGCATGTCGATAGGTACTTGCGTGTCGCTCGGGTTCGACGGGATCAGCACTAGCCGGAACGGCGTGGGCAGGATGCTCTCAGCAGCCTAACTCTCCGCGACCGCGACTCAGTTGCCAAGGCTCTCGGATACTGATCGAATTTCAGGCCAAGGGGGAGCTATGGACAGTTACACATGCACCTGCGGTGGCGAAAACCCAAACTGTTTCAAATGCTACGGGACGGGCCTCGTGAAGAGACCGCCTCCGCCCCTACACCCACTTGGTAGACCACGATCGCTGTCTGCTGGCGTGAGCGAAGGGCTTCCGAGGGGTTTCTCGTCCGAATTGAGCCCTTCGCTAGCCCGGCTTAGGACACTCGATGGAAACAGGGTAGCTCCGCCAAGAAGTCCGTTCATCTGTCAGATTTGCCAAATCACCTTAACCGAGGCAGACGAGTTTATTACCCACCTTCGCGCCGGTCACATTCGGCCGTCTAATCCTTTGGCGAATAGCAGTACACCAATTGCGAGGAAAATAAAGACCCGGCGTAAACTTCTTACTTGCCCTGATTGCGGGGCACCTGTCGGTGACGTTGAGAAGCACCGACGCCGTGTACATGACCCGGACGCCAGAACGCGAAGGCAAGATATAGCGGCGCGGAAAGCGTTGCTCGATGCCGAGGCGTCTAATCAGATAATGTTCCGCGAACAGACTCGTAGATTGCACGAGTTACGTCGTACGAATCCAATGGCGACGCTCTGCGACATATGTTTCGTTATCTTTCACTCTGAGGATGACCGACGATCGCATTTGCATGCGGTTCACGTACTGAAGACGGACGCTCCCTTTACTAAATCCCAGGTAAAGCGTGCATTCACCAAGGTTCGAAGTACATTTGGTGCGACCTCGCCGGGGCGCGAGCATGGTACAGATGCCCAGATTGATCCATATGCGCAGTCAGCCAAAGAGCGAAAGATGGATGCGACCTACGGTATGGGGGGAACGGTGCGTGACCACGGTCAATTCGGATCAGCTCCTTCTCACGATGGGATGGATGATGAATCTTCGCCCTGAACGAGGCAGGCATCGTGAACCTCCCCGATTTTCGTAGATACCCGCGAGCCTTGGAGGATGGCGCTGCATGAACTGCACCTGCGACGAGCCGACAGTAGCTGAGCGGCGTTATTTCGGTGTGTTTAACAGCTCAGTTTGGTTGACAGCGTTGGAGCGGCCATCGTGTCGCGCATCATTGATCCGGTGCTTTACCGCTCACGATTGAGTACCTAGAAGAAGCTAACGACTACTGGGCTATCTTTTGCAGCTGCCACGCAGACTCGCACTGATGACTAGGCCACGGGTGGATAGTCAGGCCTGCCACTCAAATCTGGCGAATTGGCAAAGTTGATCTGAGTAGACCAACACACGCTACCTAGGCCCCGCCGCCATGAGACCATGGCTGGAGCATTTGGCACTAGCCACGTATCCATGCGCTGACTAATAAGCCAGGCCATCACCATAAGCGGCTACCCCTATGAACGTTGAATGGTGAGCGCGAGTTCGAAGCCCGCCGTGCCGATCATTGGAATAGCAAGGGCTCAGGTACTTCACGGATCCCGGGCCCTTTGTCTTTTCCGGGGGTAACGTGTCGGCTGGGCGCTGGTGGCAGAGCAGGCTTCATGGTATGCCTGCGCCATGTCTCGCTCACTCCCGCCCGCCAAGCTCAGCAGCCTCACGATCACGGCGTGGAAGAGGTCTCGCCGTGCAGCTCTAAAGACCGCCGGTGCGACAGGGGTACTAATCGCCGCGGCCTGCGCCGGGCCGGGCAGGGTGCCCGAGCCCACCCGCCCGGGCGTGCCCGCTGGCGCATCACCCCAGCGTCTCGCCGCGGGCGATCTCTCATCGACCGCCGCGGCTGCACCCACCGACACCATCGCCTGGCTCGATCGCCTGAGCTGGGGATGCACCCCCGCGCTGCTGGCCAGCCATGCAGCCCTTGGCCACGGGCGCTGGCTGGCGACTCAATTGCGTCCAGAGCCGGGGCATGGTCTGCCGCCCGAGGTGGCGCCGAACCTGCCGGCCCTGCCGCCGGATGCGGACGGCCTGGCTGCGCTGCTGATCGCGCTGGAGCGAAGCCGCCGCGCCGGCGAGGCCGAGCGTGACGATGCCCGCCAGCGGGCCGCCCGCCAGGCCTATCAGCAGGAGCTTGCGCAGTGGTCCCGGCAGGCGCAGACCCGCAGCCTGCTGCTGGCCGTGCACTCCCGCCATCAGTTGCGCGAGCTGATGACCTGGTTCTGGTTCAACCACTTCAGCGTCAACCAGTACAAGGCGAACCTGCGTGCGCTGGTGGGCGATTACGAGGAGCGCGCCATTCGCGCCCACGCGCTCGGGCGCTTCCGCGACCTGCTCGGGGCGGCCGTGCGGCATCCCGCCATGCTGCGGTATCTGGACAACGAGCAGAACGCGGCCGGCCGCCTGAACGAGAACCTGGCCCGCGAACTGCTCGAGCTGCACACCCTGGGTGTGGATGGCGGTTACACGCAGGCCGATGTCCAGGCACTTGCCCGGGTGCTCACCGGCGTGGGCCTGAACTTCACCGATGACACCCCGCGGCTGCGCCCCGGTCTGCAGGCGCTCTACCGTCGCGAGGGCGTGTTCGAGTTCAACCCCAATCGTCATGATGGCGGCGACAAGCTGCTGCTCGGCCGACGGATCCGCGGCCGCGGTCTCGAGGAACTTGACGAGGTGCTCGATCTGCTCGCCGCTCATCCGGCCACCGCCCGCTTCGTGTGCGGCAAGCTGGTGCGCTACCTGGTGGCCGATCCGGCGCCGCCGGTACTGGTCACGCGCGCGTCCGAGGTCTTTCTCGCGCGTGACGGCGACATCGTCGCGGTGCTCGACACCCTGATCGCCTCGCCCGAGTTTCAGGCCTCGCTGGGCCGGCTCTTCAAGCCCCCGATGCACTTCGTGTGCTCGGGCCTGCGGCTCGCCGCCGAGGCGCAGCCCCTGCGCGATCTGGTGCCCGCGATCGGCTGGCTGGCGCGGCTGGGGCAGCCGTTGTTCGCGCGGCCCACGCCCGACGGCTATCCGTTCTCGGCCTCGGCCTGGAACAGCTCCGGGCAGATGACCGCGCGCTTCGACATTGCCCGGGCGCTGGGCGCCACACCGATTGCGCTGGCCTCGCCCCGCCCGCCCGCCGCAGCCACGCAGGCGGCGCTGGCCCGCGCCACGTCGCCGGCCGAGCGCAACTTCCTGTTGCTGGCCTCGCCCGGGTTCATGTTCCGCTGAGGCCGCTCGCAAGGAGACCGATGATGAACCGTCGAGACTGGCTGCGTGCCAGCCTGAGCCTCGCGCCCGCGCTGGCGGGCAGCCGCGTCTGGGCCGGCGAGCCCGAGGGCGCGCGCCTGCTGCTGGTGTTCCTGCGCGGCGGCTATGACAGCCTGAGCCTGCTCGTGCCCCGTGAGAGCCGGTTCTATCGCGAGGCTCGCCCCACCATCGCGCTGCCGGTCCCGGAGGCTGGGGCCGCAACCGATCTGCGGCTGGATGCCGACTGGTCGCTGCATCCTGCCCTCGCCGACACGGTGCTGCCGCTCTACCGGCGCGGCCAGGCGCTCTTCCTGCCCTTCGCGGGCATCCACAACCTGAGCCGCAGCCATTTCGAGACCCAGGATGCGATCGAGATGGGGCAGGCGCCCGATGGGCCGCGCAACTACGCCTC
>JBIKWU010000122.1:0-11016 GCA_044356115.1 Burkholderiaceae bacterium
CTGACGCCCTCGCGCGTCGGGTCTCGGCCATGTCGGGCGGCGCGTTCGATCTGCGCGCGCACGCCGCCGGCGAGATCGTGCCGGCCGGCCAGATCTTCGATGCCGTCTCGGCCGGCACGGTCGAGTGCGGCCATGTGTTCTCCTCCTTCTTCGTCGGCAAGAACCAGGCGCTGGCCTTCGACGCCGGGCTTGCCTTCGGCCTGAACGCGCGCCAGCAGAACGCCTGGATGCTCTACGGCGGCGGGCTCGAGCTCCTGCGAGAGCTCTACAAGCCGTACAACATCGTGCCCATCCCCTGCGGCAACGTCGGCGTGCAGATGGGCGGCTGGTACCGCAAGGAGATCAAGACCGTCGAGGACCTCAAGGGCCTGAAGTTCCGCATCGGCGGCCTGGGCGGCACCATCATGGCCAAGCTCGGCGTGGTGCCGCAGCAGATCCCCGGCGGGGAGATCTACTCCGCGCTCGAGAAGGGCACCATCGATGCCGCCGAATGGGTGGGCCCGTATGACGACGAGAAGCTCGGCCTGAACAAGGTGGCCCGCTTCTACTACTACCCGGGCTGGTGGGAGGGCAGCGCGCAGATCACCCTGCTGGTCAGCACCAAGGCCTGGGAGGCGCTCTCCAAGACCCAACAGGAAATGCTCGAGGCCGCCAGCACCGAGCAGATGGCGGCCATGATCGCCCACTACGACACCAAGAACCCCGAGGCGCTCAAGCGCCTGGTGGGCAGCGGCACGCAGCTGCGCGCCTTCCCGCGCGCGGTGATGGACGCCTGCTACAAGGCCACCGAGGAAACCTTCAACGAGATCGCCGAGAAGAACCCCCAGTTCGCCAAGATGCTCACCTCCTGGCGCCGGTTCCGCGACGAGCAGAACCTCTGGTTCCGGGTGGCCGAGAACACCCTGGACGGCTATCGTTACGGGGTGTCGGCGGCGCGCTGAGCGTCGCGTCGCGGTCGGGCCCCATCGCGGGCGCGGCCGCGGCCCTGCCGCTTTCCCCCACCTTCGGCCGGAGCGCCTCATGAGTTCCTCTGCCACGGGCATCGGCGCGCGCGTGCTGCGCAAGGAAGACGAGCGCCATCTGCATGGCCGCGGCCGCTTCATCGATGACCTGGTCTTTCCGCGCCTGCTCGAGGCGGCCTTCGTGCGCAGCCCGCTGGCGCACGGCCGGCTGCGCGGCATCGGCCTGCCGGCCGGAGCCGAGGGGCGCATCTTCACCGCCGCCGATCTCGCCGAGTCGGTCAGACCCATCACCGCCCAGTCCTCGCTGCCGGGCTACCAGGTCTCCGACTACCCGGTGCTCGCGCAGGGCAAGGTGCGCTTCGTCGGCGAGCCGCTGGCGGTGTGCGTGGCGCCCACGCGCGCCCAGGCCGAAGACCTCGCCGCCACGGTGCGGCCCGACATCGAACCCCTCACGCCGCTGCCCGATGCTGCCACCGCTCGCGCCTCGGACGTGCGGGTGCACGAGCACTGGCGCGACAACCTCTTCATTCATCTCAAGCGCGAAGAAGACCTGAGCGAGGTCGCGCAGCGCGCGGCCCATGTGGTCACCCGCGAATTCCGCATGGCGCGCCAGAGCATGTCGCCCATGGAGGGCAAGGCGGTGCTGGCCTACTGGGATGACCAGCGCTCGCAACTGGTGGTGTACTCATCCACCCAGGTGCCGCACATGATCCGCTCGGGCCTGGCCCAGTGCCTGGGCCTGGAGCTCGCCAGCCTGCGCGTGATCGCGCCCGATGTCGGCGGCGGCTTCGGCTACAAGTGCAACCTCATGCCCGAAGAGGTGGCGGTGGCCTGGCTCGCGCTCAGGCTGCGCCGCCCGGTGCGCTGGATCGAAGACCGGCGCGAGCACCTGGTGGCCGGCACCAACTGCCGCGAGCACCACTACCGCATGTCGGCCTACGTGGACGAACGCGGCCGCCTGCTCGGGCTCGATGCCGAGGTGCATGTCGACAGCGGCGCCTACTCGGTGTGGCCGTTCACCGCCTGCCTTGAAACCGGCCAGATCATCGGCAACCTGCCCGGCCCCTACCGCATGGAGAAGTACCGCTGCCATGTCTATGGCGTGGCCACCAGCAAGCCGCCCTTCTCGCCCTACCGGGGCGTGGCGCGGCCGGGCGTGGCCTTCGCCATGGAGCTCATGATCGACGCCATCGCCCGCACCGTCGGTCGCGACCCCTGCGCGGTGCGCCTCGAGAACCTGGTGCGCGGGGCCGACATGCCCTTCACCAACATCGCCGGCAAGGCCTTCGATTCCGGCGACTACCCGTCCAGCCTGCACCGGGTCATGGCCATGCTCGATCACGCCGGCTTCGCGCAGCGGCAGGCGGCGGCGCGCGCGCAGGGCCGCTTCCTCGGCCTGGGCTTTGCCACCTACACCGAGCAGTCGGCGCACGGCACCTCGGTGTTCGCGTCCTGGGGCCTGCCCATCGTGCCGGGCTATGACGGCGCCACGGTGCGCCTGGCCGCCGATGGCACGCTCGAGGTGAAAGTGGGCGTGCACTCGCACGGTCAGGGCATGGAGACCACGCTCGCCCAGGTGGCCAGCGAGATCACCGGGCTGCCGCTCGAGCGCATCGTGGTCACCCACGGCGACACCAACGAGACCCCGTTCTCCACCGGCACCTACGCCTCGCGCTCCATCGTCATGGCGGGCGGCGCGGTGTCCAAGGCCTGCGAGGCGCTGGTGGCGCGGGTGCGCCCGCTGGCCGCGCACCTGGGGGCGGGCGCGCCAGAGTCGGTCCGCCTGGCCGGCGGCCGATTCGTGGGCAGCGCGGGCGAGGTTGCCTGGCAGCAGATCGGCGAGGCCTGGTACCACCGGCCCGAGCGCCTGCCGCGCGAGATGCACACCGGCGGCCTCGAGGTCACCGAGAGCTACAAGCCGGCGGTCGACACCGGCGTGTTCAGCTTTGCCAGCCATGGCGCGCTGGTCGAGGTCGATCCCGGCAGCGGCCAGGTCCGCCTGCTCGACTACGCCATCTGCGAAGACTGCGGCACGCTGGTCAATCCCATGATCGTCGAGGGCCAGACCATCGGCGGCGCGGTCCAGGGCATCGGCACGGCGCTCTTCGAGGAAATGCCCTACGACCGTTCGGCGCAGCCGCTGGCCTCCACCTACGCCGACTATCTCCTGCCGGGCGCGGCCGAGATGCCCACCATCCGCATCGATCACACCGAGACGCCCTCGCCGCACACCCGCCACGGCATCAAGGGGGTGGGTGAGGGCGGCGCCATCGCGCCGCCGGCGGCCATCCTCAACGCGGTCAATGCCGCGCTCGCCGAGTTCGGCGTCGAGTTCGCCGAGACCCCGCTCACTCCGCGCCGGCTGCTCGGTGGGCTGCTCGCGCGGCGCGCGGCCGTCGGAGGTGGCGCATGAAGGCCGCCCCCTTCAGCTGGCAGCGGCCCGCTGACCTGCCCGCGGCCCTGCAGGCGCTGCAGGCCCAGGGCAGCAGCGCGGTGGGCGGTGGGCAGTCGCTGGGCCCCATGCTCAACCTGCGGCTGGCTCGCCCCGACGCGCTGATCGACCTGCGCCGCCTGCCCGAACTGCGCGGCGCCACGGTGCAGGCCGGCGTGCTGCGGCTGGGCGCGGCGGTCACGCATGCCGAGATCGAGGACGGCCTGGTGCCCGACACCACCCGCGGCATGCTGCCCTCGGTGGCCCGCGGCATCGCCTATCGCGCGGTGCGCAATCGCGGCACGGTGGGCGGCAGCCTGTGCCACGCCGACCCGGCGGCCGACTGGGTCAATGCGCTCATGGCCCTGGGCGCCACCGTGTGCCTCGCGGGCCCGCAGGGCGCGCGTCGCCTGCCCCTGGAGGACTTCATCGTGGCGGGCTATGCCACCGCGCTGCAGCCCGGCGAGGTGCTCGTGGCCATCGAGCTGCCGGCCTTCGGCCCCGGTCTGCGCTGGGGCTATCACAAGCTCTGCCCCAAGGTTGGCGAGTTCGCCGACGCGATCGGCGTGGTGGTGATCGACCCCGGCATCGGTCACTGCCGTGTGCTGGTCGGCGCCATCGAGACCCGCCCGGCCCTGCTCCCCGATGCGCCCGGCCTGCTGCAGGCCGCCGCGCAGCAGGCCGACCCGCATGCGCTGTTCTCGGCCGCGGTCACGCAGGCCTGCCCTGGCGCCGATGCGGTCTTCGTCCACCAGCACGCGGTGGCCCTCACCCGCGCCCTTGCCCAGATGAACGCACGCCAGCCATGATCACCCAGCTCGTCCAGCTCAGCGTCAACGGCGAGCGCGTGCAGCGGGTCTGCGAGCCGCGTACCCACCTCGGCGACTTCCTGCGCAAGGAGCTCGGCCTCACCGGCACCCACCTGTCCTGCGAGCACGGGGTGTGCGGCGCCTGCACGGTGCTCATCGACGGCATGCCGCAGCGCTCGTGCATCACCTTCGCGGTGGCCTGCGAGGATGCCGAGGTCACCACCATCGAGGGCTACGGCGAAGACCCCGTCATGGCGGCGCTGCGCCGCGCCTTCCATGAGCATCACGCGCTGCAGTGCGGCTACTGCACGCCCGGCATGCTGTGCACCGCGCGCGACATCGTGCTGCGCCTGCCGGGCCCTGATCCTCAGCGCGTGCGCAACGAGCTTGCCGGCAACATCTGCCGCTGCACCGGGTACGTGGGCATCGTCGAGGCGATCGGCGCGGTGCTGCAGGCCAAGGCCAAGGGTGAGCTGGCCATGCCGGCCACCCAGCCCGCGCCGGCCGCGGGTCTGGGCCATGGCGCAGGCCAGGCCAGTGTGCTGCCGGCCGCGCTCGGCGCCAGCGCGGCAGCCGCTGCCGTTACAGCCACCACCACCACCGCCACCACCACCACCACCGCGGCTACCACCACCACCGCGGCTACCACCACCACCACCGCGGCCACCACCACCACTACCTTCCCCGACTGGGCACCCATCGTCCTGCCCGAGCATGGCGACTGGATCACGGTGTCGCAGTCGGTAGCCCTGCCGGTGTCGCCGGAGCTCGTCTGGCAGCGCTTGCAGGATCTTCCCCTGGTGGCGCGCTGCCTGCCTGGCGCGCGGGTGCTGCGCCATGACGGCGAACGCGCCCAGGGCGAGATCGACATCCGCTTCGGGCCGATCACCGCCGCCTTCGCGATGCGTGCCGAGCTCTTCCTGCAGGCCGATTCACGCACCGGCCGCATGCACGCCGAGGGCACCGACCGCTTCAGCGGCACGCGCGTGCAGGCGCGGCTCAACTACCAGGTACTGCCTGAGGGCGAGGCCGCCTGCCGCCTTGCGCTGAACCTGTCCTTTCAACTCGCCGGGCCGCTGGCGCAGTTCTCGCGCAGCGGGCTGGTGGCCGACTATGTCAACGAGTTGTCGCGCCGCTTCGGCCGGAACCTCGAGCAGGCCGCGCTGGCCGCGCGCGACGGATCCACCGCCCTGCCCGAGCTGCCCGCCGACAGCGCCCAGGCGCCAGGCCTCCTCGCGCTGATCTGGGCCCGACTGCGGCGCTGGTTCGGCGTGGGCTGAGCCGCCATACTGCGGCCATGAGCCCGGACGCCAGCACCGAAGACTTCCGCAACACATTTCGTCAGGCCGTGCCGGCCGGCTACAGCGGCATCCGGCATGGCCTCACCATCCTGGGCATCGGCCTGGTGCTGATCGGTGGCGCGCTCGCGCTGCTGCAGGGCCCGGTGCGCGGCTGGGAGTGGGCGCTTGCGTTGCCGGTGGTGCTGGTCTGGAACGGCCTGGAATGGCTGGGCCACCGTGCCCTGCATCGCCCCGGGCGCGGCCCGCTGGGCCGCGCGCTCTACGCCCGGCATACCCTCACCCATCACCGCTTCTTCACCCGTCAGGCCGGCGCGCTTCGTGACAGCCGAGACCTGAAGATCGTGTTCTTCCCGTGGTTCGCCATCGTGCTGCTCACCGCCCTGGCGCTGCCGGCGGTGCTGCTCATCGGGCTGCTGGTCTCGGCCAATGCCGCGCTGGTGTCGCTGGCGGCCTGGGTGGGCATCTACCTGGTCTTCGAATTCATGCACCTGTGCGCCCACCTGCCCGAGGGCGCGCTGCTGGCCCGGGTGCCCGGCATCGCGGCCATGCGCCGGCACCACCTCGCGCACCATGACCCGCGGCTGATGATGCGCGCCAACATGAACTTCACCCTGCCGCTCGCCGACTGGCTGGCCGGTACCCGCAACCCCTGACCGGAGAACACCGCTTGATCACCGTGTTTCATGAAGATCGCTGCACCGAACTGCCCGGGGCCTCGCCCGATGCGCAGTCGCTGTGGCTCAGTCGCGACGAGATCGCGCAGGCCACCGGCTGGGACTGGAAGCCCGAAGGCCTGTGCCGCGACGACACCTGCCTGCCGGTGCCGCGGGCCCGGGCCGATGCCCTGGTGCGCGAAGACCGCCTCGACCTCGCCGGCATGTGGCGGCATCTTGGCCAGCCGCTCGCGGCCAGCGCCACCGGCGCGCACTGGGTGCTGGGCACCGGTGCCCGCGAGCGTGGCCAGGCCCTGGCCAGCCTGCAGGCGCCGGACTTCGCCTTGCCCGATCTCGACGGGCGCACGCACCGGCTCTCCGATCACCGCGGCCGCAAGGTCTTCCTGGCCACCTGGGCCTCCTGGTGAGGTTGCCGAACCGACCTGTCCGTGTGGCAGGCACTGTTCGAGGAACTTCAGTCCCGGGGCTTCATGGTGCTGGCCGTGGCGCTCGACCAGCCGGAGGCGGCCGCGCCCTGGGTGGCGGCGGCCAAGCCGGCGTATCCCTGCCTCATCGACCGTGACCATCGGGTGGCCGAGCTCTACAACCTGGTGAACGTGCCCGAGGCGGTCTGGATCGACGAGACCGGCCGGATCGTGCGCCCGCCCGAGAGTGCGGGCGCCACCGACGGCTTCCGGGCCATGGATCGCACCACCTTCACCGTGCCCGAGGCGGTGCTCGCCGAGCGCGCCCGGGTACGCGGGGTCTATCAGCAGGCGCTGCGCGACTGGGTGCTGAATGGCCCGGCCAGTGAGCACGCGCTCTCGCCAGGCGACGCAGCTCGCAAGGTGGACCGGCCGCGGCCGGAGGTGGCCCAGGCCCATGCCCACTTCCGCCTGGGTCTGCACCTGCGGCGTCAGGGCCATGAGGACGAGGCTCTGGCGCAGTTCGCGCAGGCCGTGCGGCTGCACCCCGATTCCTGGGCGATGTGGCGGCAGTCCGCGCCCAAGGATGGCCGGGGTCTGGCAACCGGCGAGGCCTTCTGGTCGCGGGTGGATGCGCTGGGCGAGCGGCCCTACTACCGCCCGATCGACCTGCCGGGCGTCAGGCCGGCATGAGCGGGCAGCGCGGTGCCGATGAGCGCCTCATGGATCTGGAGGTGAAGGCCAGCTTCGCCGAGGATCTTCTCGAGGAGCTCAACGGCATCGTGGCCCGGCAGCAGCAGCAGCTTGAGGCGCTCACCCGCGAGGTGATCCGCCTGCGCGAGCAGCTCGCCGGCCTGGAGGCCGGGCGCCAGCCCAGCCTGCGCGACGAGCTGCCGCCGCACTACTAGACCCGCGCTGCAAACGGCCCGCGCCGACCGCAGCCCGCGCTCCCAACGCGCTCCCCATGAAAAGGCCGCCGCTGCCCTGCCGGGCGGCGGCGGCCTCTGGCCTGACAGGGGCGGCTTACTTGCCCGCGGGCGGCACCGGCAGGTAATCGGTGACGGTCACCCAGCGGCCGTTCTGGATCTGCGCCATGCGGCTCTGCTCGTTGCCCAGGCGCTTGGTGGGCGAGAACTTCAGCGGCGGCATGCCGTGCATGTCGCCCGGGAAGGCGTGCGTCTCCATGGCCTTGATGAGGGTGTCGGTGTTCAGGTTGGGCCCGGCCACGCGCGCCGCGATCGCGAAGATGTCGATGATCGAGTAGCCGTAGGCCGAGAACACCGTGGGATCCTCGTTGAACTTGGTGCGGTACTTGGCCGACCAGAAGCGGATCTTGTCGTCGGTGGTGTCGGCATAGGGTTGCGCGGTGGTATGCATGGCATAGAGGCCATCGACCACCTTGCCGCCGAGCTTGTGCACCAGGTCGTTGTAGACCGCGGCCGAGCCGAAGAAGTCCGGCGAGAAGCCGGTCTTGCGAGCCTCACCCATGGTGCCGATGGTCTCGCGCAGGATGGTGCCCATCACCACCAGGTCGCAGCCCGCGCCCTTCATGCGCGCCACCTGCGAGGAGAAGTCGGTGGCACCACGCTTGTAGGTGGTCTTCTCGGCCCAGGTCTTGCCCAAGGCCTTGAGCGAGTCATCGGCGCCGCGGAACACCTCCAGGCCGAACTCGTCATCCTGGTAGATGATGCAGGGCTTGGTGTAGTTCTTGCGCTTCATGATCTCGGGCAAGCCGGCGCGCATCTGGTCGAAGTAGGTGGCGGCGAACGAGAACTTCAGCTTGTGGAAGGGCTCGTACATCTCCCGAGCCGAGGTCACCGGCAGGAAGTTGATCACGCCCTTCTCGAACTGGATCGGCATGGCCGCGTTGTTCTGGGCGGTGCCGGTGTGGCCGGCCACGACGAAGACCTTGTCCTGGTTGACCAGCTTCTGGGCGGCGAGCACGGCCTTCTTGGGGTCGTAGCCGTCGTCTTCCACCATCAGCTTGATCTTGCGGCCATGGATGCCGCCCTGCTCGTTGATCTCGTCCACGCGCAGTTGCATGCCGTTGCGCGTCTGCTTGCCCAGCGCGGCGATGGGGCCCGAGATGTCCAGGATCGAGCCGACGAGGATCTCGGTCTTGGTCACGCCCTGCTGCTGCGCGGCGGCGTTGCCGCTGGCCACGGCCAGGGCGATAACGCTCAGGCTCAGGGCGGCTGTCTTCACCAGTTTCATCATGGTCTCCTGTGGTTGGGCTGCGATCGGTGGCCCGATCGGTTCTACGGGTTGGATCCGCTCGCGTACATGGTCTCGATCAGCGCGGCGTACTTCTTCTGCACCAGGTTGCGCTTGAGCTTCATGGTGGGCGTGAGTTCCTCGTCCTCGGGGGTGAGCTGGTTCTCGAGCAGCCGGAACTGCTTGACCTGCTCCACCCGCGCGAACTTCGCGTTGACGCGGTCGATCTCGCGCTGCACCAGCGCGTGCACTTCAGGGGCGCGGGTGAGGCTGGCGTAGTTGGAGAAGGGCACGTCGTGGTCCTGTGCGAACTTCTCGACGTTCTCCTGGTCGATCATGATCAGCGCGGTGAGGTAGGCACGCTTGTCGCCGATCACCACGGCATCGGTCACGTAGGGCGAGAACTTGAGCTCGTTCTCCCATTCGCTGGGGGTGATGTTCTTGCCACCGGCGGTGATGATGATGTCCTTCATCCGGTCGGTGATGTAGAAGTAGCCGTCGTCATCCACGCGGCCCACGTCGCCGGTGTGCAGCCAGCCCTCGGCGTCGATGGTCTCGGCGGTCTTCTCGGGCTGGTTCAGGTAGCCCTTGATGACATTGGGCCCGCGCAGCAGGATCTCGTCGGTGCCCTGCGCGATGCGCATCTCGATGCCGGGGCCGGGCTGGCCGATGCTGCCCGGGCGCACCGCCCGGCGCGGGTTGATGCTGCCGCCGCCGCAGGTCTCGGTCATGCCCCAGGCCTCGCGCAGCGGAATGCCCAGCTTGAAGTACCAGCGGATCAGTTCGGCCGAGATCGGCGCGGCGCCGGTGAGCCCGAGCTCCACGCGGCTCAGGCCGGTCATGCGGCGCACGTTGTCGAGCACCGCCCACTGCGCGATCGCGCCGCGCAGCGCCAGCCAGGCCCCGGGCTGGCGACCTTCGGCGCGGCACCGGGCCAGGGCATCGCCCACGCCCAGGGCCCAGGCATAGGCGGCCTGCTGCAGCTTGCCGGCCTCGCTCAGGCTGATCATCACCTGCGAGTAGATCTTCTCCCAGACCCGCGGCACGGCGAAGAACACATGCGGCTGGATCTCGCGCAGGTTCTCGAACACCGTCTCGGGGTTCTCGACGAAGTTGACCACCGAGCGACGCATGATGGGCACGTACTCGCCGATCATGCGCTCGGCCACGTGGCACAGCGGCAGGAAGGCGATGCGCTCGTCGCCCTCGCGCACGCCCTCGAAGGCGCTGCTCGAGAGGCCGGCCAGCACCGAGCAGACATTGCGATGGGTGATCATCGCGCCCTTGGGCCGGCCGGTGGTGCCCGAGGTGTAGACCAGGATGGCCACGTCAGCGCTGCCGCGCGTGGCGCCGCGCTGGGCGATCAGCCCGGGCTCGGCCTGCAGGCGCTCGCGGCCGAGGGCGCGCAGCGCATCAAGGCTGATCACCTGCGGGTCGTCGAGCCTGGCCAGGCCTTCCATGTCGAAGACGATCAGCTTGCGCAGCCGGGGCAACTGGTCGCGCACCTCGAGCGCCTTGTCGAGCTGCTCGTCGTTTTCCACGAACAGGTAGACGCTGGCGGAGTCCTCGCAGAGGTACTGCACCTGCGGCGCGGCGTCGGTGGGGTAGATGCCGTTGCACACCCCGCCCACCGAGAGCACCGCCAGGTCGGCCCAGACCCACTCGCGCGAGGTGTTGGCCAGCACCGAGGCCACTTCGCCCGGCGCAAAGCCCAGGCTCACCAGACCGGCGCCGATCTCGGACACCAGGGTGCCCACCTCGCGCCAGCTGTAGGCTCGCCAGATGCCCAGGTCCTTCTGGCGCATCATGGGCTTGTCGCCAAGCTCCTCGACGCGCCGCCAGAAGAGCGCCGGCAAGGTGTCGAAGTCGATCGGCTCGGGCTGCCAGCCGATCTGGTCGCCGGTGACGATGCGGTGCGGGTCGGGGGCGTTGCTCATCGCCAGGTCTTCTTCTTCTTCCAGCGGCGCTCGCCGCGGACGCCGGTTTCCTTCATGCCGAGATAGAACTCCTTGATGTCGTCCTTCTCGCGCAGCACCGCGCAGCTGTCCTGCATGACGATGCGGCCGTTCTCGATCACATAGCCGAAGTCGGCGGCATTGAGTGCCATGTTGGCGTTCTGCTCGACCAGCAGGATGGAGGTTCCGCGCTCGCGATTGATGCGCACCACGATCTCGAAGATCTCCTTGGTGAGCCGCGGCGACAGCCCCAGGCTGGGTTCGTC
>JBIKWU010000371.1:0-3096 GCA_044356115.1 Burkholderiaceae bacterium
TGAAATGGATGGACGCGGCCTCGGTGGGCGAACTCATCCGCGGCGAGCACCCGCAGATCATCGCCTCGATCCTGGTCCACCTCGAGCGCGACCACGCCAGCGCGATCCTTCAGCAGTTCTCCGAGCGCACCCGCAACGACGTGATGCTGCGCATCGCCACCCTGGACGGCATCCAGCCCAATGCGCTGCGCGAACTCAACGACGTGCTCGGCCGCGTGCTCGCCGGCAGCGACAAGCTGAAGAAATCCAAGCTCGGCGGCTCCAAGACGGCGGCCGAGATCCTGAACTTCATGAACGGCAACCAGGATCAGGTGGTGATCGAGGCGATCCGGGAGACCGATCCGGATCTCGCCCAGAAGGTGATCGACCAGATGTTCACCTTCGACGACCTCATCAAGCTGGAAGACTCGGCGATCCAGCTGATCCTGCGCGAGGTGCAGAGTGACCAGCTGGTGATCGCCCTGAAGAGCACCGAGCCCAGCCTGCGCGACAAGATCTTCAAGAACATGAGCCAGCGCGCGGCCGAGACCCTGCGCGAGGATCTGGAGTCCAAGGGCCCGGTGAAGATCTCCGATGTCGAGGCCCAGCAGAAGGACATCCTGAAGATCGTGCGGCGACTGATCGAGGAAGGCCAGATCGCCCTGGTGACCGGTACCGAGGAAGGGTATGTCTAACCGGATCATCGGCGCCGAGGAACTCGGCGAGGTCCGTCAGGTGAAGATGCTGGAGCTGTTCCATGAAGGCCCGGCACCGTCGCCTGGCGGCGGCCGCCTGCGCGGCGTCAACCGCGAGCCGCCGCCGGACTTCCGGGATGGCTTCCGTCGCGGCATGGAGGAGGGATTTCGCCGCGGTTCGGCCGCGGCGGCCGATCAGATCCAGCGCGAGCACGGCGCCCGGCTGCAGTCGATCGTCGATCAGTTCGCGGCGCAGGCACAGGCGCTGCATGCCGGCATGGATCAGGCGCTGGCCACGGTGCGCGCCGAACTCGCCGACCAGGCGGTGCTGCTGGCGCTGGAAGTGGCCCGGCAGGTGATCCGCGCGGACCTCACCCTGCAACCCGCCAGCCTGCTGCCGGTCGTCCGCGAGGCGGTGGCCAGCCTGGTGGACGAGCGCTGCAGCTTCGTGCTGCACATGAACCCGCAGGACGTTGACCTGCTCGGCGCCAGCCTGGAGCCCATGCTCGCCGCGCGCGGCGCCCGTATCCAGCCCGACCCGGCGATCGGCGCGGGCGGCTGCCGCGTGCTGGCCCCGGGTGCCGAGGTCGACGCGACCCTGTCGACCCGATGGGCTCGCGTGCTCGCCGCGATCGGCCGCAGTGACGCGTTGCCCGCCCCGGAGCCCACGCCGTGACGCCGAGTGCCGCCACCACGCCAGCCGCCCTGCAGCGACTTCTCGCCGGCACCGCCGAGATGGCAGGCCACGCCCAGCCACTCGCCGTCCACGGCCGGCTGATCCGCGCGGCAGGCCTGGTCCTCGAGGCCACCGGCCTGCGTCTGCCCGTGGGCGCGATCTGCCGCGTCGACGGCGGCGGCAACGGCGAGGCCGGAGCGGTCGAGGCCGAGGTCGTCGGCTTCGGCAACGACCGGCTGTTCCTGATGCCCACCGGCCAGGTCACCGGCCTGTCGCCCGGTGCTCGGGTGACACCGATCGAGGCGCCGGTGCGCAAGCCGGTTCTGGGCGGTCACACCCACGCCTGGCGCCGCACCACCGACCGCATGCGTCACCTGCCGATCGGCGAAGGTCTGCTCGGCCGGGTGGTCGACGCCTGCGGCGTGCCGATCGACCGCGGCCCTGCCCTCTCGGACGTCCAGAGCGAGCCGATCCAGCGGCGCCCGATCAGCGCCATGGACCGCGAGCCGGTGCGCGTGCCGCTGGACACCGGGGTGCGGGCGATCAACGCCATGCTCACCGTCGGCCGCGGCCAGCGCCTGGGCCTGTTCGCCGGCGCCGGCGTGGGCAAGAGCGTGCTGCTCGGCATGATGGCCCGCTTCACCGCCGCCGATGTGATCGTGGTCGGCCTGATCGGCGAACGCGGCCGCGAGGTGAAGGAATTCATCGAGGACATCCTGGGCGAGGAAGGCCGCCGCCGATCGGCGGTGGTGGCCGCTCCCGCCGACTGCCCGCCCCTGCTGCGCCTGCAGGGCGCGGTCTACGCGACGGCCATCGCCGAGCACTTCCGCGAGCAGGGCAAGCATGTGCTGCTGCTGATGGACTCGCTCACCCGCTATGCCATGGCCGCCCGCGAGGTGGCGCTGGCCATCGGCGAGCCGCCGGCCACCAAGGGCTACCCGCCCTCGGTGTTCGCCAAGCTGCCGCTGCTGGTGGAGCGCGCCGGCAATGGTCGCGACGGGCATGGCTCGATCACCGCGTTCTACACCGTGCTGGCCGAGGGCGACGACCAGAACGATCCGATCGCCGACGCCGCGCGGTCCTTCCTCGATGGCCACTTCGTGCTCACCCGGGCCCTGGCCGAGAGTGGTCACTACCCGGCGCTGGACATCGAGCAGTCGATCTCGCGGGTGATGCACAACGTGTCCGATCCGGGACACCTCGCCCTGGCGCGCCGGGCCAAGGCGATGTGGGCCCGCTACCAGCGCAGCCGGGACCTGATCTCGGTGGGCGCCTATGTGCCCGGCAACGATCACGAGACCGATCAGGCGATCGCCCAGTTTCCGCGGATCGCCGCGATGCTGCAGCAGGGCATGAGCGAATGCTGCGACTTCACCGCATCGCTGCGCGGCCTCGAGTCATCGCTCACCCCGGCGGGTCACGCATGAGCCGGCCTTCCACCCTGTCGATGCTGATCGACATGCGGCGCCGGGAACGCGACCGCATCGCCGGCCAGACCGCGCAGGCGCAGCGCGACCGCGATGCGGCCGCGCGCACGCTGCAGACCCTGAGCAGCTATCAGGACGATTACCGCCAGCGCTCGCCGAAGAATGCCCGGCAGACCACCGACACCGGCGAGGTCCGGGTGCACGAGAACTTCGTGGGCAAGCTGGGGCAGGCGATCAACCAGCAGGACGCCCTGACCCGCAGCCTGGACGATCGCCACCGGCAGCAGCTCGCGGCGCTGGCCGAGGGGGAGCGGCGTCT
>JBIKWU010000372.1:0-3086 GCA_044356115.1 Burkholderiaceae bacterium
AGTTGCAGTGCATCGACTCGTCACGAAGGATGTACTGGTACTGCTCGGCAGCCCCGGTCATCTTGTTCTGACGACCCAGGGCGAGGATCTGCACGAAGCCCACATAGAAGAACAGGCCTTCCATGAGGCAGGCGAACACGATCAGCGACTTGAGCAGCTTCTGATCGTTCTCGGGCGTGCCGGTGACGAAATCGGGGTTGGTGAGGGTGTCGATGAACGGGATGAGGAACTCGTCCTTGTCCCGGATGGACTTGACCTCGTGGTAGGCATTGAAGACCTCGCCCTCGTCGAGCCCGAGCGATTCGACGATGTACTGGTAGGCGTGGGTGTGGATCGCCTCCTCGAAGGCCTGGCGCAGCAGGAACTGGCGGCACTCGGGCGCGGTGATGTGGCGATAGGTGCCGAGGACGATGTTGTTGGCGGCCAGGGAATCGGCGGTGACGAAGAAGCCGAGATTGCGGCGAACCAGCCGGCGCTCGTCTTCGGTGAGGCCGTTGGGATCCTTCCAGAGCGCGATGTCGCGGCTCATGCTCACTTCCTGCGGCATCCAGTGGTTGGCGCAGGTGGCGAGGTACTTGTCCCAGGCCCACTTGTACTTGAAGGGCACCAGCTGGTTGACGTCGGAAGCGCCGTTGATGATGCGCTTGTCCTCGACACGCACGCGCCGGTTCAGGTTGGCCTCGGCCTGGGCCGGGGCCGCAGGGGCGACGGGGGTATCGGCGACGCGGGGAGCGAAGGCGGCGGCGGCGATCGCGCTGGCGGCGATCGGCGCGGGCATGGCCGGACGGGCCGGCTTGGTGGGGGGGGAATCTTCCCAGGAAAGCATTTAAGGTCTCGCTTCAAATCTGGCTGCTAAGCCGTTGTCTTGCCGCGAGATTCCGCCGTTATTCACAGGCGGAATCTTATGATGGCTGTGGATGCCCCGCAACGATTTCGTCACAGTGTCTTGACATCGGCCCGAGGTTTGTCGGGGTCCGAACAACAGTTCGTCCGGATCCCGAGACAGCGGATGCAGGATCCGCTGCCGTTCACTGGCATGCCTCGCAGGTGGGATCGTCGATGGCGCAGAACTTCGGCGCCTCTTCGGCCACCGGCGCGGCGGCCGACGCGCCGTAGCTGAAGCCCGCGGCGTGACCGTCAGCCGACACCGCGTTGAGCTGACCGATGCGATCGGAGGTGGACTTCTCGGCGCTGGTGGCGCCCAGGGTGCGCAGGTAGTAGGTGGTCTTGAGCCCGCGCAACCAGGCCAGCGAGTAGGTGTCGTGGAGCCGCTTGCCCGAGGCGCCCGCCATGTAGATGTTCAGCGACTGCGCCTGATCGATCCACTTCTGACGACGCGCCGCCGCCTCGACCAGCCAGGACGGGTCGATCTCGAAGGCGGTGGCATAGATGGCCCGCAGTTCGGCCGGGATGCGGTCGATGCGCGCGAGCGAGCCGTCGTAGAACTTCAGGTCGGCAATCATGACCTCGTCCCAGAGCCCGAGCCGCTTGAGGTCGCGGACCAGGTAGTCGTTGACCACCGTGAACTCGCCCGAGAGGTTCGACTTGACGTAGAGGTTCTGGTAGGTGGGCTCGATGCAGGCCGACACGCCGATGATGTTGGAGATGGTGGCGGTGGGCGCGATGGCCACGCAGTTGGAGTTGCGCATGCCGTGCTGCGCGATGCGCTGGCGCAGCGCGGCCCAGTCGAGGGTCTCGGAGCGGTCGACCTCCACGTAGCCGCCACGCTCCTGCTCGAGCAGGTCGAGCGAGTCCTTGGGCAGGATGCCGAGATCCCAGAGCGAGCCCTTGAAGCTGGAATAGCGGCCACGCTCCTCGGCAAGCTCGGTGGAGGCGAGGTAGGCGTAATAGCAGACCGCCTCCATGGAGCGGTCGGCGAACTCGACCGCCTCCTGGCTGGCGAAGGGAACCCGCATGAGATGCAGGCAATCCTGGAAGCCCATGATGCCCAGGCCCACCGGACGGTGCTTCAGGTTGCTGTTGCGGGCCTTGCCGACGGCGTAGTAGTTGATGTCGATGACGTTGTCGAGCATGCGCATGGCGATGCGCACGGTGCGGGCGAGCTTGGCGTGGTCGAGTTGCTGGCGGGTGACGCCGTCGGCGCCGGTGACCTCGACCATGTGCGCCACCAGGTTCACCGAACCCAGGTTGCAGACCGCGATCTCGCTGGGGCCGGTGTTCAGGGTGATCTCGGTGCACAGGTTGGAGCTGTGCACCACGCCCACGTGCTGCTGGGGACTGCGCAGGTTGCAGGGATCCTTGAAGGTCAACCAGGGATGGCCGGTCTCGAAGAGCATGCTGAGCATGCGCCGCCAGAGCTGCACCGCCGGCACCTTCTTGAACAGCTTGAGCTCGCCGCTGGCCGCCTTCTGCTCGTAGCGGGTATAGGCCTCCTCGAAGGCACGACCGACCTTGTCGTGGAGATCGGGGCAATCGGCAGGCGAGAACAGCGTCCAGTCGGCGCCTTCCATGACCCGCTTCATGAACAGATCGGGGATCCAGTTCGCGGTGTTCATGTCATGGGTGCGCCGGCGGTCATCGCCGGTGTTCTTGCGCAGGTCGAGGAACTCCTCGATGTCGAGGTGCCAGGTCTCGAGGTAGGCGCAAACCGCGCCCTTGCGCTTGCCGCCCTGGTTGACCGCCACCGCGGTGTCGTTGACCACCTTCAGGAAGGGGACCACCCCCTGGCTCTTGCCGTTGGTGCCGCGGATGTGGCTGCCCAGCGCGCGCACCGGGGTCCAGTCATTGCCCAGACCGCCCGCGTACTTGGCGAGCAGGGCGTTCTCCTTGATGGCCTCGTAGATGCCGTCGAGGTCATCGGACACCGTGGTGAGGTAGCAGGAGGACAGCTGCGAGCGCTGCGTGGCCGCGTTGAACAGCGTGGGCGTGGAGCTCATGAAGTCGAAGGTGGACAGCAGCTCGTAGAACTCGATGGCGCGGGTTTCGCGATCGATCTCGTTGAGCGCCAGCCCCATGGCCACGCGCATGAAGAAGGCCTGCGGCAGCTCGATGCGGACCTCGTCGATGTGCAGGAAGTAGCGATCGTAGAGGGTCTGCAGGCCGAGGTAGTTGAACTTGAAGTCGCG
>JBIKWU010000373.1:0-3075 GCA_044356115.1 Burkholderiaceae bacterium
CACGCCACCGGCAAGGGCAATGCCGGCAAGGACGAGGTGCTGGCCGCCATGCGCCAGCGCGGCCACGCCCCAGCAGACGACAACGAGGCTGACGCCCTGGCCATCCTGTACTGGGCGGCGGCGCAGGACGCGCAGGACGAGGTGTGAGATGAAGATCCCGGTGCAACCCTACCGCTGCCCGCTGGGCCGCATCCAGCCCGAGACCTCCGACCTGGAGATGGTCAAGGAGCGCGGCTGGCGCGACCAGCACATCCTCGTGGTCAACGAGGCGGACGAGCGGCTGGACTTCGTGGAGCGTGAGTTCGTGCGCCGCATCGGCAACCGGCTCTATGGCCGCGGCGATGGAGGCTCGCGTGGCTGAGTGGACTCTGGAGGCGGTGGCGGCACGCTTCGCGGACGCGAGCCGGACGGCCCGGCGCCTACCGCCAGCGCGGGTGCAGGGCTACTTCAACGTCTGGCCGCCGATCGTTCGCTCGCCATGGGAACGGTTGTCGCAGGAAGATGAGCCGCTTCGCTGGGGCCCGCCGTCGCCGCAGGACGTCGAGCGCATGCTGGAGGTCATGCGCTGGGTGCAGTGGCTGGAAGTCGAGCAGCGTCACCTCGTGTGGATGCGTGCCGAGCACTACGAGTGGGATCAGATCGGCCGGCGGATGGGCTGCTGCCGGCAAACGGCGTGGCGGAGGTGGCGGGCCGCGCTGACCCGCATAGCTGTTGAGTTGGATGCCTGCGGCTTGAGTCGGTAGGTGTTCTACGTGGCAGCTTCACGGGCACTGCTTGTAGCCATCGATAGCCCCGATGATCATCGCGCCAATCGGGAATCCGAAGTAGATGGTGTAGCCACCATTTCCGAAGATGCTCGCCACCCAGGCTGTGAACAGAAACCCTGCCACCAAGACACACACAACCCTCAAGATCACTCCGCCGATCGTCGATGGTTCCCGCACGTCCTTTATGTTGCCCGTGAACCCTGTCTTGACTCCGATGTAGTAGGCGCCAGCTGACAGCGCGATGATGGTCACTACCTGCAGGAAGGCGCCCATCAAAGGCCAGCTCCCACCGTGGCCTCTTTTGGCTAGGGCTTCGCCTAGCCAAAAGAGCAAGGTGCCTCCAAAAAGTGCGCGCGCGTATGTTGAGAGCATCGCAGGGACCTTTGACTTTCGGCGTGCAATTCAGGTTCCGTGAAGGATAGCGCGTGAAGCGGCTGGCACGTGGAGCCGTCTTCAGGCCGCTCGACGAAGGTGCAAGGGAGCGATGCTATCGGTGGCGCTGTACCCAAATGAGCGCGCAGCCGTCCCCAAATGAGCGCGCAGCCGTCTTGCCCGGACACCATTGGTGACGAGTAGCGCTGGGCTGCTTCAGCCGTACTATGTCGCGACGGAGCCGGGCATGGACACCGGACATCCGCAGATCCAGGGAGACGTACGTGAAGGAACTGGTGGTCGAGCGAGATGCGGCGCTACTCGCCATGTCGAACAACAAGCGGGGCATCGCTATCACTGCGGACGAAGTTAGACGTATCGACCAGCTGTTGGTCGAGCGTTGGAAAGTCGATTTCGTCGATACCTCGCTGGGTCTGGAGGAATACCTGCAAGCCATGCCGGAGGGCGTCGCAAGAACTCAGGGCTTGGAAGTTTTCGCCTGTGCGCAGGCAGCCAACAGCTCAAAGCTGGGCGATCGGCTCATGTACGAGGCGATGAGCAATCTCGACCTATGCGGCCTCGTGACTGCCAAGCGGAGACACTTCTTGATTGACGCGATCGGTCTGTCCTGCGGTCTGTATCGGGCTCTCGGATTGACTGGACCAACCCTCGACGTTGGCTGCCACGTGGGCATGCTGCCGGACCTGGTGGCATTGACGCTGGGGGTTCAAGCAGTTGGCATCGAACCAGTGGCATCCGCTGTCAGCTCGGGCGCTTCTGTCCTAGCCAATCGAAGCGATGTTCGCCTCATCACAGCCGCGGTGCCCTGGTCGACAGAATTGACGTTCGACCTGGTGACGGCCGTTGACTGCTTACCAGCAGGAGTGGGTGACCGAGCCCTGTTCTTGAAAGGTATCGGCGCTCTGCTACGTGAAGGCGGCATCGCCGTGGTCAGCAGTGCCCACTGGATCGGCGCTGATATCGCCACGTTACGCCGCCAGTTGAGCCTTGCTGGTCTTGGATTCGGATTCGCGGATGTGGTTGGGGGATATGGTGGCATGCCCACGGAGTTCAGCGCGGAGGGCGTCGCTTGCCTGATCAAGGGCGGGAAGCGTCCCTTTCCACGCAACTTTAAGGCGGAGACAGAGAGCGAGTGGGGCTGGTTCAGGGACTATGCGAATGCAAGGAGTACTCCTGCTCGCGAAAAGACCCAGGCATTCATGCGAGCCAATCGCGCAGCCTGATGCGACACCCGATTTCCTGAGTCACCGTTGGTAATGCTTGTCGTGGTTGTCCTTGCCTTGCCGCGAAAAGCCGTTCCCAGGCACTCTGGGAGTGCAACACGAAGGGGTGGTTTGACGTAGCATTTCGGCTATCTTCTGGACAGAGGTGACGGCGCATCAAGGCGCTGATCAAGCGCGCAGTCGTACCCTCGATCCAGCCTCCTGAGCCCGCCCTCGGCAACGCGCCGTCGGCGGGTTCTTTGCTTTAAGGGCCCGCCACTCGTGAACCCGCTCCACCTCGAATACCGCAAGGTCGAGGCGCTGATCCCCTACGCCCGCAACGCCAAGCAGCACACCGATGCCCAGGTCGCGCAGATCGCGGCCAGCATCCGCGAGTTCGGCTGGGGCGCGCCGATCCTGGTCGACGGCAAGAACAACGTCATCGCCGGCCACGGCCGGCTGCTGGCCGCTCGCAAGCTCGGCATGGACGAGGTGCCGGTGGTGCCCATGTCCCACCTCACCGACACCCAGCGCCGGGCGCTGATCCTGGCCGACAACAAGATCGGCGAGAACGCGTCCTGGGACGACGAACTGCTGGGCTTGGAGTTGACCGAGCTGCGCGAGCTGGGCTTCAACCTCGACCTCACGGGCTTCAGCCCCGAGGAGTGGGATGCGCTCATCAATGGCGGTGAGGCCAAGGCAGGCCTCACCGA
>JBIKWU010000123.1:0-10916 GCA_044356115.1 Burkholderiaceae bacterium
TTACCGCCACGAAAGCCCATCGCCATGCTCGAGGTCCTGAAAAGCCAAGCCGAGATCCGTCAGGCCCGCGCCAGCCTGAGGGCTCAGGGTCGCAGCGCGCTCGATGGCCCGGTGAGGCAATGGCTCAAGCGCCGCGGTCTGGCCAGCGGCCCCATCGTGGGCGACGATCTCAAGAGCTGGGACGTGGCGCGCACGCTCTCGTTCATCGACGCCACCCTGCCGCGCGATGCCGCGATCCTCGACATCGGCGCCTACGGTTCCGAGGTGCCGGTGGCACTGGCCATGATGGGCTGCACCGGGGTCCATGGCATCGACCTCAACCCCACCGTGCGCGCCATGCCCAGGGCCGGCGAGGTCCGCTATGCCGTGGGCGACTTCATGAGCACGCCCTACCCCGATGGCCACTTCGATGCGATCACCGCCACCTCGGTGATCGAGCACGGCTATGCGCCGCAGCGCCTGTTCGCGGAGATGGCCCGGCTGCTGCGCCCGGGCGGCTGCTTCATCGCCTCCTTCGATTACTGGCCCGACAAGATCGATACCGGCAGCACCCGCTTCTTCGACATGTCCTGGCTGATCTTCTCCTGGCCCGAGGTGCAGGCCCTGCTCGAGTCCGCCGCCGCGCAAGGCCTCGTGCCCGCGGGCGAACTGCAGCCGGCCGCCGGCGAGCGCGCCATCCAGTGCGCCGGCTTCGACTACACCTTCGGCTGGCTGGTGCTGCGGCGGGCGGGCTGATGCGGGTGCTCATCGTCGCCGGCAGCTTCCCGCCGGAACCCTGCGGCGTGGGCGACTACACCCGCCTGCTGGCCGAGGCGCTGGCGGCCCAGCCCGACACCGAGGTGGCGGTGCTCACCCGCGGCCAGCCCGAGCCGGTCTCGGCACAGACCCTGCGCCTGCTGCCGCCCGTGAGCGCCTGGCGCTTTGCCGAACTGCCCGCCATCCTGCGGCGCGCGCGCGAGTGGCGCCCGGACATCACCCACATCCAGTACCCCACCAGCGGATTCGTCGCGCACCGGCGATTCCCGTTGCTGCTGCCGCTGTTGCTGCGACTGGCGGGACTGCGCGTGGTGATCACCTGGCACGAACCGCCGCCGCCCCCCTGGCTGGATCCCACCGCGCCCTTCCTGACGCCGCTGCTGGGCGCGTGCGGCCTGATCTTCGTGCGTCCGAACTATCTCGACTACTTCAGGCCGCGCATCCGCCGCCTGGTCGAGCGGGTGCCGCTCGCCACCATCCCGAACGCCGCCAATCTGCCGGTGAGCCTGTTGAGTGAACCGCAGCGCACGCAGCTGCGCGCACAACTGGTCGGCGGTCAGCAGCGGCTGGTGGTGTTCTTCGGATTCATCTCCCGGCACAAGGGCGTGGCGCGCCTGTTCGAGATCGCCGACCCGCAGACTGACCAGCTTGTCATCGCCGGCAACAGTCACGACGACGGCTATCTGCGCGAACTGCACGCGCTGGCAGACTCACCCCGCTGGCAGGGCCGGGTCAGCTTTCGCGGCTTCAGTCCGCCAGCGCAGGCCGCCGATCTGCTTCTGGCGGCCGATGCCGTGGTGCTGCCCTTCACCGAGGGCGGCGGCAACTGGAACACCTCGATCCACAGCGCCCAGGCGCAGGGCAGCTTCGTGCTGACCACCGGCCTGCCGGCAAGGGGCGATGACCCCGAGGGCAATCTGTTCGTGGCTGCGCCCGATGACATCGCCGGCATGCGCGGGGCATTGAAGGATCTTGCCGGCAGGCGGGTGGCGCGCGCCGACGGCGCCGCCCCCTGGCAGCGCATCGCCCGAGCCCACCTGGACCACTACGGCCGCTGTCTCGCGCGTTGTGTCTGACACCATGACCCGAGACATTCGACTGTCGTTCTGCATCCCGGTCTACAA
The DNA here is from genome assembly GCA_044356115.1 of Burkholderiaceae bacterium. GTDB lineage: Bacteria > Pseudomonadota > Gammaproteobacteria > Burkholderiales > Burkholderiaceae_E > Quisquiliibacterium. The sequence goes on from JBIKWU010000123.1 coordinate 1,881, forward strand.
CTTCGGCCGCTTCATCACGCAGACGCTCGACTCGATCGCGCCTAGCCTTGCCCGACATGCCGATCTGGAGGCGGTGGTGCTCGACGGCGGGTCCACCGATGACACCCCTGAGATCATGGCGCGGTACTGCGCCGAGCATCCCTCGGTGCGCTACGTGCGCCAGCCGAACAAGGGCGGCATCGACCGCGACATGGCCCGCTCGGTGGAGCTCGCCCGCGGCGAATACTGCTGGATGCTCAGCGGCGACGACCTCATCCGGCCTGGCGCCGTCGAGCACCTGCTCGGCATGCTGGACGGCCGCACCGATGTGTATCTCTGCGAGCACAGCCAGTGCGACGTGAACATGCAGTGGCAAAGCGACTATCCGATCTTCGACAGCCGCGGCAGCGTCACGGTCAACCTGGGCGACCCGGCCCAGCGCCGGCCCTACCTCGCCAGCGGGCGCAACAGCGAGGCGCTGTTCAGCTTCATGAGCGGGCTCATCATCCGCCGCGAGAAGTGGTGCTCGGCCCCGGAGCCGACCGACTTCATGTCGAGCTGCTGGGGGCATGTGGCGCGACTGCTGGCCAGCGCGAGCCCCGATCTGATCGTGCGCGTGGTCGGCCAGACCTGGGTCGACCGTCGGGGCGACAACGATTCGTTTCTCGCCGGTGGCACGGTTCGCCGCCTGGCGATCGCCGTGAATGGCTATGGCCGCCTGGCCGAACGCTTCTATGGCGCAGGCTCACCGGAGGCCGCACTGATCCGCGGGCTGATTCGGGGCGACATCGGCATCCGCAATTTCGTGCTGGCACGCGAGCTTTGCCGACGTGACCCGACGCGCGAAGACAGTCATGCCCTGGCGGACCTGGTGAGAACGCTCTACGCGGACCGTCGCCTCGATTGCCTGATCCCCTATGCGATGTACTTCTGGGTACCTGAACCGGTCATGAACGCCGCGGTCTGGACGATCACCACCCTGCGACGAACTGCCGGGCGGCTGGGCCTGTCGGCGATCGCCGGGCCGGCGCACATGCCGAAGCCGCCCACCCGAAGCCCATGAGCGCCGACGACTCGGCTCAGGCCACCACCCAGACCGCCTCGCCGCTCCCCTGCCGGCTGTCGATCTGCATCACCACCCGCAACCGCTGCGCCGCGCTGCTCGAGACGCTCGAGAGCGCGCTGGCGCAGATGCCCGAGGGCGTGGAGGTGGTGGTGGTCGACGGCGTCTCCACCGACGACACACCCGCGGCGATGGGCGCGCTCGCGGCGCGCGATGCCCGGGTGCGCTATTTCCGCGAGGCCGTCAACGGCGGGATCGATCGCGACTACGACAAGGCGGTGGGCTACGCGCGCGGCATCTACTGCTGGATGATGGCCGATGACGACCTCTTCCTGCCCGGCGCGATCGACCGCGTGCTGCAGGCGCTCACCGGCGAGCCCTCGCTGGTGGTGGTCGATGCCGAGGTGCGCGACGACACGCTGACGCGGCTGCTGCAGCCCTGCCGGCTGCGCCTCGCGCAAGACACCCGCTACAGCCCGGCGCAGACCGAGGCGCTGTTCACCGCCACGGCCGATCATCTCTCGTTCATCGGGGCCACGGTCATCCGCCGCAGCCTGTGGCTGTCGCGCGAGCGCGAGGCCTACGTCGGCTCCTACTTCATCCACCTCGGCGTGATCTTCCAGCAGCCCCTGCCGGGCGATGCCGTGGTGCTGGCGCGCCCCGGCATCGCCATCCGCTACGGCGTGGCGAGCTGGTCACCGCGGGCCTTCGAGATCTCGGGCTTCCTGTGGCCGCGGCTGATCTGGTCGTTCACCGGCCTGAGCGAACAGGCCCGTGCCGCAGTGAGCGCGCGCCAGCCCTTCGACGCGCTGCGCATCCTGCTGATGCTGCGCGCCGGCGGCGGGTATTCGCTGAGCAGCTACCGGCGCTGGCTGGCCGGCTGCCCCGGACCGGCCTGGCGCCGCGCGCTGCAGCAGGGGATCGCGGTCACGCCCGGCTGGCTGCTCAATCCGCTCGCGCTTGGCTGGCTGCTGATCTTCTCGCGCAAGGACCACCGCTACCGCGACCTGATCGACCAGCTGAACAGCCCCTACTGCCTGCTGCGCGGCCCCTGGCGACGTCTGCAGGCGTCGCGCGCGCGTGCGCTCAGGCCGCGCCCATCGCGCTGATCAGGCTGGCCATGCGGTGCCGGTAGGTATGCTGCGCGAGCGCGCGCTGCAGGGCGGTCTGGCCGGCCCGCGCGCGCCCCTGCGGGTCGGCCAGGGCATCGGCCACCGCGCCGGCGAAGTCGTCGGGCCCGGGCACCACCGCGAGTTCGGCGCCCGGCGTGAACAGCGAGGCGATCTCGCGCTTGTCGTCCACCACCTGGAACGCGCCGCAGGCCGCGGCCTCGAAGAGCCGCGGGTTCACGCCGTGATCGAAGCGGCCCTGCCAGGAGTGCAGGTTGAGCACCACCGCCGCCGAAGAGAACATCGCGGCCATCTCGTCGGGGCTGAAGAAGCCGTCGCGCAGCACCCGGCGCAGCGGCGAGTCAGGCGCGAGCTTGCGGCCCCACGGCCCGAAGACGCGCACCTCGAAGCGCTGCGCCAGGCGCGCCACCACCTGCTCGCGCAGCGGGCTCCAGTCGCCGGCGAAGCACAGCTCGCAGGCGTACTCGGGCACCGCGGCCACCGGCCGATGCACCGAGGGCTCGCAGGCGGTGGGCAGGAAGCCGCTGGCGGCCACGCCGCGCTCGCGGTACCACTGCGCGCACACCGCCGAGTTGCTGAACACCCAGTCGTAGCCCGGCGCGCGCTCGGCCGATCGCTCGAACTGGAAAGGATCGTTGATCCACCAGCAGGCGCTGGGCACGCGCGCCGCGCGCACCGCCGCCAGGCTGCGCGGTGACACCCCGAAGCCGAACACGCTCAGGAACAGATCGGGCCGGAACTCGCGCAGGAGCGCGCGCAGGCGCCGGTTCACGAAAGGCCGCTCTTCAAGCCGAAGGCCAACGCCACGGCTGAGCGCCCGAGCGAGCTTGTCCAGCGGCTGCAGCGAATCGTCGAACACCGCCACGCGGTGGCCGAGCGCCTCGAGGGCTTGCGCCGAGAAGACGCCCATCGGCACGGTGCGCAGCTTGCCGGGGATGACCAGCAGGATGTTCAAGGACCCGTCCGCGACGTTCAGGACGACCGACGCGCGCGGCGCGTGGGCGCGGGCGCAACCGGTTGCAGCCACCCGATGAAGGCGCGCTCATACCGGCGCAGCAGGCGGCCGCGTCGGTAGGCCACCCGCGTGGTGTTCACCGGGAAGAGATCAGGCGCGGCCGCCCGCACCCGCCGCAGCTCTCCCTCGCCGGCGGCCGGCATCGCCATCTCGGTGACGATGCCCACCCCCAGGCCCAGCGCCGTGTAGGCCTTGATGACGTCGGCGTCGGCGGCCTCGAGCACGATCTCGGGCGACAGGCCGGCAGCCGCGAAGGACGCGTCGATACCGCCGCGACCGGCGAACTGCGCGTCGTAGGTGATGAGGGGATGCGATGCCAGCTCGGCCAGCCCCAGCCGCCGCGCCCGGTGCAGACGATGACCCACCGGCGCGATCACGCAGTGATGCCAGGCGAACAGCGGCTCGCTTTCCAGTTCCTCCACCCGGCCCAGCAGCTCGGTGGCCAGGCCCAGGTCGGCATCACCGGCGCGCAGCATGGCCACGATCTGCGCCGGCGTGCCCTGGCGCAGCTGCAGCCGCACGCCAGGATAGGCCTCGCGCAGCCGCACCACCGCCGGCGGCAGCACGTAGCGGGCCTGGGTGTGGGTGGCGGCCAGCCGCAGCACGCCGCTGTCCACGCCGAGCAGCTCGCGACCCACCGCGCGCAGGTTGTCGGCCTCGGTGAGCAACCGCTCGGCGATGGCCAGCACCGCGCGTCCCTCGTCGGTGATGGCGGTGAGACGCTTGCCCTGGCGCACGAACACCTGCACGCCGAGCTCGTCCTCGAGCTCGCGGATGGCCTTGGACAAGCCGGGCTGCGAGGTATGCAGCACGCGCGCGGCCTGGGTCAGGTTGAGCCCCCGCCGCGCGGCCTCGCGCAGGTAGCGGATCTGCTGCAGGTTCACGCCGGGCCGCGATCAGGGCGCCACCGGCGCCTCGCCGAGGAGCTCGCGCTCGAGCACATGCAGCGCCGGCAACCCGCCGGTGTGCAGGAACAGCACGTTCTCGTCGGCACGGAAGGCGCCCCGGCGCACCTGGTCGATCAGGCCGGCCATGGCCTTGCCGGTGTAGACCGGGTCGAGCAGGATGGCCTCGGTGCGCGCCAGCAGCTGCACCGCCTCGACCATGCGGGCGTTGGGCACCGAGTACTTCGGGCGCCAGTAGTCGCCCAGGCTGCGCACCGCCTCGGGGGGCACGGTCAGGCCCAGGCCGAGCAGATCGCAGATGGCCTGCGCCTCGCGCAGCACCAGCGGGTCCTGGTCGGCCGGGTCACGGCTCACGCCGATGCCCAGGATGGGGATGTCGATGCGGTTGCCCAGGAAGCCCGCCACCAGGCCGCCATGGGTGCCCGAGCTGCCCGAGCACACCACCAGCCGGTCGATGCGCAGGCCGCGATCGAAGAGCTGCTGCTGCAGCTCCTGCGCGCAGGCGACATAGCCCAGGCCGCCCAGCGCGTTGGAGCCGCCCCCGGGAATGACATACGGGCGCCGGCCGGCCGCGCGCAGCGACTCGGCCTCGGCGGCCATGGCCTGCGCCATGTTCGTGCCGGCCGGCACGACGGTGAGCGCCTCCAGGCCCATCAGGCGGAACATGAAGTTGTTGCCGCTGGCATCGACCCGGTAGCTGCCGGGCACCCGCTCCTCGATCACGAAACGGCACGTCAGCCCCTCGCGCACCGCGGCGGCCAGGGTGATGCGGCAATGGTTCGACTGCGGCGCGCCGCAGGTGATGATGGTGTCGGCGCCCTGGGCGAGCGCATCGGCCATCAGGAACTCGAGCTTGCGGGTCTTGTTGCCGCCCGGTGTGAGGCCGAGCATGTCATCGCGCTTGATCCAGATGCGCGGCCCGCCCAGCGCGCGGGTGAAGTTCGGCAGGAACTCGAGCGGGGTGGGGCCTTCGGTGTAGCGACGGCGGGGAAAGCGAGTGAGATCCATGTCGGCTCCGGAGTCGGGCTGCGCAGGCAGGGACGGGCGGGGAAGGCCGCGCCGATGGCGCGGACGAGCCCGCCATCGTACCGCCCGCGGCCATCGGCCGGATGCGATCATGCGGGCTGACGAGACGGCGGCGGCGCTCTTTCGGGTGGCCGCTGCAACCCCCACCCTCAGGAGACCGACCATGACCCAGTCCATCGAAGACCGCCTCGCCGCCCTCGGCCTGCAGCTGCCGCCCGTGCCCAAGCCGATCGGCAACTACGTGGCCGGGGTGGCCGTGGGCAACCTGCTGTTCATGTCGGGCATCGGCCCGAGGCGCCCCGAGGGTGGCGTGGTCGCCGGCCGCCTGGGCGAGTCGATGGACATCGAGCAGGGCTACCAGGCGGCGCAACTGGTGGCGCTGAACATGCTGGCCAACATCCGCTCGGTGATCGGCTCGCTCGATCGCATCGAGCGGGTGGTGAAGGTGCTGGGCATGGTGAACTGCACCCCGGCCTTCAATGACATGCCCAAGGTGATCAACGGCTTCTCCGACCTGTTCGTGCAGCTGCTCGGCGAGGAGCGCGGCCGGGGCGCGCGCTCGGCGGTGGGCATGGCCGCGCTGCCCAACCAGATCGCGGTCGAGGTCGAGATGGTGCTGCAGATCCGTGCCTGAATGTCATATGGCCTGCGGTTCCTCATAACCGCAGGTTTGGTTTTCATAGCGAAGATGTCGTTGGAACGAGCAGGTCGGCGGCGATAAGGTCGCGTCCCCTGGGAGCCCGCGAGGCCGCCGGCATCGCGCCGGCGGACGGGGCTCCGTTCACCACCCCCGACGCCCGCCGACATGTACCGCTATGACGCGATCGACCAGCGCCTGGTCGAGGAGCGGGTCGCGCAGTTCCGCGACCAGACCGCGCGCTTCCTGCGCGGTGAGCTCTCCGAGCAAGACTTCCGGCCGATCCGGCTGCAGAACGGCCTGTACGTGCAGCGCCAGGCGCCGATGCTGCGCGTGGCGATCCCCTATGGCGAACTGAGCGCGCGCCAGCTGGCGCTGCTCGCGCGCATCGCCCGCGAGTACGACCGCGGCTACGGCCACGTCACCACCCGCCAGAACATCCAGTTCAACTGGCCGGCGCTCGAGCGCGTGCCCGACATCCTGGCCGAGCTGGCCAGCGTGCAGATGCACGCCATCCAGACCTCCGGCAACTGCGTGCGCAACACGACGGTCGACCACCTCGCGGGCGTGGCTGCCGACGAGGTCGTCGATCCGCGGCCCTATGCCGAGCTGATCCGCCAGTGGTCGAGCTTCCACCCCGAGTTCTCGGCGCTGCCGCGCAAGTTCAAGATCGCGCTTTCGGGCGCGCTGACCGATCGGGCGGTGGTCAAGGCCCATGACATCGGCATCAACCTGCGCCGCAACGCCCGGGGCGAGGTGGGCTTCGAGCTCTTCGTGGGCGGCGGCATGGGCCGCACGCCGGTGATCGGCCAGTGCATCCGCGAGTGGCTGCCCGAGCGCGAACTCTTCAACTACCTGGACTCGATGCTGCGGGTCTACAACCTGCACGGGCGCCGCGACAACAAGTACAAGGCGCGCATCAAGATCCTGGTGCGCGAGATCGGGCTCGACGCCTATCGCGAGCAGGTGGAGGCCGACTGGCGCGAGGGCGGCCAGCCGGCGCCGCTCTCGCCGGCGGTGATCGCCGCGGTGCGCGCGCAGTTCGACGCGCCGGTGGCGGCGCTGGCCAATGCGACCGAGGTGGCCACGCTCGCGGCCGGGGGCGCCGAGGCGGCCGAGCTGCTGCCCGAGGACCGGGCGCGCTTTGCCGCCTGGCTGCGTCGCAACACCCATGAGCATCGTCTGGCCGGGCGTCGCGCGGTGACGGTGTCGCTCAAGCGTCGCGGCGTGGCGCCGGGCGACATCACCGCCGACGAGATGGATGCGCTGGCCTCGCTCGCCAGCACGCACAGCGCCGGCGAGCTGCGGGTCACGCACGAGCAGAACCTGGTGCTGCCGTGGGTGGCCACGGCGAGCCTGCCGGCGCTGTGGCGCGCGCTCGACGCCCTGAACCTCGCGCAGCCGAACATCGGTCTGGTGACCAACCTGATCGCCTGCCCCGGCGGCGACTTCTGCGCGCTGGCCAACGCCCGCTCGCTGCCGATCGCCGCCGACCTGCTCGAGCGCTTCGACCGCGCCGACGACTGGTTCGACATCGGGCCGCTCGACATCAAGATCTCGGGCTGCATCAACTCCTGCGGCCACCACCATGTCGGGCACATCGGCGTGCTCGGCGTGGACAAGCACGGCGAGGAGTGGTTCCAGGTGACCATCGGCGGACACGCCGGCAACCGGCCCGGTCAGCGGGCCGCCTTCGGCCGGGTGATCGGCCCCTCGTTCTCGGCCGCCGAGGTGGCGCCCGCGATCGAACGCATGATCGAGCGCTATGTCGCGCTGCGCGAGCACGAGGACGAGACCTTCGTCGACGTGGTCGAGCGCGTGGGCATCGAGCCGTTCCGGGAGAGCGCGTATGTCCACGCTGATTGACCTGCGCGGCCTGCTGGCCGATGACCCCTGGCAGCGTCAGCCCGAGGGCGAGCCGATCGCCACGCGCGGCGCGCTGCTGTTGCCGCCCGCCGCCTGGCAGGACGGCACGCTGCAGGCCGCGCGCGCGGCCGGCCGCCGCGACCCCGATGGCCTGTGGCTGGAACCCGATGCCGACCTGACCCTGCCCGCGCCGATCCTCGCGCAGGCGGCGCTGGTGGCCGTGCACTTCCCCTCGGCCACCGACGGCCGGGGCTTCTCGATCGCGGTGACGCTGCGCCGCCGGCTTGGCTGGCGCGGCCCGCTGCGCGCGGTCGGCCCGCTGTGGCGCGACCAGCTCTTCGCGCTGCGCCGCGTGGGATTCGACCAGTTCACCCTGCGCGCCGAGGAAGACCCGCAGCAGGCGCTGGCCGCCTTCACCACGTTCAGCGATGCCTACCAGACCAGCGTCGATGGCCGGGTGCCCAGGGTGTTCCGCCGCTTTTCTCGGGAGCTCGCATGAGCACCCCCGCCACCGATGTCGATTCGCTCACCGCGCTGCTCGCGCAGGTCGCGCAGGACCACGAGCCGTTGGTCCAGGTGAGCTCGCTCGGCCCCGAGGACATGCTGATCAGCGAGGTGATCGCGCGCGCGCGCCTGCCGATCCGCGTGCTCACCATCGACACCGGGCGGCTGCCGGCCCAGACCTATGCCCTGATCGCGCAGGCGCAGGCGCGCTGGGCGGCGAGCAGCCTGCAGCTGGGCGTGATCTTCCCGGAGGCGGCCGCGGTGGAGGCCTTCGTGCACCGCCATGGCATCGACGGCTTCACCGTGTCGGTGGCCGCGCGCAAGGCCTGCTGCGAGGCGCGCAAGGTGCGCCCGCTGGCACGCGCCCTGGCGGGCCAGCGCGGCTGGATCACCGGCCTGCGCCGCGCCCAGTCGGCCGAGCGCGCCGGCATCACCGAGCTCGAGTGGGATGTCGCGCCGGGCCCGGACGAACCGGGCCGCGTGAAGGTCAACCCGCTCGCCCGCTGGCACGACGACGCGCTGTGGTCGGCACTGCGACAGCTCGATGTGCCGGTGAACGCGCTCCACGCGCAGGGCTATCCCAGCATCGGCTGCGCGCCCTGCACGCGGGCGGTCGGCGCGGGCGAGGACCCGCGCGCCGGCCGCTGGTGGTGGGAGCAGTCCGAGGTGAAGGAGTGCGGTCTGCACGTGGGCGCCGACGGGCGCCTGCGGCGCGCCGCGACGTCCGATCCCGCCCAACGCCTGTCGCCTGCGGAGACCCCGTGATGAATGCCCGAACCGATGCCGACGCGCTGCGCGCGCGTGACGCTGCCCACCACGCCGACGCCCGCCTCGACTGGCTTGAATCGGAAGCCATCCACATCCTGCGCGAGGCGGCCGCCGAGAGCCGCGCGCCAGCGCTGCTGTTCTCG
>JBIKWU010000124.1:0-10904 GCA_044356115.1 Burkholderiaceae bacterium
CTGGCGGATGAGCGCAGGTTCGTCATCGCTGGACACGATGACGGTGGGCGCATCAGGGAACGCCTCTCTCACACGCGTCAACGCGGCCATGCCGCTGGTGCCAGGCATGGACAGATCGAGCATCACGATCTCGACGCCCTGGTCCACATAGACCAGGGCGTCGTCCACGCGGCCCGCCTCGAGGATCTCGAGCTCCACCGGCAACTGACCGAGCAGGAGCCGTAACCCGCTGCGGAACAGGTCGTGGTCATCGATGAGGAGGAACTTCAAGTGGAAAGCTCCGGAAGCGCAGAGCGCGCAGCCATGGTTGGTGCGATCAGTCGGCTTACGACTCTACCCGAAACACGGTGCTGCGGAACCCGCCGATTAGCCAGTGTGGATTGGCCATTCGGCTAGGCCGAATGGCCAGTTCGTCTGCGGCCGGGATGGGTCCGCAGCCTAGCTTTCAGGCGAATGTTCAGCGCCGGGTGCGGCTCCTAACATGGGTCCACCCTGGTCGATCTGGTGTCGACCCAACCCTCGCCGGACTCAGCCCCATGACCTACTCCCTTCGTTCCTCGGCCGACAGTGAGATCGACTACGACCGGTCGGCGTCGCTGGGTGCATCGGCCCCGTCTGCGGAGACGGTGTGGCCGGTGTCGCCGCTTCCCACCTGGCAGCCGGCCGAGCGCGCCGCGGTGCTCACGCTGGACGCCATCGTCTCGCTGGTCGGTCTGCCGGCCCTGGTGACCGACGCCGAAGGCCGCGTGCTCTCGCGCAATCGCGCTGCCGGGCGCTGGCTGGAAGGGCAGCGGGCGATGACCATCGTCCAGGGCAGGATCAGCTGGCGCAGCATGGCCGCCCAGAAGGCGTTCGCGTCCATGCTCTGGAGGCTCGCTCACGGCCGGGCCGAGCTTGCCCCTCAGGAGCCGACCCGGTTGCAGATCGCGAGCACCGACCGTGTCCTGCCGCTGATCATCGACTGCCGCAGGCTTGATCTTTCGCTCGCGCGCGATGCCGCGAAGGCAATCCGATTCCTGCTGATCCTGCACGATCTGCAGGATGCCCCCAGCGTCGACCGCGATCTGCTGGTGGCGTGCTTTGGCCTGTCGCCTTCGGAGTCGCGCGTGGCGGGTCTGCTGGCCGAAGGCGAATCGCCCAACGACATCGCGCTGATTCTCGGCGTATCGATGAACACGGTTCGCACCCATCTTCGCCGCATCTCGGCCAAGCTCGGCGTGAGGCGGCAGTCTGATGTGGTGAGGATGCTCACGCAGTTGCCGGCTCTGGCGCACTGAGCGCGGATGCCAGCTGCGTGCTGCTTGCTGGGCCGCCAGGCAGGCCGGTGAGGGTCAGTGCTCCCCGTCCTGCCAACCGCCCCAGTTGAGAGAAGCGGGCGAGGGCTCCCAGGGACTCGACGGGTAACGGACCAGCCCGGGGTAGAGCCGGCTCCACACGAAGGCCACGGCCATCAGGCAGACGATACCCGCAAGCACCGGGTAGAGCATCGCCGACCACCCGGCCTGGGCGTACACCATGAGCACCGGGTTGGCGCCGGCGGGCGGATGCATCGTGCGGGTAAGCAGCATGAACCCGAGCGCGCCACTGATCGCCAGCGCGTAGGCCGGCAGGGTGGCGCCCAGCAGCTTGAAGGCCAGGATGCCGAAGAAGGCGCCGGCCAGATGCCCCCCCAGAATCGCCCTGGGCTGTGCCGCCGGAGCGCGGGTCAGTCCGAACAGGAAGATGGTGCTGCTGCCCAGTGACGCCAGAATGAAGGGGACATGGGGCGGGCCCGCCAGCGCCAGTGCGATCGCCAGACCCAGCGCCGCGCCCAGCAGGCACCAGATGAGGCGGATGAGGGGATGGCGGTGCAGGGCTTGGCTGCCGCGATGGCGTCGATCCATGCGCGGCGCCCCGCTGGGGTCAGTACGTGAGGACCCGGTCTGCCTCTGCTGCGAGGCGAACCAGGACATTGGGCATCGCGAACTCGGCTGACTTGCCCGCGATGTCTTGCTCGGACATCCCCCGCGCCTTCGAGGACATGCCGGACAGGTAGAACCGGCTGCCCGCCTTGAGCAAGGCGTTGAAGTGATCCTCGAGCTTGCCGGTTCCAAGGCCGGTGACCGACCCGAGGTTTTCCTCCTTGAGCAGGGCGACCGCGTCACCCGCGAGGAAGAGCGAGACGCTGTGGCCTTCATCCGCCGCTGTCTTGGCGACCAGGAAGGCGAGGGCCGCGCGGGTGGCATCCGCCGGACCGCAAGTCACGTGAATCAGGAACTTCATGGTGTCTTCTCCTGGCTGCGGTGTGCGCCGCGCCGCGCATTTTGCCCCGCCCGGTCAGTCCGTGCAGGGTGTCGGGCCGTGCGTAGTATCGGTCGGCAGGCGAGTGGCCGGTTCACTTTGTCAGGAGCCCGTGGGCTCTCATGAAGTGCGCGATGGCGTCTGCAAGGTCTTCGGGCAGGCGCGCGTTCGACCGATGCTGCCTGCCGAACTCCAGCTGCATGGCATCGATGCCCTCTGACCGGTGGCTCCCGTACGCGACGACGGTGTAGCCTCCCTGGTATCTGGGATCTTCCCGCGGCGAGTCTGCGTCCGGCGCCGGATTGACCCGGTAGCCCCGTCTGGCCAGCTGGCCGATGATGCTGTCGGGCCCCAGCACTGCAGCCGGGCCGGATCGGCTCACCAGATTTTTCACCGTGAGACCAGACCGTGTTCCGAGGAACGTGGTGTCGGGTTCGCCGGACTGTCCGTGCACGTCGATCAACAGGGCGCCGGACAGAAACGTGTTCCGGAGCTGGGCGATGTAGGCCGCGATCTGATCGTGGTAGGCGCGGTACGCAGGGAGCATCTCGGCGAACTCCATCGCATCGGCCGCCTCGCGGTTCGCGTCAAGGTGCTTGCGACTGAACTTCGCAATCACCAGATACGGGCGGTGTCCGAGCCTTTGCTGCAGGAGGCTAGCCACGCGCTCTGCCAGGTCTCGGGTGCCGGCGTCCCGGACGGTTGTTCCCCGGCTTCGGTGGGGGAACGGCCCGAGGAAGTCGGCGCCATCGTGCGGCACCGTGAGAAGCAGTGGCAGAGTTCCGGGCGCCGCGTCGATGACCGAGGACGGCTCATAGGCGGTAGCGAGTGGCGCAAGCAGCGCGGCGATGGGAAGGGTGATGAAGGGGCGACGGTGCATGGCGTGGTGCCTTCCGTGGGGTTGACCGGTCCCTTGGGTCAGACGGCGCTGGCCTGAGTGGCCATGAACGTCCTGGCCGCCGACGCGATCATCCCGGCAGTGGCTTGCTGATGGGGTTCTAGGTTGCGCCTGACAGCAGCAGCATGCCGATGACCATTTCGATGGCCGCGCCGCCGAGGCCTTTCGGGAAGCTGCCCTTGTCCAGCAGCAGGGAGGGGAACCGCATCAGGCCTGCGCCGCACCAGGCGAGCCCGGCCAGCAGAAAGGCGGTGGGCGCCTGCAGCACCAGGCAGGCCACGCCCATCGCGATGAACAGACCGCCGTAGGTGGCGCGCACCTCCGAGATGCCCGCGCCGCCCAACGGCTCGATGCCCACGAGTCTGGCGACCCGCGAGGGCGCGAGCGCGCCGAACAGGCCGAGCGCGAGCGTGAGAAGAGCGCCGAGGTTGGCGAGCATGCGGTCGGGTTTGTGCCTGCGGAATTCGGGGGGGCTTGCGGCTAGCGGTAGTGTGCCGCCGCCCGGCACACCTGCCCCGACTGATCGAAAAAGAATACCTCGATCGCCGGGCCGCGCGCGCCCTCCTCGTGCCGATCTACAGGACGACCTTGCCTCGCCCCGACTTGATCGCCGAGCGCTGGGCCTTGCCTTCGAGGCGGCGCTGGCGGGAGCCGAAGGTGGGGCGGGTGGGCTTGCGGGCTCGGGGCACCTCGCAGGCCTGCGCCACCACCTCCTGAAGGCGGGCCATGGCCTCGGCCTTGTTGCTCTCCAGGCTGCGCGAGCCCTGGGCCTTGATGACGAGCACGCCGTCGCCGGAGATCCGTGAATCCAGGCTGCCCAGCAGGCGGGCCTTCACGGCCTCGGGCATGGCCGAGGCGTGGATGTCGAAGCGCAGATGCACGGCTGTGGCCGCCTTGTTCACATGCTGGCCGCCCGGGCCTTGCGCGCGGATGGCGCTGAATTCGACTTCGGATTCCGGGACGAGGTAGGTGAGGGGCACGGGGCGGGCGCTCAGAGGTGGAGTCTGTAGGCCCAGGAGCGGGAACGCAATGCTCGTCCGGCCCACTCAGGCGCCGGCCCGCAGGCCCTCTGCCGCCCGCAAGCTCCCCACCTCGAGGCCGTTCCAGTTGCGCATCTCCACCTGGCTAAGGCTGCGCATCAGCGCGGCGTCTTCGCCGTCGAGCGCGAGCCGTGCCTCGATGACCGCGGCCATCACCACCTCGGCGGCGCGAGCGGTGTTGCCGTCGTCCATCTTCAGGGCCACCCCCAGCCCGACCTCGGGCAGGGCGGCGCAGTAGACCCCCTCGGCGCCCACCTTGCAGAACACGCGCTCGCCCAGGCGGGCCATGACGCGGCTGTCGAAGCGGCCTGTTCCGGCGACCATGTGCGGCGCTCGCGCCACGGCCTGGCGCAATCGCTTCGCGGCTCGCGCGTTCCCGGGCGAGAGCCCGACTCCGGTGGCCACCCGCGCGAAGGCGTGCGCCAGGTTGCGCAGCGGGATCGCATAGGTGGGGATCGAGCAGCCATCGGTGCCGCGAACCGCGCGCGACAGGTCAAAGCCGGTGGCAGCCTGCAGCGCCGCCGTCACCTCGCGCATGACCGGGTGCTCGGGCTGCACATACCCGCGCACGAAGGCGGCCACCGCATGGCCGCCGGCAAGCCCGCAGCCCAGGCAGACGAAGCCCGCGTGCTTGCCCGAGCAGTTGTTGTGCAGCGCGCTGGGCTGCGCCCCTCGGGTGGCCAGCTCCCTGACCGCGGCATCGTGGTAGGGCCAGTGCGCGCCGCACTCCAGGGCGCTGGCGTCGACCCCGGCCTTGGCCAGCATCGAGGCGGCTGCCTCGGCGTGGCGTGATTCGCCGCCATGCGAGGCGCAGGCCAGGGCGAGTTCCTCGTCGCTCAGGCCCAGGTCTTGCGCGGTGCCCGAGGCTACCAGCGGAAGCGCCTGCAGCACCTTCACGGCGGAGCGCGGAAAGATCGGGCGATCGATGTCACCGAGCGCGGTGTGGACGGCACCGTCGGCATCGACGATGGCCAGCGAGCCGCGATGAAACGACTCGACCAGGCCACCACGCAGGGCCTCGGCGAGGATGGGGTTGGCTGACATGGCGGCCACTGTATCCCGGCCTGATGAAGCGGCTCAAGCGCGGCGCTCTTGCCCTGCCAGGTGGCTAGAATGCCTCCATCCCCAACCATGATGGATAACGCCATGCAACCTTCCCGCCGACGGATTTCGCGAGCCCTTCTGTGCCTCGGGATGCCGATCGCACCCAGCCTCGCGTCGGCGCAGGGCGCGCAAGGCTTCCCGAACCGCCCGATCCGTCTGGTGGTGGCCTCGGCCGCCGGCGGCATCCTCGATACCGTCGGGCGCATCGTGGCCACCGGCATCGCGGCCAGCACTGGCCAGAACGTGGTGGTGGAGAACCGCGCGGGGGCCGGCGGGATCCTGGGCACCGAGGTGGTGGCCAAGGCCGCTCCGGATGGCTACACGCTGGCCAAGGTGGCCACCAGCCATGCGATCAATCCGGCGCTGTATCCGAAGATGCCCTACGACACGGTGCGCGACCTGACCCCGGTGTCGCAGACGGTGAACCTCACCAACATGCTGGTGGCGCATCCTTCGGTGGGCGTTGCCACCGTGCAGGAGCTCATCGCGCGCGCCAAGGCGCGCCCGCGCTCGCTCACCTTCGGTTCTGCGGGCAATGGTCAGTCCAACCATCTCTCCGGCGAGATCTTCAAGCTCATGACAGGCATCGACATGATCCATGTGCCCTACAAGGGCAGCGCGCCGGCGCTGGTGGATGTGGTGGCCGGCAACACCTCGCTGATGTTCGTCGACATCCTCTCGGCGCTGCCGCATGTGCGCGCGGGCCGCCTCAAGGCGCTGGGCGTCACCGGCTTTCGTCGATCTGCCGCGGTGCCCGAGATCCCGACGATCGCCGAGCAGGGCGTGCCGCAGTTCAACGGCAGCACCTGGCTGGGTCTGGTGGCGCCGGCTGGCACGCCCGCCGACATCGTGGCCAAGCTCAGCGCCGAAACCGCCAAGGCGCTGAATGCGCCCGAGACCCGCGATCGCCTGCTTGCCCAGGGCGTGGAACCCGTGGGCAGCACGCCCGCGCAGTTTGCCGCGCACCTGGACGCGGAGATGCAGCGCTATGCGGCGGCGATCAAGGCTTCTGGGGCGAAGGTGGATTGACGCAGGGGGCTCGGCGCGCGGGCGCGCTGGCGCCTCAGTTTGTCTTTGGCGGTGCCCATCGGTATGCAAGCGCTTCGCTGTTCGCATTGAACCAGACGGTCAATTCAAGTTCTTCATCTGTGAAGCGTTCCCAGAGCGCCTTGGGTATCAGATAGAGCTCTGCCAGCCCCAGGGTCATGAAGCTGTCGAAGCCAGCCTGGCCGGCGCGTGCCTTCGATTCGAGTCTTCCCTAGAAGTTGAACGCAGAGAAAAAGGATCAGGGTGAGGACTCTCTGCATGGTGTCAGCGCTGGGCGTATCAGCAGAGTGATCGGTCGAGCCAGCCTGCCGTTTCGCTCGAGCAGGCCGGTCTCTGCAGGTGAGCGTTTCGTGCCGGTGGCACTAGTCCCATTTTTCTTCCACGAGCGCATCAGCTGGAGAAAAGGGATTCCAGTTCCTTCCATAAACCAGCCAGCCTGTCCGGGTCTTGCCGTTGGAGTCCCGGACCTTGACCCTGAAAGCCGTCTGATTTTCAGTCCTGAGTACTCCGCCCGGCCCTTCGAAAGATGCCGCGGCGCGATACTCGATCAGCTTGTAACCGCGCTGCTGCGCCCAGAGCGTGAGCCGCTTTTTCCAGTACACCTTGCCCCAGGTGAGCATCAGGTATGCGGTGACAGCTATCCCGGTGATGAACAGAAGAATCTTCAAAGGTTCTTGCATCAGTCAAAGGCCCTCAGTCTGAACCCCAGTCATGAGGTACGCGTCTCCTGTCTGGCGCTTCAGGCTGGCATCTTGAACGCCCTGGCGGGGCTGAGCGGCCTGCGCTGGCCCGGGTCAGGGCCGCGCGCTGTCACGCGCCGGGTTCGGCCACGGCCTGGCCCTCGGCGGACTCGCCCAGCCCCGCCTGCCAGGTCGACGGCGGGCAGCCGAACCCGCGCCGGGCACGCGCTGCCAGCCAGTAGCCGGTCTGCCGGGGAACCTGATCGAAGGCGTCCGCTAGCCCCATCTTGTGAGCCGCGTCCATCGGCCAGTTCGGGTTGTTCATGATCTCGCGCCCGACGCCGATCACGTCGGCCTGCCCCGCCTGGAGGATCCGCTCGGCCTGGTCGCCGTGAATGATCAGCCCGACCGCCATCGTGGCGATCCCGGCGCCGCGTCGTACCTGTTCGGCGAAGCCCACCTGATAGCCGTAGCGCAGTGATCGGTACAGGGTAGGTACGCGACTGGAGAGGCCGCCCGAGGTGCAGTCGATGACGTCGACGCCCTTGTCCTTGAGGATTCGCGCCAGCGCGATGTTCTGCGCGGGGCCCCAGCCCGCGTCGTCCTCGATCGACAGCCGCATGAACAGCGGCTTGCGCGCGGGCCAGTGCGCGCGCACGCTCTCCACGATCTCGATCGCCAGTCGCATGCGCCCGGCCTCGGAGCCGCCATAGGCGTCGTTGCGCTGGTTCGCTTCGGGCGACAGGAACTGGTGGATGAGGTAGCCATGGGCCGCGTGGATCTCGAGCACATCGAATCCCGCTTCATCGGCACGCCGGGCGGCCTGGCCCCAGGCGTCGATCAGCGTGGCGATCTCTTGGGTCTCGAGAGCGCGCGGCACTGGCCAGCCCTCGCCGTACGACTGCGCGCTCGGCCCGACGAGGTCCCAGGTGTCCCATTCGCTGGCGTTGTCATCGGTGCGCGGCATGGGCCCGTCGCCCTCCCAGGGCCGAGCGGTGCGCCCCTTGCGCCCGGTGTGGCCGAGTTGCAGCCCGGGGGTGGCGCCCTGGGCGCGGATGAAGGCGGCCAGCCGGGCCATCGGCGCGATGAAGGTGTCGTCCCAGAGCGCGAGATCGCCCAGCGTGCCGCGCCCGCGCCGCTCCACCTTGGTCGACTCGACGAAGACCAGGCCCGCGCCGCCCGCGGCGAAGCGACCCAGGTGCATCAGGTGCCAGTCGGTTGGCAGTCCGTCCTGCGCCGAGTACTGGTGCAGCGGCGGCACGACGATCCGGTTGCGCAAGCTGATCTCGCGCAGGTCGATCGGGGTGAAGAGCATGGCAGGCATGGGTCGTGACCTCAGTCCAGGGTGATGCCCGGCGAGGGCCAGGCCTGGGCATGCGCGATCGATGCAGGCAGGCCCGGCAAGACGAGCGTGGCGAGACCGGCGGCCGCGAGCCGGCGGCGACGGGAATCGACAGGGCCGTGCATCGGGCTCACCACACGTTGCGGCGGAAGAGATCGAACAGGCGCTCCCAGTGCCGCTCCGATGACGGCTTGTCGTAGAGGCGACGGCACGGAAAGGCGAAGCCGTGATGCGACCCTGGGTAGAACTCGATGCCGCCGCGTATCCCGTGGCGCTTCATCAGCGTGTCGATGAGTTCGAGGTCGGCGCGGGTGACGTAGTCGTCATGGTCGGCGCAGGCGAAGTACATCTCGCCCTTGATCCGGTCGGTGAGCAGGTGCGCCGAGTCTGGCAGGTCGGTGACCAGGCGCGCGCCGTAGATCGACGCCGATGCGGCGATGCGCTCGGGATAGGCGCCCGCCACGCGATACACCAGCCGACCGCTGAGGCAGTAGCCGACGACCCCGATGCGCTCCGAGCGGGCCACCGGGTCGGCGTCGATGAACGACAGCAGGGCCTCGGTGTCCTCGACGATCATCGTGTTGCTCAGGCTGCGGTTGAGCGTCCACATCAGCTCGAGCTTCTCGGCGTAGGCCGGGTCGCGAAGCCGGTTGGCATCGAGATCGACGCAGCGCACCTTGCGGTAGTAGAGATTGGGCAGCAGGACGTAGTAGCCGACGGTCGCGAGGCGCCGGCACATGTCGGAGAGCTCCTCGCGCACGCCCACCGAGTCCATGTAGTGGATGACGACGGGGTGCGGCCCCGGGCCGTCCGGGTGAAAGACGTAGGTGTTCATCTTTCCGTCGCGGGTAGCGATGTCGACGACGCGTTCCTGCATGGTGGGTCTCCTTTCGGGCAAATGCGCCGGGATCGGCGCTCAACGTCGCTTCGGGCTGCCGAAGGCGCCGGCCTCGCGCCATCGGCGCACCTCCTCGGGGCTGGCGCCCAGCACGGTGCTCATCACCTGCTCGGTATCCGCGCCCAGCGGTGACGAAGGCGCCGCCGGCAGCCGATCGGCGCCGTGCAGCCGCAAGGGGCTGTCGGCGATCGCCACGCGGCCGTACTGCGGGTGATCGATCCACTCGAGGAAGCCGCGCGCGTGCAGGTGCGGGTCGTTGGTCACCTCGACCACATCGCGCACCGGCGCGTGCGGCACCTCATGGCGCGCGAGCAGGGCGCACGCCTGCTCGCGGGTGAGCTCGCGCATCCAGGCCGAGACGATCTCGTCGGTCTCGTCGATGTGGCGCACACGCTCGACCTTGGTCGAGAACCGGCGATCGTCGGCAAGGTCTTGCCGGCCCATCGCCGCGAGCAGCCCGGTCCAGTGCGAGTCCTTCACGCCGATGATCGCGACATGGCCGTCGCTTGCCGCGTAGACGTTGTACGGCGCGGCCGAACGCCCGCCGTGCTGGTTGCCGGTGCGCGGCGGCACCTCGCCGTGGTCGTAGAGGAAGGTCAGGTTCGACGCGAGCGTGGGGTAGACGGTCTCCTGCATCGCGACCTCGACCAGCCGCCCCGTGCCGGTGAAGTGGCGCTCGTAGAGCGCGGTGAGGACGCCGGCGTACAGGTGGGTGCCGCTGAGGAAATCGACGACCGCGGGGCCGGCCTTCACCGGCGGCCCCTCGGGGAAGCCCGTCACGCTCATCATGCCGGACGAGGCCTGCACGGTGACGTCCATCGCGAGCCGGTCGCAGTCGGGCCCGGACAGCCCGTAGCCGGAACCGGACGCATAGACAAGGCGCGGGTTGAGTGCATGCAGCACCGACCAGCCCACACCGAGGCGGTCCATCACGCCCGGTGCGTAGTTCTCGAGCAGCACGTCCGCGCGGCCAGCCAGTGCCTTGAGGATCTCGCGGCCCTGCTCGGTCTTGAGGTCGAGCGTCATGCATTGCTTGTGCCCGTTCAGCAGCGCGAACGGCACACCGGAACCCTTGCTGACCGCCTCGCGCTGCCGGACCGGCTCGCCATCGGGCGGCTCGACCTTGATGACCGTGGCGCCCGCCTTGGCCATGAGGAAGGTCGCATACGGTCCCTGGTAGACCTGCCCGAGATCGATCACCAGGACCCCGTCGAGCGGGCGGTTGCGTCGTTGCATGGGCGGGGCCCCCGGGAGGATGCCGCGCTCGGCGGCCGGTGCGTGTCAGGCCATTCTTGATCGCGCGGCCCGGTCCCGCCAGCGCGCCTTCGCGTTTGTCGGAATATCCTTGGCGGAAGTGTCGTGCGGCCTGGCCTTCTCGCAGGCGGGTGCGCTTGCCACGACAGAAGGAGGAATCGTGAACGCATTCGAAGGACGGGTGGCACTGGTCACGGGTGGGGCGTCCGGGATCGGCCGCGCTGCGGCCGAGCGGTTTGCCAGGGCAGGCGCGAGCGTGGTCGTGGCCGATCAGGACGTCGCCGGCGGCGAGGCCTGCGTGGCGGCATTGCGCGAGACCGGCACGCAGGCCGCCTTCCACGCGCTCGACGTGCGTGACGGC